>JAWOBP010000030.1:0-43042 GCA_046484285.1 Polyangia bacterium
CGAGCGGCGAGTGGATCGCCTGCTACCCCGACGTCCACGGAGAAAACATAATCTGGCTGGACTACCGTGCCTGCGACAACCCGAACAATGTCAACAACTTCTCCTGCGCCGAGATCTGGGGCTACAACCTCTCCACCGAGCAGGAGTTCCAGGTCACCGACCTGCCGGGCAGGGCCAAGCAGACGCCGCGCGTCTGGGGCGACAAGGTCTACGTGCACATGATGAAGGAGGACCCTTCCGAGGACGCCATCTACCGCTTCGACCTCCCGCCCGAGGCGCGCTGATGGGGCGCCGGGCGCCGCTGCTGCTTCGTGCCCCTGCGCGGTGCTTGCATCGCTTGGGCGGCATCGTATGATGGAGCCGGGTGGTATGTGGGGCCGCGCCCTGCCGAACGCGAGAAAGGAGTCTTGCGATGCCGTACGAGAGCTTGGAAGAGCTGAGAAAGTCACTTTCCGGAGTCGTCGAGATCAAGGACGAAGGCGTGGATGTCACCGATGCCGACGCCCTGCGCGGCGAGCCGATCGATCGTCTGGTGCGCAGCGCCGTCTTCGGCGACGACGACGTGCGCGAGGCCGCGCGCTGGATCATCTGGTCGGCCAGCCAGGCGCTGGGATGCGGCTCGGCCTCGATCCAGGGTCTCTACGACGCGATGGGTCGCGGCGAGGTCAGCGGCTTCACCGTCCCGGCGATCAACCTGCGCGGCCTGACCTACGACGCGGCGCGCACCGTCTTCTCCGCGGCCGAGAAGCTGGGCACCGGCCCGGTCATCTTCGAGATCGCCCGCTCCGAGGTGGGCTACACCGAGCAGCGGCCCGCGGAGTACGTCTCTTCGGTTCTCGGAGCCGCCCTCAAGGAGGGCTGGAAGCTGCCGGTCATGCTCCAGGGCGATCACTTCCAGTTCAAGCTGGCCAAGATGAAGAAGGATCCCGCCCCCGAGGTGGAGTCGGTCAAGGCGTTGACCAGGGAGGCGATCGCCGCCGGTTTCTACAACATCGACGTGGACAGCTCGACACTGGTCGATCTGGACAAGGATACGCTCCAGGAGCAGCAGCGGGCCAACTACGAGCGCTGCGCCGAGATAACGAAGCTGATCCGCGAAGTCCAGCCCGAGGGGATCACCGTCTCGGTCGGCGGGGAGATCGGCGAGGTGGGCGGAAAGAACAGCACCGTCGAGGAGTTCTGCGCGTTCATGGACGGTTTTGCCGAGACCGCGCCCGATATCAAGGGGATCTCCAAGATCTCGGTGCAGACGGGAACCTCGCACGGCGGCGTGCCGCTGCCCGACGGGTCGGTCGCCGAGGTCAAGCTGGACTTCGGCGTGCTGGAGTCGATCACCAAAGCGGCGCGCGAGAAGTACGGAATCTCGGGAGCGGTGCAGCACGGCGCCTCCACGCTGCCGGACGAGGCGTTCCATCACTTCCCCAAGACCGGCGCCTCGGAGATCCACCTGGCCACCGGGTTCCAGAATATCATCTACGATCACGAGAAGTTCCCCTCGGAGCTGCGCGACGAGATCTACAAGCACCTCGAGGAGAATCACGCCTCGGAGCGCAAGGAGGGCCAGACCGACGAGCAGTTCATCTACAAGACGCGCAAGAAGGGTTTCGGCCCCTTCAAGCGCCAGGTCTGGGATCTTCCCGCCGAGGTGCGCGCGGCGATCTGCGAGCAGCTCCAGGAGAAGTTCTCGTTCCTCTTCGACCAGCTCGGCACCCGCGACACGGCCGACGTGCTCAAGCGGCACGTGATTCCGGTGCCCGTGCCCCATCCCAAGCCCGACGTCCTGTAGCCCTGTCCGGACCGGCCCGATCCATTGCCGGCTCCGCCCCCGGCGCCAGCTTGCGCGGTGGAAGGGGTTCGTCTACTATCCCTCAGCCATGAGGAGCTGGAGCATCATCGCCGCCGCGCTCGCCCTTCTGCTCGCGGCGGGCTGCATGCCCGACACGGACGGCGTGAACCCTCCCAACGACCGGTTCATCTACCCTGTCGGGATCGCGGGCGTTGCCGGCGGCGATCGCCTGATGGTGCTCAACTCCAATTTCGACCTAGAGTACAATTCCGGCACGTTGATGCTGATCGATGTAGGCGATCTGGAAAGCCGGTTCGATGATCCTTCCAGCGAGGTCAGCCGCGACGGGCAGTACCTCTTCATCGACGAATCCGAGCTGGCGATCGAGGAGGAGACGATTCGGGTCGGAGCCTATGCCAGCGACCTGGAGCTGACGCCCTCGGGAGAGCGGGCGATCATTCCCGTGCGCGGAGAGCGCGCGATCCTGCTGGTGGACGTGGGCGGGCCCGAGGACGGCGATCTGCTCAGCTGCGGCGAGGGTGGCGATCGGCGCTGCGACAGCGCCCATCGCGTGGAGAGCAACGACGATCACTCGCTGCCGATCGAGCCCTACGAAGTGGCAGCGCTGGACTACCCGGAGCCGGTCAGCGGCAACACCACCACCCTGGGATTCGCCACGCACCTGGCCGGCGGCGAGGTCTCCTTGTTCGTCGTCGAGGACGGCAGCGCCGGCGGGCAGGCCGAGGGAGAGCTGATCGACGTGCTGGGCGGCGTCGTTCCCGGCGCGAGCGGCATCGCGGTCAACCCGGTCAGCCGGGAGGTCTACGTCTCCGGTCGCTCCCAGCAGGCGCAGGTGGCGGTGCTCGAGGTGCTCACCGACACCCAGACCGGGCAATACTCCTACAACCCGTTTTTCGGCCAGGTGAGCCATATCGATCTGGGAAACGAGATGTACGCCGGCACCGACGGACGCGGGTTGGCCGTTACCTCGGGCGGAGAGAGAGTATACATGGCGACACGCACCCCCTCGGCGCTGCTCGAGCTGGACGCCGACTCGCACGAGATGGTGGATATGACCTCGGTTTGCACCGACCCCTCGGTGGTGGCTCTCTACGAAGACGACGCCGGAATCGCGAGCGAGGCGGGCGACGTGACCTATGCCTTCGTGCTGTGCTTTCTGACCGGCAAGGTGTTCATCGTGGATACCGAGCTGATGATGGTGATGGCCGTGCAGTCCGTGGGCGAGGGGCCCCACGCGATCTATTTCGACCGGAGCCGGCGCCTGGCCTATGTGGCGAACTTCTCCGAGTCGACGATCAGCATCATCGAGGTGCGGCCTCCTTACTTCAACCTGTTGCGCGACGACGCGGGCCGGATCGTCAAGATCGGCAGGCCGCGTCTCCCGGAGGGTCATGACTGATCGCTCACCGGCAGTCGCTGGCCTGGTCTTGACGGCGTTGATGCTGGCGTCGGCGTGCGAGGACAACCCCCCGGACGCCGACATCTCGCAGTTCGACCGCCCCCAGGACGTGGCGCTGGTCTGCTACGACCGCGTGGAGGCCGACGGCGGCGTGGCGACCGAGACGTACCCCCTGGATTGCTGCCGCTCGTCGGGATACGGCGTCGAGGGCTATTGCAGCGGGCCGCTCCCCGAGGCCGGCCTGCTGGCTTTCGTCACGCAGACCACTCCGGGAGAGGTCGCGGTGGTGGACGTGGGCTCCCAGTCGATCATCGATCAGGACGAGCGTATTCCATACAACAGCTTCGTGCCGGTGGGCGGCCAGCCCAGCGACATCGCGGCGACCTGGGATGGGCGCAAGGTGGTGACCTCGAACTTCGAGACCGAGGATCTCTCGGTGATCGAGGTCCCCGAAGTGTTCAGCGGGGAGATCGTGCCGGCGGTCGTGGTTCCGCTGAGCGGGCCCGGGGGACGGATCGCGATCGCCAAGGCGGAGTCGATCCGCGATTCATTCGCCTTCGTCACGATGCCCACGATGGGTCGCCTCTCGGTGATCTCCCTCGACCCGGAGCTGTGTCCCGCCTCGACCGGCGGCGAAGCTCCGGTCGCGGGCTGCGAGCTGGGCTACATGCGCCTCGACTCGGCCACCGGGATTCCCCACGCCGTGGAGGACGACTCGCCCGAGGGGATCGCCCCCTGGGCGCTGGTCGTCTCGGAGCAGACACCCGCGCTGTTCGTGGGCGGAATAGACGGCCACTACCTGGCCGAGATCGACAGCGAGATCCTGGTCTCCGCGGCGCTGGAGCTGGATCAGCCGGGACCGCTGGGAGAGGGAGCGCTGGTGCGCCGCCTCGAGCTGGAGGAGTTCACCAGCTCGGCGATCGCCCTGGAGCCTCGCCTCGAGCGCTGGATCTACGCGGTCGAGAACGAGCGCGGCGGCGTGCTGGTCGTGGATCTGCTCGAAGGCGAGATCCTGCCGATCAACGAGGACGACCCGCTGGCCGAGGATGCCTACAGCATCGATCTCCCCGGTCGCGCCGAGGCGGTCGCGATGCTGAGGCTCGGCGAGGAGCTCGGCGAGGACGACGATCCGACGCTGACCTTCAACGGCACCTTCGGAGTCGTCTCCACCTCCAAGGCGGCGCTGTTCGTCGTCGACGCCGATGACGCCTACGCGGATCCGTTCGATCCCCACTCGTTGCGCTCCGCCGTCGACCTCTCCGACGAGGACAACCTTCCTTACGCCGTCGAGGATCCGATCCTGGAGGCAGACGGAACGCAGCTCGCCGGGCAGGAGGCGGACGAGCTGGCCTACTTCGCCGAGCCAGACGCCGGAGCCGGCGACGCCGGGCTGCCGGACTGCGAGCAGGAGGGCGTCGATTTCAGGCCCGACGACGACTACGGGATTCGCTTCGCCTGCGATCCGCGGCGCTCGTCGAGCGAGAAGTGGACGTTGAGCTGGGAGGGCGAGGTCGGGGTGAGCGGCGCGGCCGTGCTCTGGGAGCTGGAGCCCGCGGCGGGCGAAGGGGGCCAGATGGTGGTCGTGGACGAGAGCAAGAGCTACTGCGCGCAAGGGGTGCTCGGTCGCGACCAGGGCCAGACGTACGACGGCATTTCGCAGCTGGAGGGCTACGAGGGCGACCTGTTCGTCGTCACCTCCGAGCCGACGCCGCTCGAGGGCGCGGATTGCAGCGATTTCGAGGAACTCGACCTCGTCTACCAGATCTCCGAGATCCTGGGTGAGGACAGCCTGCGGCTGGAGCGCGTCGACACCCAGACGCCCTGGTTGAGCGAGCAGTGCTTCGGCCAGGCGTTCACCTACGAAATTCGCGCCTGGCGGCACTGGGTCCTGAAGGGATCCAGCACGGGACACCTCGAGCACGGTTCCTACGACGTGCAGGGCCAGTGCGTGCCGGTAGCCGAGGACCCGGACGAGGAAGAGCAGCGCCTGCACTACAAGAGCCAACGCGTCTTCGAGGGCCACGACTTCTACAACTACTACTTCACCTTCAGGCTGGAGGGCAGCGGCGCCCAGGGCAAGAAGGCGTTCGAGGATCTGGCGTTCACCTTCGAGACCGACGGCGGCTTCCGGCCCCTCTACGCGGTGCTGGGCAACCAGATGACGGACATAGTGCCTACCCCCGAGGACGAGCTGGTAATCATCGACCAGGCGGGCCAGGGCCTGATCGTTTTCGACATGCTCGGCGATTTCGAGATCGTCGGCGCCGCCGTGGACTGAGAAGCGATCAGTCTTCGTTGCGGCGGCGGTCCGGGCGGGCCAGCAGCGCCTCGGAGAATCCGCCGCTCAGCACGATTCCCAGCCGAGCGGTCGGACGATTCTCGGCGTCATGCAGCGTGATCGGCTCCGAGAGCGAGACCCGTCCCGGACGGCCGCGGCGGGCCTCGAGCAGCGTCAGCTCGGCGGGCTCGCCCGGCGCGGGGTAGACCGGGGTCAGCCGCTCGGCGCGCAGACCGCGCTCGCGCAGCGCTACGAACAGCTCGTCGGTGCGGCGTGCCGGGAAGACGGCGCAGAGCCTTCCTCGCGCGGGGTGCAGCAGGCGAGCGGCGACATCGATCCAGCCGCGAAGATCGATCGCGATCTCGTGACAGGCGGTACGCCGCTCCGGATCGCCGGGTAGCCGGCCTCCGTCGTCGGCCGGCCAGAAGGGCGGGTTGACCAGCGCGAGATCGAGGTGTTGGGGCTCGAGCAGCGGCTCCGGATCGCGCATGTCTCCCTCGACCAGGCGATAGCGTTCTTCGAGCCCGTTGCGCCGCGCGTTGGAGCGGGCCAGCGCGGCGAGCCGCGGCTGGATCTCTACGCCGATCGCCCGTTGCGCCAGCTCGGAGGCGAGCGCGGCCAACCCCAGCGCGCCGCAGCCGGCGCCGAGATCGACACAAGACTTGACGCGTCTGCCCTGTGCGGCGAACCAGATCAGCAAGGGGGTATCGACCGAGAAGCGATACCCGCGCTCGGGTTGCTCCAGGATCAAACGCCCCTCGAAAAGCGCGTCAGCGGTCGTCGAGTCTCCGGAGTTTGCCTTTGCCATCGTTTTTGGTCATAGAAGTTGTATCAGACGCTGCTTTGCGGCGTCATAGAATCAGACAGGGACGACGATCTCGTCGTTACCGGGAGCGACATCGATGAGACAGTGCATCAAACCGAGAGCGTTGGCAATCGCGACCCTGCTGCTGGCGACGAGCGCGGCGACCTGGGCCTTTGCCTCCGTCACCCAGAAGGGGTCGTTCTACGCAGTCGAGGTGACCACCGCGACCGACGACGGCGGGGACGTGGTGGCGACGATTGAGGCGAGCGGCAGAGGGGGCTACCACTGCAACACGCTCTACCCCTGGAAGCTGACGGTCGAGGCGCCGGACGGCGTGCAGCTGAGCAAGAAGAAGTTTCGCAAGAACGACGCCTCCCAGTTCGGCGAGAGCAAGGTGGTCTTTCGCGTACCCTACCGGACGTCCGGCAGGGCGGGTCAGATCCGGGCCGAGCTGAAGATGAGCTTCTGCGACGAGAAGCAGTGTCAGATGAAGACCCTCGATCTCTCCTGGCCCGCCGGTTGACGGCGGGAAGTCACACCGGTTCTCTCAGCGGCGTTTGAACAGGTCGAACAGACCCGAGTGCTCCGACGAACGTTGTCGCATGCGGATGATGCGCAGCTGTCTGGCCGAGTCGATATGGCCGGGATCTATCTCCAGGGCGGCTTCGAAGTGCTTGATCGCCCGCGAGCTGTTCTTTTCCCTGAGGTGCAGCTTGCCGAGCAGGTACGGAAAGACGACCTCGTCGGGATGTTTCTTTTGCAGCTTGTGAAAGGTTCGCTCGGTCTCGCTCCTGCGCTCGTGCGGCTTCATCAGGTACTCCGCCCAGAGCCGGTAGGCGGTGTGCCTGGGATGGGAATCCTGCTGCTCCGCCCGGGAGAAGAGCCTCGCGGCGAGGTCGAAGTCGCCGTTGCGCAGCGCGCTCAGGCCTCCGTCGAAAGGCCGCTCGTGCTCCGGTTGCGCCTTGAGGGTTTCCAGGGGGCGGGTGCGCGCGTCGGTGGAGACCCGTTCGGGTCCGTCTTCTCGATCGAGCTTGGCTATGTAGCGGTGCCGTGTTTCCGGATCGATCAGTGTGCGGTAGGCGGTGTGCACGCGAATGTACAGCTCTTCGATCTTCTCGTGCACCAGCCCGCGGTCGATCCCGGCCAGCGTGTCCGGATGGTAGCGGCGCTGGCGTTGCTGGAACGCTTCGCGGATCTCCTCTTCGGTGGAGTTGCGCGTGACGCCCAGCAGCTTGAAGTAATCGGCCGTTCTCAGCCGCAGGTATTCGGCGAGCAGCCCCTTGGCCGGCTCCACGTCGCGCGGAGCGGCCGGCGGCTCGGAGCTGCGGATCTCCTGAGCGGTGCTGGCCGGGATCTCGCTGTCGCGCGGCGGATCGAGGACGAAGCCGACGTGCTCCATCACGAACAGGCCGAACAGCAGCGCCGCCACCGATTGTGTTTCCGGTACCTGCTGCAGGATTTCTCTCACGCTGGCTCCCCTGCGAGCGAGTTGGAAGATCTTGGCCTCGCGGGGGGTCAGACCGATCTGCTCCTCCGGGTAGGGCGAAGAGCTCAGTGAGAAGACGGCGCTGCGGTCGGTGATCGGTATCCGCTTCTGGATTCTCTCCGGAGACCAGTGGCGGGCGATGCCGTCGAGCAGGATTCGTCCCGGATTCATCCGGGCGATTATCACGTCTTCCCTCCACGAATCGCCCGGAGCGAAGCGAAACTGCCCGGTCAGCCAGCCGAAGGTCGAGACGACCTTCTCCGAGAGGTGGGATTCCATCTCGGCGAACAGCTCGTGCGGGTTTATCAGGTCCATCTTGAGCAGAACCTCGCCGAAACGGCGCCCGCTGCGGGTCATCTCCGCGATCGCCCGCTCGTTCTGATCGGTGGTGATGCGTCCACTGCGCAGCATGTGGGCGCCCAGGGTCTCCTCGGGTAGAGACGACTCGGCGTAGACCGAAAAGCCGTTTTCGAAGAAGATCTTCTTCTGCGTGGGACCGTGGATGATCGACAGCACGCCGGTGCGCTCCTCGACGTAGACCGCGTGGAGCAGCTCGGGCATCGGCAGCTTCTCCAGTGATCCGAATTCGGGCAGCCGCGCTCTCTGGTAGCGGACGCCCTTGGGCTCGCGCGCTGGCGAAGGTCCGGCGCTGTCTTCCGGACCGCTGCCTCGATCGGTCTTGCAGGGGGGCGCGGCCTTTTTCTCTGCGCGGCGATCGCTGGAGACCACGCCTTCGATCTGCGAGATCAGCTGCTTGACCTGAAACGGTTTTTGCAAAAAACTGGAGACCCGGAGCCTGGCGGTCTCGGCTTGCAGGTCGCGAGTCTGGAGCACGGCGCTCATCATGATCACCGGCAGGCGCGCGGTCTTGGCGTCCTTGCGCAGGCGGCGCAGGACCTCGAGGCCGTCGAGGCGCGGCAGCAGCACATCGAGCAGCACCACGTCGGGGAGGCCGGCGGCCTTTTCCAGGCCGGCCTGTCCGTCGGCGGCCTCCTCGACGGCGTAGCCGTGGGATTTCAGATAGATGGTGACCACACGGCGAACGTCGTCGTTGTCCTCGACCACCAGCACGCGCGCCTTGCTGCCGTGTTGCTTCATCGCGACTCGTATACTAAAATTTTGCACTCGGCCAGGCAACGCCGTTTCGAGGAGCCAAGACGAAAAATGACCGAACGTATGGGATTATTGGTCGTCGCGCTGTCGGTCGTCGTTCCGGTCGGTTGCGGACCGACCTGTCCCGAGATCAAGGCTGGCCTCGACGACGAGCAGCTGATGGCCGGCGACGTGGCCCGAGTCAACGAGTTGGTCGAGCGGCGGCGGTCCGCCGTCGAGGAGGCCGAGAGAGGAGATCACGACTCGTTTGCGATGCGCAGGCTCGAGTTCTCGGTCACCGCCTGGGAGATGGCGATCGAGACTCAGGTACGCATCATCAAGGCCTCCCCGCGCTACGAGAATCTCGACGTCTACCAGGAGCAGCGCGAGCTGATCGACGGGATTCGCTGCCGGCTCGACGAATTGCTGGCAAGCGGGAAGCACCTGGTCAAGGATGCCATGGGGCGTGAAGTGCAGCGCGGCCACGATGCGATCGCCAAGCTGTTCAAGCGGGAGTGCGAGGTCCCGGGCTCGGAGCTGAAGACCTACTACGATGAAGGCATCCAGCAGGAGTGAGTCCCCGGCCGGTCGCAGCCGGGCTTTTCCAACAAAAGAGAGTCGTCCCTACTCGGCGATCGTAGGCTCGAACGGGAAGTGGAAGATAAACCCGAGGCCGATGCTCTGGTTGGAGTTCCAGGTCATGTCCTGGTCGTCGATGTTGCCGTCGGGATAGTCCCCGTCGCCGCCCTTGGATGTGGCCTGCCACTGCACCTCGTCGTCCTCGCCTTCGCCGAGCTCCCACTGGGTGCCGGCCTGGCCGGCCTCGTCCGTGCCGCCAGCATTCCACTTGAACGGCGCCAGGCGGTACTCGAGGTTGACCGCGAACCAGTCGTTGAAGTAGACCATGAAGCCGATACCGGCGGTGAACGTGCCCCGCACGGTGGATTCTCGACTCGGCTCCCATGCCCCGGAGTCGTTCCAGTCGCCGCAGTAGTTGCTGGCCGAGGGATCGTTCCCGTTGCAGGACTCGCGTTGCTCATAGTGGACCACGCCGCCGCCGAGGAACAGGTAGCCGTCGACCGCGACGAACAGCTTCTCGAAGACCGCCAGCTTGCCGCGGAGAGGAATCGCCGAGAGCTGGGCGAGGTACATGCCCTTCATCAGCGCCACCTGGTCCTCGAAGTTGTTCGCGCCGGTGTAGCTCGGCCAGTTGGACTCGGCCGGTTGCGTCGCGCTTCCTCCGATATCCTCGGAATTGCTGATGTGTTGAGTCAGCTTGGTCGGCGCGTTGAACGCGTAGTAGGCGACAGCGCCGATGCCCAACCAGTCGAAGACGTTGAACTCCAGCCGGGCGCCGAGCAGGAAGTTGTGCATGTAGTCGTTCAGAATCGTGTATCCGAACTGCGGCCCGGCCGAGAAACGCATCTCGCGGTACTGGACGAGCTTGCGCACGGCCGGCGCGCCTGCTAGCGGACCCTCGAGCAGGATCTCCTGCGCCGAGGCCGTCTTGGTCGTTCCGCAGACCGCGACCACTGCGAAGGCCAACGCCAGGATGAGTCGCTTCATGGTTCCTAGCCCCTTTCGTCCGTCAAGCATTCGTGTCCCCTCCCTACTTCGGCAGCTCGTACTCGAATGTGAAGGGCACGAACAGGCTGACGCCGACGTGCAGCATCACGTTGTTGGTCAGCTTGTAGTCCTCGTCCAGCCAGTTCTTCTTGTCCGCTCGCTCTTCCTCGTCGAAGTAGGTCTCGAGGCTCTCGAGCTCCTCGGGGAAGATGTAGTCGCGCAGCTCGAGGTAGATCGCGAGGAAACGCGTCAGGTAGAGGCGTCCGCCCAGACCCACGTTGAAAGAGAACTTCGCCGAGTAGTCGAACTCGCGGTACTCGGGGTCGATCACCGGAATCGGCCGCGTGAAGATGAAGCCCCCGCCGCCGATCACCCACACGTCCCAGTGGACAATCCACTCCTTGAACATCGCGAACTTCCCGTAGATCGGGACGTAGGAGAAGTTCAGCTGACCGCCCCAGAAGTACTCGTTGATCGGAACCGTCTGGTGCGTGGCGCGGCTGACCGAGTAGTTGAGATCGGTAGTGGCGTCGAGCCAGCGATAGAAGTTGAAGCTCAGACCGGCGGACAGCACCTCGGTGATGTAGTAGGACGCCCCCAGGTTGATCGACAGGTGCTGCACGAACGGATCGTTCATGGAGATGCCTAACGACGGCTGCACGTCGACGCGTCCGGAGCGCAGGGCGTACACCTGCTGAACGGCCCAGATCGGGTGGCGGTCCCATTCCTCGTCGCCTTCCTCGGGACCTTCGCCCTCGGCCGGAGCAGCGGCGCCCTCGGCCTCGGCGCCCGCGCCTTCATCGCCCAGCGCGCTCATGATGTCGGCGTCGGTGACGCCTCCGCCTCCTGCTTCCCCGGCACCTTCCTCGCCCTCTTCCTCGAAGAGGCCCTCCTCTTCTTCCTCCGAGGCCTCTTCCTCGCCGAAGGTCATGTCGGCCCCACCCTCCTCGCCCGCGGGGGGTGCGGCCTCGTCTTCCCCGGTCTCCTCCTCCGTGAACGACATCATATCGTCCTGGGCGAAGGCCGCGGAAGGTACGAGGAATAGACAAGCCAACATCACCGCCAGCTCGATGCGTGCTCTTTTCATCGGTTGTTCCTCTCGCGATCGCTTCGTGACGTATGCCGTGCTGCGCGTAAGTGTTTATAATAATTGAATTTTTTTATAAGACCTTCATTGGTCGCTCACTATAGCACACAGCCAGTTTCGCAATCAATTTTTATTTTTACTATTTGAGACATTTTCATTTCGTCGCATCCGCGATCGCCGCGCCTCCCGGGCCCGGCGATTCAGCCCTCCTGCTCGTCCTCCCGCAGGAATAGCGCCTCGACGAAATCCTCGACTTCGAAGCTGCGCAGATCGTCCTTCGCCTCGCCGATGCCGATGTAGCGCACCGGAATGCCGTGCTCGTGGCAGACGCCGATGATCACTCCCCCCTTGGCCGTTCCGTCGAGCTTGGTCAACACCAGGTCGGTGACGCCCAGGGCCTGGTTGAACTCGGCGACCTGTTGCAGCGCGTTCTGTCCGGTGGTCGCGTCCAGGACGAGCATCACCCGGTGGGGAGCGCCCTCGTGCGCCTTGCCCATCACGCGCTTGACCTTCTTCAGCTCGTCCATCAGCGGAGTCTTGGTGTGCAGCCTCCCGGCCGTGTCTGCCATCACCAGGTCGGCGCCGCTCTCTTCGGCGCGCTTGATCGCGTCGAAGACCACCGAGGAGGGATCGGCGCCCTCCTTGGACTTGACCACCTCGCATCCGGTGCGCCTTCCCCAGATCTCGAGCTGGTTGACCGCCGCGGCGCGGAAGGTGTCGGCCGCGGCCAGCACGATCTCGCGGTTCTGCTCGGCGAGCTTGGAGCAGAGCTTGCCGATCGTGGTGGTCTTGCCCACGCCGTTGACGCCCACGACCATCACGCAGTGGGGCTTGTCGGCATCGATATCCCACTCGGGTGTCTCCAGCGAGAGCGCCTTGGTCACCTCCTGCTCGAGCAACCCCCAGACCGCTTCCTCGTCGGCGAGCTCGTCCCTGTCGAGAGCCTCTCGCAGCATGCCGACCAGCCACTCGGTGGTCTTGGTTCCCACGTCCGCGGTCAGCAGCGTGTCCTCCAGGTCGCCGAGCAGCTCTGGATCGATCTCTTTCTTGCCCTTGATCAGCGAGCCGATCTTGGCGATCAGGCCTCCCCTGGTCGGCGCCAGGCCCTGCCGCAGCTTGCGTAGCTTGCGTTCCCTCTTGGCGGCCTTGAGCTCCGCGGCGGCGGTCCGCTCCGCTTCCTCCTCGAGCCTCACGCCGGGCGCGGCTTCTTCCTCCTCTTCGGCGGGCTCCTCGGTCTCGGCCTTCTCGGCCGCAGCAGGCTCCTCCGGCTTCTCTTCGGCGGGCTCCTCGGTCTCGGTCTTCTCCGCCTTCTCCTCGACAGCCGGCTCTCGTTCGGCGGCCGGCTCCTCGAGCCGCTCTTCTTTTTCGGGCTTCTTGCGTCGCGAGACGGCCACCGCGATGATGACGATGACTGCGATGGCGGCGACGATGCCGATGATGACGGGCGTGCTCATCTGCGGCCTCCAGACGATAAAGCGTTGAATCCGCAACGCTTTTCAGTTGTGTGTCCGTCGGAATACCGGCGCTATTTAAGCCTCCCTGTAAACCAAAAGTCAAGCCCTCGCGCGAACCGCCGCTCTCGTCCCCCGATTGTCGGGTGTTCGGACTTCACTATTTCGGGCGATTTGGCGGCTCCCCACGCGACCGGAGCTTTACAGAGATCGTCGCTTGGGGTGATACTTCGCGCAGGGGGCGCAGGCGCGTGACGACTACGAGATGAGTTTGAAAAATGACAAACGAATTCGTTGATGTTTTTCGTTTTTCGCGCGTCAAAGGAGCAAGGAGGGACCGGCGGCGGTGAATCGATGATCTCCAGCAGCGAAAACACCGAGCGTCGCGGCGCGGGGATCGTCGCGCTGGCGGTCGCGCTGCTGCTGCTCGCCGCGGGCGCGGTGTCGGCGGACGCCCGGACCGACTACCTGCTCGAGATGCTGAAGAACGGCGGGAGCTACCGGGTGCGTGTCCAGGCCGCCACCACGCTGGGCAAGCTCCGGTGCGAGGAGGCGGTCCCGGCGCTGGTGAGCGCGCTCGAGGACGACCACGAGCTCGTGGTGATCTCCGCGGCGACGTCGCTGGGGCAGATCGGGGACATCTCGGTGATCGACGAGATGGAGAAGGCGGCCGCGAGCGCTCCCTCCGAGGCCGTCCGCAGCCAGATCGAAGCCTCGCTGCGCATCCTGCGGGCGTTGACCCCGGAAGGGGACGTCGAGCGTGTGCGCAGCGCCGAGCCGCAGCTGCTGATCCGCGTCGACGCGATGGGCAACTCGTCCAGCGAGCAACGGGAGGATATCGGCGAGCTGATGCGCCGCATCGTGATCGGCAAGCTGAAGCGCGAGCCCGGGGTCGTGCTCCAGGAGGAGGGTCTCAGCAACCGGCAGGTGAAAAAGAAGCTGGCGCGCGAAAAGCTCGACGGCTTCATCCTCTCGGGCTCGATCATCCGCATGGAAAAAGTCGCCAGGCAGATGGTGGTCAAGATCAGCCTCAACGTTTTTTCCAATCCGGACTACAATCTCGTTATGATGCCTTCGGCCGAGAGCGCCGTGCAGATCCGTGCCGGGACGGTTTCTCGGAGCAGCGAGCGCGACGCCCAGGAGAAGGCGCTCGAGCGGGTGGTCGAGGCGTTGGTGCACAGCGTGGTGGAGAAGATGCGCGACGCGGACGATTCCTAGCCGCCCGTCCGGCAGTCTACAACGCGCGAAACGAGAGCGGAGGTTCGAATGGAAGCGACGGCCGATAGCGCTCGACAGCGGCCCAAACCGAAACGCAAGGTGCGCAATTACCTGATCGACAGGCGCTTCCAGCTCGGCTGGGTGCTGCGCGTGGCGGTGGTGACCGCGCTGATCGTCGCGGTGATGGGATACTTCCTCTACGACACCGTGGCCGACGCCACCGACCAGATGCTCGCGGCGAAGATGGCCGACCCGTCGCTCACCGAGGAGGCCGTGCGCGCCTTCATCGCTCAGGCCGAGCGGGACAAGCTGCTAACGATCGCGGTGCTCGCCGGCGGGTTCGTGGCGCTGGTGCTGGTGCTGAGCCTGTTCACGATCGTGGTCACGCACAAGGTGGCCGGACCCATCTACAAGATGAAGAAGCTCTTCGGAGAGATCGACGGAGAGCACTTGCAGCTGTGGGCCAAGCTGCGCAAGGGCGACGAGCTGCAAGACGCGTTTCGCGCGTTCGATGACATGCTCCGCCGGCTGCGCGAGTCGCGCCACGGAGAGATAGAAGAGCTGGAGGCGATCGTCGGCGAGCTGCGCTCGGAGGCGTCTTCCAGCGACCGCGCGGCGCGCCGGCTCGAGGAGCTGCTGGAGAGATACCGCGGCTCGGTCCGCATGAGTTGAGAAAATCTCAAAAAGCGTTTTCGAAATACTCGAAACGCATCTCGTTCCACACCACTGTCGCCACGTCGATCCGCATCGGCATCGGCCCGATCCGGTGGCGCAGCAGGTAGGCCTCGGCCGCTCTGCGGACCTTGCGCTGCTTGGTCGGAGTGATTGTCTCGGCCGGGTGTCCGAGCGCGTCGTCGCTGCGGGTCCGCACCTCGACGAAGCAGAGCGTGTCGCCGTCGAGCGCCACGATGTCCAGCTCGGCGAATCGCTCGGAGACGTTGCGATCCAGGATTCGCATTCCGCGCTCTACGAGCCGCTCGCAGACGAGCTGCTCTCCGCGTCGTCCGGAGTCGCGAGTGCTGGTCTTGTGGGCCATTGTCGAATTCAGTCCGAAGGGCGCGGGAGGCCGCGGATCGGGCGAGAGATCAGTCGGGCTCGACGCACTTCCAGTTCCAGGGCTTCTCGCTGTTCTTGGAGGGCACGCAGACCTTGGGGTGCTCGCACGGAGTGGCGATGCAGTCCGGGATGCAGTACGAGCCGGTCACCTTCTCGGGCGCTTCCTCGATGCTGCCGAGCACCTCTTCGCACTGGGTGTTGGGAGGGCACTCGCAGAGGTAGTCGTACTTGTCGGGGTTGGTATTGAAAGTATTGCCGTTCATGTCCTTGCAGCGGCACGAGCAGAAGGAGAACTTGCTCTGGACGTCCTCGCAGTTGGCGAGGGTCGGGTTATCCTCGCACTTGTCGCCGGATTTCTCCACGACCGTCTTGGTCAGGCAGATGCGGGTGTCGCACTGCACCGAGCGCGTCTCGATCGAGTAGGTGGTTCCCTCCAGCGTCGAATCGAACGCACCCTTGTCCGTCTCGGGCACGCAGGGTGCCCCCACCATCTCCTCCTGGCATCCGAGCCAGAGGATTCCGCCCAGCGCGAGCAGTCCCGCGGTGATCGGTAACGTTGCTGTCCTCATGACGTGAAGCTCCTTTGTAACGCGTCGCGTCTTCTTTGTATCAACTTTGGGTGCGTAGTATAATTGCCGCCCGAAGTCAAGAGAGGCTCTTTCGGCTGGTCCGGCCCGGGCGAATCGCTCCGCCGCGAGGGAGCATCGCTGAACGGCCGCCGCCCTTCGAGGAGAAACAGGCTTCAGAAGATGCCGTTTTCAAAGGGAAATCGAGTTCGCACGGGGCCCGGTGGCAGCGGACAAACAGCTTGACTTTTTGGGAGCATCCCCATATCATACGCGCCGATAATAGAGCTAAATTGCCGAAATTCTTAATCAATTTTGGACGAGAGAGCAGGAGTCTGGTCCCGGAAACACCGCAACGGACGGCCCGCCTGAGGCCGAACAAGGGGATTGTCATGGCAAGGAAGGTTCTTCTCGCCGGATCGATGGCGCTGGCGTTGATGACGGCGTTCTGCGTCGAGGCGAACGCGCAGGAGATGGTCTTCACGGGCTCGGACACCGGTGACACGGCGGCGCCCCCGCCCCCGCCATCGGGCCCTCCGAGCGAGGCGCTGGCCAACGCGCTGAGGCTCTACCAGCAGGAGCACTACGCGCAGGCCGCCGTACAGTTCCAGCGAATCGTGCAGGGACAGACGGGCGACCAGCCGGCCAACGTCCAGAAGGCCCAGTTCTTCTTGGGCAAGTGCTTCTACCACCTGGGCTACTACCAGGCGGCGCTCGGCGTCTTCGAGGAGATAGCGATGATGTCGACCGGCCACCTTTACTTCCAGATGACCCTGCAGTGGCTGGCTCAGCTTTCCAGGGAGCTTCCGGAGCCGGCCGGCATCATCGGGCTGGTGGGACGCTACGGCGACTCGATCTCGGTTCTGCAGGAGTTCAACAAGCCGGAGACCAAGGACCTGTACAACGAGCTGCTCTACCTGATGGGACGGCACTGGTACCAGCAGGGCGAGTTCGCCAAGGCCCGCGATTTCTTCCTCGAAATCGATCGCAGTCACGATTTCTACGTGAACGGCGTGTTCTTCACCGGGATCACCTTCGTGCGCGAGCGGCAGGCCGCTCCCGCCTCCAAGGCGTTTCTCTCTATTGTGGACAAGTACGAAGACATCCTCTTTCTTTCGGACGAGGAGGAGCGTTTTCTCAACCTGGCGTGGCTCTCGCTGGCGCGGATCTACTACTCCACCAAGCACTGGGACAGCGCGATCGAGGCCTGGGGCCGCGTTCCCCAGTCTTCCGAGTACTACCTGGACGCGCTGTTCGAGGAGTCCTGGGCCTATTTCCAGGTCGATCACTACGACCGCGCGCTGGGCAACATCCACACGATCAACTCGCCCTACTTCGAGAAGTACTTCTACCCCGAGTCGGTGATTCTCAAGGCGGTCATCTTCTTCGAACAGTGTCTCTACGACGACGCGCAGGCCACGGTCGCGCGCTTCACCGAGAGGTACGAGCCGATCCAGGCCGAGCTGCAGGCGGCGCTGGCCCAGTTCCAGGACAACCAGCAGTTCTTCGACTTCCTGCGCCACCTGCGAGAGGTGATCGAGAAGGAGGGCGAGAGCGCCGCGCTCTCGGGGTCCGCGTCGGCCTCCGTCGGCACCGGCGGCGTGCAGGCCCAGGCCGGAGCCCAGCAGCAGTCGCAGTCGATCATGGGGTTCTCGCCGGAGCTGCTCAGCATCATCGCCGGGGCGCTCGACGACCGCACGCTGCTGAGGAACCTGGAGTACGTCGAGGTGCTCGACGGCGAGGAGCAGGAGCTGGCCAAGATGCCCTCGCAGTTCGTCAACTCCGCTGCCGGAATTCGCATCCAGCAGGACATCAACACCGCCAAGGCGGTCGCGGTCGACAACACGGGCAACCTGGCGCGCTCCCGCTACGAGCGTCTGCTGGCGGAGATCCAGGATCTGCTCAACCAGACCACGCGCGTTGAAATCGAAATTCTCAAGGCGCTGCGAGGCGAGCTGGACATCGAGATCCAGACCGAGTCCGAGCTGTCCGGACCGGTCGCACAGGATGTCGAGATCTCGAGCGACGCCGAGCACGTGATCTGGCCATTCGAAGGTGAGTACTGGCGCGACGAGCTCGGCTACTACCGCCAGCCGGTTGCCAGCCGTTGCGGGAGGTGAGAGGGATGATGCGCAATCTCGGATACGGTTTTTCCATCGCGGTCCTGACCGGAGTGGCGATCACGTTCGCTGCGGCCGACGCCGCGGCCAAGACGCTGTCCGACGAGGAGGTCTGCATCCCCGAGTCGGTCGAAAAGAAGGTCACCGCATGCCCGGGGGGAGTCAAGCTCAGCGAAAAGGGTGGAGCTCCCAGGGCCAAGGTCGGGACCAGCACGAAGAAGAAGAAGAAAAAGAAGAAGAAGGACGAGCCGGCCGGGCCGAGCCTGGATCGCAGCTTCGTGAAGGACATCACCAAGTCCGCCTTCACCCGCAAGCGCGAGAAGAAGAAGGTCGATCTGCTCAAAAAGGAGATCGAGCTGATCAAGCGGCTGGCCAGCCAGACCTCCAACGACAACCCCGAGAAGGCCGAGATTCTCAAGCGACTGGCCGACGCCTACAAGTCGTTCTTCGACCAGCTCAACTTCCTGGCGCGCGAGCTAGACGAGAAGGTCTTCCGCGCCAAGCAGCAGGGCAAAAAGAAGGCGGCGGCCAAGATGCTCGCCCAGCAGAAGGTGCTGGACAAGAAGGCCGAGGACTATCGCAAGAAAGCGATCAAGGCCTACGTCGAGATTCGCAACAACTTTCCGGACTACCCGGTCTACGACGAGATCCTGTTCGCGATCGCCTACGAGATCGACCAGATGGCGCAGGCGCTCTCCTACGACGAGAAGGACAAGAAGTCCAAGTACCGCGAGCGCGCCAGGATCTTCTACCAGGAGCTGATCCGCAACTACCCGCGCTCACGGTTCATTCCCCACGCCTGGATGGCTTTCGGCGAGTACTACTTCCACGAGGCCAAGGACGTGGATCGGGCGATGAAGGCCTACGAGAAGGTCGTGGAGTGGGGCGAGGAGAACAACCCCAACTACGTTGTCGCGATGTACTATCAGGCCTGGTGCCTGTTCAACATGCAGGAGTTCAAGAAGACCATCAATCAGTTCAACAAGGTCATCCAGTACGCCGAGAACAACCCGGAGCACCGCGAGGCGCAGGTCGTGGCCGGGCGCTCCCGGATGGAGCTGGTCGATTCCTACTCCAAGATCGGCAACCCCTCGCAGGCCTGGGAGTTCTTCAAGAAGATCGGCGGCGACAGGGCCCACGCCATGCTCGAGAAGCTGGCCAACCTCTACTACGACGAGGGGCACTGGGCCGACGCGATCATCGTCTTCCACAAGCTGGAGAAGCTCGAGCTCCAGGACTACCAGGACAACAACGGCGACGAGCTCTGCCACTACCAGACGATGGTGACCAACGCGGTGATCAGCTCCGGCAAGTCCAAGGACGAGCAGGTCAAGGAGCTGAAACGCCAGATCTCGCTGTCCAAGAAGTTCTCCGAGGAGGGGACGCACGACGAGGTCGCGGTCAAGAAGTGCTCCGCCGACACGATCGCGCTGGCCTGGGACACGGCGACTCACTGGCACCTCGAGGCGGTGGGCAGCGAGTCGTCGCCCGGGACCAAGGACGAGAACACGATGTTGCAGACGATCGCGCTCTACGACGCGATCATGGAGGCATATCCGAACCTGGACCAGCTCGAGGTGGAGGGCTTCGACGAGAAGACCAAGCCGACCCGCTACCGCGTCGCCTATTACAAGGCCGAGCTGTACTGGCACATGGAGAACTGGGAGAAGTGCGCTCCGGCGTTCGACCGCGTGGTCGATCTGAACCCCGATGGCGAGTACACCCAGGACGCGGCCTACGCCGCCGTGCTCTGCTACAACAAGATCTATGTCGACAAGCGGGGCGCCGACGACCGCTCGCGGAAGCACAAGCTGCACGCCGGCGAGGGAGACGAGGACTGCAACGCCGCCTGCCAGCAGTGCCGCAGCGAAGAGTGCAAGGGCATGCGGGGGCGCAAGAAGAAGAAGTGCTTCCAGAAGTGCAAGGAAGAGAAGATCGTCTTCGAGCGCCGCGAGCTGACCGAGCTCGAGAAGGGCATCATCAAGTCCTACGATCGTTACGTTTGCTATGTGGAAAAGGGCGAGGATCTGGTCAACATCAAGTACCGCCGGGCGCGCATCTACTACGAGGCCAACATGCTCCGCGAGGCCGCGGTGCTGTTCAGGAACATCGCGCTGAAGCACTCGGACCACGAGCTGGGCATGTACGCCGCGAACCTGTACCTCGACTGTCTGAACGTGCTCGGGTCGATGGTCAAAAATCCGGTGCCCTCCTGCTACGACGACCTGGCCGAAATCGTCGATATCTTCATCGACACCAGCAAGCCGCCGGGACAGAACCTGATGAAGGACGAGGAGTTCGCCGCGCAGATCAAGGCGCTCAAGGTCGGCGTGCTGCGCAAGAAGGCCGAGTCGCTCAACGACCGCAAGCGCTTCAAGGAGGCCGCGGAGATCTACCTGACCATCTACCGCGATTACAAGGGAGTCTACGACGATCGCGGAATGTGCGAGGTGCTGTTCAACACCGCGATCAACATGGAGGCGGCCCGGCTCGTGATGTCGGCGATCAAGGTGCGGCGCAAGATGATCGAGTTGTACCCCGACTGCGAGCACTCCAAGAAGGCCGCTTACTACATCGGGCAGAACTACCACGCGCTGCAGTCGTTCCGCAAAGCGGCCGACAACTACCGCGAGTTCGCCAGGAACTACCCGGGCGAGGAGGATGCGCCGGAGGCGCTGTCCAACGCGATCACGTTCTACATCGGGCTGGGCGAGAACGAAGAGGCGTTCGATACGGTCGATCTGTTCGAGAAGAACTACCGGCGCCGCAAGACCCAGGAGACCGCGACGGTCTTCTTCTCGGCCGGGCACATCTACATCAACGACAAGGATTGGGACAACGTCGGCAAGCACTACAGGCGCTACCTGAAGAAGTACTCGCGAGCCAAGCTGATCGACGAACAGGTCCAGGCCAACGTCTACATCGCGGACGCCTACTGGAACCAGAAGCGGCACAATTACAACAAGGCCGAGAAGTACTACAAAAAGGCGATCAACCTTTTCGAAAAGGGCGGGATGGACAAGGTCACGGAGAACAAGCGCAAGGCCGCGATGCTGATCGCCGTGGCCAAGGCCAAGTACCAGCTCGCGGAGCTGGAGTACTTCGAGTTCAAGAAGATCAAGTTCCCCGAGTTCGTCGTGATGCGCAAGCTGCCGGACAAGATCGAGAAGTGGTGGCGCAAGAAGCAGGATCCCGAAAAGCTCGATAAGATCGACGAGTGGGAGAAGCAGCGCCGTCGCCTGGCTCGCTGGGGTTACTGGGACGAGAGCAAGTCGGTCCGCGAGCAGATCAAGGAGGTGCGCAAGGAGGAGCGCCGCGAGGACGCCAACAAGCAGTTCGAGTACTGGTTGGAGAACGAGTTCAAGCCCTGGTACGAGAAGAAGGGCAAGGCGCTCAAGGAGGCCTCGGAGGCCTTCGGCGAAGTGACCAAGCTGCCGATCACAGTTCCCGAGTGGGAGATGGCCGCCGCCGCGCGCGCCGGTGACATGCAGATCGAGTTCATGCGCGCCTTGTACGACGCTCCGGTCCCGCCGATTTTCGAAGACGATCCGGAGCTGCTGACGATTTACCAGCAGTCGATGGACGAGAAGGCCCAGCCTTACCGCGACGGCGCGGTCGGGGCGTACAAGCACTGTCTGGACGTCTCGACCAAGCTGCAGTGGTTCAACGAGAACTCCAAGCGCTGCGAGCGCGAGCTGAACAAGCTGGAGCCGCGGACGTATCCGCTCTCCGAGGAGATCCGCGTGATGCCCAAGGCGGAGCTCACGCTCTGGACGGCTCCGGAGCCGATTCTCGATCTGGAGAGCGAGGCCGAGAAGCGCGAGAAGAAACTGGCCGCTTCGGCGGACGAGCTGGGCGAAACCGCCGCCGGTGCCGAGTAGGGAGGAAGGTCAGAGATGATCAGACACGTATGCACTATCGCCACGGTCGGGGCCCTCGCCGCTTTGCTCGCAGCCGGCTGCGGCGGAGCCAAGGTCGGCGTCGAGGGGCCGGAGGGTCCGCAGCTCGACGAAGAGGGCAAGCCGATCATCACCAAGAAGGCCCGCGAGGACTTCGAGGAGGCGGTCGCGGCTTACAAGGAGGCCGAAAAGGCGGGCTGGAACGAGGAGCGGTGCCGCTCCGTGGCCGAGGAGTTCGAGGAGGTGGCCGACGACCACGCGGGCATGGCCGAGGCGATGTACAACGTGGGCGTCGCTTACAAGAACTGCGACCTCGACAAAGAAGCCAAGAAGGCCTTCGAGAAGACTCTGGACAAGCACCCGGGTCACCAGCTCGCGATGACCTTCATCGGAGTGATCGAGCTCGAGAAGGACAACATCGAGACGGCCGAGAAGTGGATCAAGAAGGCGGTCGGCGCGGGCCGCAACAAGCTCGAGGCGGTGCCGGCCTACGTTCTCGCCGGAACGATTCTGCGAACCCGTTACAAGGATCAGGGCGGCAAGGACAACTTCCAGAAGGCGGAGCGAGCGCTGCGAACGGCGCTGGCGATCGAGGCCAAGTACGAGGCCGCCCTGTATCAGCTCGCCATGCTGTACTACGACCGCGCGGTGGTGGAAAAGAAGAAGTCGTACCTGACGCTGGCGACCCTGGTCTGCCAGCAGGGGATCAAGCTGGATCCCGAGTACGGTCCGATCTACCACGCGCTGGGCAAGGTCCTGCTCGAGAAGAACGAGCTGGTCGAGGCGCTCAAGGCGTTCGAGCGAGCCTTCACCAAGGATCCGACGCTGCTCGAGGCCTACATGAGCTTCGCCGCGATCAACTTGAACTTCCGCGGCTACGAGGCGGCCAAGGCCGCCTTCGAGAAAGCGATTTCGCTCGAGCCGGACAACTACGACGCGCACATGGGGCTGGGAGTGGCGCTGCGCGGCATCGGCGACTACCAGGCGGCCAAGACCGAGTACAAGAAGGCGGCCGAGATCGATCCCAAGCGCACCGACTATATCTTCAACCTGGGTCTTTTGGAGATGGACTATCTCAACGACGGTACACCGGCCGGATACGACAAGGCGGCCAAGGTCTTCGAGCGTTTCATCGAGAACGCCACGGCCAGGCACAAGGAGGATCCCGACGGCAAGGGTCCCAAGAAGTCCTGGGTGGCCAAGGCCGAGGCGCGGATCGAGAAGTGCAAGAAGGCCGCCGAGCAGATTCGCCAGGCCGAAAAGGAGATGGAAGAGCTCCGCAAGCTGCAAGAGCAGCAAGAGAAGGCCCAAAAGGAGATGGAAGAGAAGATGAAGAAGGCCGAGGAGCTCGCCGAGAAGGAGGCCGAAGGCGCTTCCGCTTCGGAGGAGGAGGATGTCGACGAGGATGCCCTCGAAGAGGAAATAGACGAGGAGCTCGCCGAAGAAGAGAAGGAAAAGGCCCAAAGCGACGGTGAGGACGAGGGCGAGGAATAGTCAGGCGAAACGAGGGCTTGGAACGCCTTTGGGACGCGGGCAAGAGGCTTTTTTTGAAAAAGGTGTCTTTTTTGGGAACATCGGGCGCTTCGGTGGTGTCCCTGATTGTGAAAACCGGCGAACCGGGGCATCGGACCCGGACCCGGAGAAAAGGTGATTCACAAGACCGCGCAGATCGTGTTCAATGAGTTCTGTGGGTCCTCCGGCCGGAAGAGGTGGTCGGATTTGAAGAGCAAGAAGGAGGACGAGCCATGAAAAAGTTCATCGGAATCGTCTTGGGCTTCGTTTTCGTGCTGTCTCTCGGCGCCGCATCGGCTCAGGACCACGCCGAGAAGACGGAGTACACGTTCGATGATGACGTGGTGACGGGCGATCTAGTTCGTCCCGACGGCGAGCTGACCGTCGTGCGAAAAAAGGGGAAGGCGCGTAGCCTGATCCGGGTCCGCCAGCATTTCATTCCCGAGATGCTGAAGTCGGTCGAGGATATTTGACGAGAGGAGCGGCCCGGCGGGCCGGTGAAGCTGGGCTGAACAGCCGGCGCGCGAGCCAGGGGAAGAGGTCATGAGTGCATTGACGATCCAATTCAAGATTCTCAAAGATGGCGAGGTCATCAAGGAGGAGTCCCTGGCGAGGGACGTGATCAAGATCGGAAGGATGGCCTCGAGCCATCTGCAGATCGACGATGAGGGGATCTCCCGGATGCACGCCGTGATCGAGGTCGGCGGGCCGGGCGATGTCAGCATCATCGATCTGGGCAGCGCGACCGGCACCCTCGTCAACGGCAACAAGGTGAACAAGGCCCCGCTTTCCGACGGCGACACCGTGACCCTGGGCGGCATCGAGGTGCAGATCTCGTTCGCCGAGGCTCCCGCCGAGGAAGGTGCGCCGGCCGCGGCACCGGCGCCGTCACCCGCGCCTCCGGTACCGGGGGTGGCTCCGCAGGCCCCGGCGGCCGCTCCGCCGATGGGCCCGCCGCCCGGACAGGCGGCACCCGCGGCTCCGGCCGCTTCCACCGCTGGCGTAACGGCCGGTTCGATGTTCGTCGACCTCAACACTGTCGAGGACGTGAACAAGCAGGCCGTCGAGGTCGTGGTGATGTGGAACGGCTCGGTGCTGATGGTGCATCACTACAAGGCCGAGGAGAAGAACCCCGAGACCTTCCACATCGGCGAGGCTTTCGACTGCGACTTCCCGATCCCCGCAGAGCAGCTGGGGGGCCAGAGCAAGGTGCCGCTGGTGGTCAACCAGCCCGGTGGCGCGTGCTCGGTGACGATTCTTCCCGAGGCGACTGGAGACGTGACGTTCGAGGACGGGTCGCGCCAGGAGCTGTCCGCGGCGACGGGGCAGGCTCAGGCGATGCCGGAGCTGCCCGGAGCGCACAGCTTCTCGTTGCCGAACAAGGGCCGGATCAAGATGGATTTCGGCCCCTGGACTTTCCTGGTCAACGCGGTGCCCAACCCCAAGAAGTTCGCCGCCCCGCTGCAGTTCAACTGGACCGCTCAGATCTATTCGGGATTCTCGCTTCTTCTGCACGCGGCGTTCCTGTTCTTGATTTACTTCATTCCTCCCGATCCCAAGGGTCTGTCGCTAGACCTGCTCGACGACAGCAACCGGTTCGTCAAGTACATGATGAACCCGGCCGAGGTGCAGCAGGACGAGGTGCCCGACTGGCTGAAGAAGGACAAGGAGGACGAGAAGCAGGGAGGCAAGGGCAAGCGCCACAAGGGCGAAGAGGGCCAGATGGGTAAGCGCGATGCCAAGAAGACCGACAGCCACTACGGCATCAAGGGGCCCAAGGACAACCCCAATCCCCACATGGCGCGCTCGATGGCCAAGGAGATGGCCAAGAGCGCAGGTATTCTCTCCTACCTCTCGGCGGCCAGCGCGCCCACCTCTCCCTTCGGCCAGGACACGGCGCTGGGCGTCGATCCCGAAAACGCGCTGGGAGCGTTGATGGGCAACCAGGTCGGAGAGAACTTCGGATACGGCGGCCTGGGTCTGCGCGGAACCGGCCGCGGCGGCGGCGGAACCGGTGAGGGCACGATCGGTCTGGGCAACCTGAATACGATCGGTCACGGCGGCGGCGGCGGATCCGGATCGGGTTACGGCCGCGGCGCCGGCGGGCTCGGCGGACGTCGAGGACGTGCGCCGCGGATTCGCTCCGGAGCGGCGATGGTCAAGGGCTCGCTGTCCAAGGAGGTGATTCGCCGCATCGTGCACCGCCACATCAACGAGGTGAAGTTCTGCTACGAGCGGGAGCTCTCGCGCCGTCCGGATCTGGCCGGTCGAGTATCGATCAAGTTCATCATCTCGGGCACCGGGGCGGTGCAGATGGCGGCGGTGGCCAACTCCACGGTCGGAAACGCGACGGTCGAGAACTGCATCGCGCAGGCGGTTAGGCGCTGGACCTTCCCGCAGCCGGAAGGCGGAGGGATCGTGATCGTCACCTACCCGTTCAAGCTCACCTCCCCCGAAGGCTGACGCAGGCGCGCGGCGGTAGAATCCTTCGAAACAGTCCACGCAAGACGAGCTTTTCCGATTGGGGCGGGAATCGAAACGCGCCCGGAGTGTTGTTGACTGCGAGAAGCCACAGATCGGCACGCTGTCGATTGACTTGAGGCGGCGCCTTGCTAGAGTCCGGGCGATGAAAGAGCTGCGATCCGTAAAGGGAATGCACGACATCCTGCCGCGCGACGCCTCGCGCTGGCATTTCGTCGAGGATGTCTACCGCAGAATCGTGGAGCGCTACGGCTATCGGGAGATCCGAACCCCGATCGTCGAGCCGCTGGAGCTGTTCGTCCGCGGGATCGGCGAGGCGACCGACATCGTGGAAAAGGAGATGTACGCCTTCGAGGACAAGGGCGGAGATTGGCTCGCCCTGCGCCCCGAGGGTACCGCCTCGGCGATCCGCTCCTACGTGCAGCACAACCTCGCGGCCGAAGGGCCGTTCGTCAAGATGTACTACCTCGGCCCCATGTTTCGGCGCGAGCGTCCGGCCAAGGGGCGTTACAGGCAGTTCTTTCAGGCAGGAGCGGAGCTGGTCGGGGTCGAGGAGCCCACCGCGGACGCCGAGATCATCGAGATGGCGGCCGGCTACGTCGAGCAGCTGGGGATCGGCGGCGTTACGGTGCTGCTCAACAGCCTCGGCGACGGAGAAGACCGGGCCGCTTTTCGCGGCGCTCTGGTCGGCTACTTCGAGGATAGACGCGAGGCGCTGTGCGGGGACTGCGAGCGCCGGCTCGAGAGCAACCCGTTGCGCATCTTGGATTGCAAGGTGGAGTCCTGCAAGGAGCTGGCCGCCGGAGCGCCGGCCGTGCTCGATCACCTCGGGGACGAGTCGCGCGGACACTTCGAGGAGGTGCAGAGGCTGCTGGAGCGAGCCGGTGTGCATTATTCGGTGGACCCCTCGATGGTGAGGGGGCTCGACTACTACACCAGGACGATCTTCGAGATCCAGGCCGACGCCGGCAAGCTGGGCGCTCAGGCCGCGGTGGTCGGCGGCGGGAGGTACGACGACCTGGTCGAGGAGCTCGGAGGACGTCCGACACCGGCGATCGGGTTTTCGATCGGGCTCGAGCGCCTGCTGATGGTGCTCGACGAGAGCGATCTGCCCGCGGCGGAGCCGTTGATCTACGTGGCCGGCGTGGGAGAGGGCGGGCTTGATCGCGCGATCGAGGTGACGCGCAGATTGCGGGACGAGGGCCATCGCGTCGAGGTCTCTTACGCTCAGACCAGCCTGCGCTCGCAGCTCAAGCGCGCCGATCGCTTCGCCGCGGCGGTGGCCGTGATCGCCGGCGAGGACGAGGCTAGCCGCGGCGCGGCGACGTTGCGGAACCTCGCCGACGGGACTCAGCTCGAGGTTCCACTCGCGGAGCTGTCGGAGAAGATCGAGGCCGTTACGTGAATCTCTGCTTGCTCAAAAGCGCCGCGCTGGCGGTGCTCGTGACGCTGGCGGCCCCCGCGCCGGCGCTGGCCGAGTCCGGCGAAGCGGATTTCGGGGGAGAAGCAGAGCAGGCCTCGCGACCGCCGATCGGGCTGGAAGGGATCGAGCTCGAGGAGCTGGAGTCCGGCTACGATCCCCAGCCCAGGCGCTTCATCATTCCACCCTACTACGAGGAGCGGGGCAAGCGCGTCACTTTTCGCACCCTGTTTCCGCTCTACTTCCAGCGCGAGCGAGTCGGCAAGGGCGCGCGCAGCGACCTGGGAGTGATGCCGTTCTACTGGCGGTACCGGGAGGGAGAGGCCAGCGCGGACGTCTACTTTCCGCTCTACTGGCGCTTCAGGAGGCCGAGCCTCGACACCGACATCGTCTTGCAGACCTACTACAGCCGCGGCGAGAACCGCTACGACTTCGGCTTCGGGCCGCTTGTGTTTTTCGGCGAGGACCGCGATCAAAAGAGCGAGTACCAGGTGGTTCCACCGCTATTCTGGCGCTTCGTGGACGGCGACGAGATGTTCACGCTGGCCGGGCTCTACTACCACGATCGGGACGGCCGGGACTACGACCTGGGCCTGCCGCCGCTGTTCTTCTCCGGGCGCGAGCGCGACGAGGCGTACACCTTGGTGCTGCCGCCGCTGTTCTGGCACTTCCGCGATGATCTGGCCTACGAGACCACCTCGGTCCTGCCGCCGTTCTTTTTTCGCACGCGGGAGCACGGTTGGAGCGCGGGCTTGTTGCCGCTTTTGTACTTCGCCCACGATCGCGACTGGGGCAGGGCGCTGATCGCGCCCTTGTACTATTACAGCCGCTGGGGCGAGGGGCGCAGCCACTACCTGTTCCCCCTGCTCTCCTACTACCGGCGCTCGCCGACCCTGTCCCAGGGCGGAGTGGCCGCCTTCTACCACTGGTACCGCGAGAAGGGCGATCACCTGCAGATGTACACGCCGCTTCTGTGGAGATGGGGCAACGAGCGCACGGACGACGACTCCTGGATGGTGCCGCCGCTGTTCTACCGCCACGACTCGCCGGTGGCCGACGACACGATGGTGGGGCTCGTCTACTGGAACTTCCACGAGCACCACCGCGAGCGGACCTTTTCGCTGATGCCGCTGTTCGCGCATCACTGGAAGCTGTACGAGGACAACTACCGCACCTGGATCGCACCCACTTTCGACTTCGGCAAGAAGCCGGGCGGATACCACTTCTGGCTGCACCCGCTCTTCTACGTCGGCAAGCAGAAGCGCAGCCGGCACCTGGTGCTTGCGCCGCTGCTGTGGCACTTCGCCGACGAGGCCGATCGCGACACGGTCGTGTTCCCCTTCTGGTGGAACTTCCGCGACCTGGAGCACGACGCTCTCAACCGCGTGATCTTCCCCCTCTGGTGGCAGTTCGACGATCGCAAGCGGCTCAAGCTGCGGCACGTGTTCTTCCCGCTGTGGTGGGATTTTCGGCGCGAGCAGAAAGGCGAGCGGACCTGGGTCGCTCCGCCGCTGGTCTGGCACGACCGGGACGAGGACAACGAGATGACCGGCGTTTTGAACGCCGTCTGGAACGAGGGGGAGGTCAAGGACGAGTCGTTCTGGACGTTCAGGCTGTTCCCCTTCTTCGCCTGCGGAGATCCGCCAGTTCCGGAGGAGGAGGGCGCCTACTGGTCGGTGCTCGAGGGCCTGGTCGGCTGGCGCAGGCAGGGCCGCACCCGCGAGCTGAAGCTCTTCTGGATTCCATTCGATCTGTCCGAGGATTGATTTTTCTCAGAGCCGGGACAAATCGAGGGTGGCCATTATGTCCGGGAGTGGATTTCCCGGCCGGTGGATGGCTTGCAGCCCGGCCGAGAGGCAGCCGCACGACGAGCCCAGCTCCAGCCCGTACCAGACGGCCAGCATGCGCGGATTCGGGTGGACCGCGACGATCGCTCCCCCAGCGGCGGACAAATTGTCCGTCAGCACGGCTCGCGCCCGCTGGTGGACCTCCAGCGTGCCCTCGGGCTCGCGCGGCCAGGCATCCAGCAGCAGGAGCCGCGTCGAGCGCCAGCCTCCGTCCAGGTGCGGCCCGCGGCCCGGACCGTACCAGGCGGCGCCCGCTGATATCTCGTTGCCCCTCGACGTGGAGCTCGAGATGTCGAGCAGCGACAGCGACGGCAGGCGCTCGCGGTGGTCCCAGGCGGCGCGCGCCTCGGCCGAGAGCCGCGGATCCCCGACTCGCAGCGAAAAATCGAGGTACTGCGCTCCCCGCCCGGAGCCGAGCCCGGGCAGCGCCAGCCTCTCGGCGATCGACAGCCGGGCGACGTCTTCCTTTCCGGGCAGGCCGAGCGAGGTGCGCAGCCCGGCGTCGATTCCTTGACCGGCGACCACCCGATCGAGATCGTCGACGGTCCAGCGCGGTGAGCCGCCCGCGATCCAGGGGGTCGCCCGGTAGCGCACCAGCGGCGTGAGACGATGGCGCAATCCCAGCGGATACCCGACCAGCGGCAGCTCGAGACCGGCCAGCGCGCTCAACGAGTGACGCTCTCGCCGCCGCTCGCCGGCGCCGTCCGGCAGCCACAATACATGCGAGGTGGCGGCGCGCACTTCGATACCCAGCGGGCCGGCCCGCTGCTGGGACTCGAGGGACGGAGCGGCGCTGATCCGCGTGTGAGGAGGCGTGGGCAGGCCGCGGGCACCGGAAAAATGGCCCGGCCTCCAGCCGTCGCGGCGCGACAGCTCGACCGCGAGGCCCGGCCAGACCGCGCGGCTGACCGCCAGCGGGATCAGACAGGCGCGGATCGAGGTGGAGGGTCCGAGCCGATCGTCGGCGATCCCACCGCCCGGAAGGATCTCCTGTTGGGCCGCAAAGGCGCTCTCCAGCCGGAAGTCGGAGCCGCCGGTCGCAAGCAGCAGTCGACTCGAGGTGTGGCCCAGCGCACGCTCGCGAGGCTCCAGCTCCAGCTCCTCGACGATGCGGCGGTCGCTGACCACGTCCGCGTCGGCCGCCAGAGAGGCGCCCTCGAGCGGTAGGAAGAGGTCGAGCCTGGCGCGCAGGTGGTTTTCGGGGGCGTCGAAGAGGTGATCGAGCCTGGCGCGGCCAGCGGGGAGCAGCGCCTCGGTCGAGGTCTCCAACCCCTGCGAGGTCCTGGCCGCGACGTGCCCTCGCAGGAGGAGATGATCGCCCACCGGGAACTGGCCGGCCGGGCCGGCGATCAGGCCGGCACGGGGGGACCAGCCGAGACGCGGAGCGAGGAATCCGGCCGAACCGGGTGGCCTGACTCGCAGCCAGGGCAATGCGGCCACGGAGCGACCGTCGACCACCAGCCGGGCGCGTTCGATGTCGATATCGCCGGATGGATGCAGGACCAGCTGCTCGGCATCGACCCGCCAGCCGACCGGCCGGTGGGGGCAGCTCGTTCCGGAGACGCCTTCCAGCGTGCAGCCGCCGGTGTCGCAGCGGGCGCGGGCGGCCGCGATTCGGGCGCCGGCGATTCCGGCTTCGCGGTCGAGCTCGAGGCGCGGTGCGCTGATCTCGATCCATCTACCGGAGTCGTCGGCAACCAGAGAGCCGCCCAGGATCTCGAGACCGCCGGTGTGGAGCCGAAGCGGGCCGAGCGCAGAGATGCGCCGCCTTTCCGGATCGATCCGCAACGACACAGCGCCGAGACGCAGATGCTCTGTCTCCAGCGAGACGTTGCCCTCGGCCCGCACGACGCCCTGTTCGCTTTCCAGGATAGCCCTGTCCGCAAAGAAGGTGATCTCTCTTTCTCGATCTCGAGGCCCATCGCCCAAGGCCGCCGGCGCGGCTATCGCGACCAGAGTCAGGGCGATGAGGAAAACCCGCATGGCTGATCAGGGCGTCGAGAGCCGGGGTCGCCGCGAGGGCTCGAGCAGGTGTGGCGTTCGCAGGTCGTGAGCGCTCACTCGGCGGTTTCCGAGCGATCGCCGGCACCCGGGGGCACCTCGTCGTCGCGAAGGGCGGGATCGCCCCACCCCGAGAAAGAAGGCCGCGGTCCCGAGGTGTCGAAGCTGGTGGGGTACTGACCGGCCGGAAAGTCGACGAACAGGTAGTGGTAGCCGTCCGCGTCCGCGGTCTGAGTGACCACAGCGGTCGCCTCTACCTTGAGCTCGATCACCAGCTCGGACCAGTTGCGGTGACGGCGCAGGTAGGCCCGCCCGATCGGAGTGTTGAAATGGCTGGTCACCAGCGGGTTGCGGTTGTTGCTGAGGTACACCTTGGCTCGCTCGAGACGCAGCGTGATGCGGTCGTCCTTGTCGGTGCGCGAGAAATCGATCGATCGGGTCGTCTGGAGAAACAGACGCGATCCGCCGTCTTCGCGCATGATAAAGCCCGGCCAGGTGACCCACGTGTCGCTCAGCCCCTTGAGCTCCTCGACGCGCGGCAGCGTGTTGCCGCCGCCGGGGCGGGTGCCGTGGTAGGACTGCCCCAGCAACGGCGCCTCCTGCCGAGAGCCGGCCTGGCGCCCCTGCTCTTGTTGTTGGGCCCACGCCAACGCCGCGAGCCCGAGCACGGCGCAGGCCATGGCCAGGGCCGTCAAGTTGGGACGGATCATGACCACCTCCTTCGACGAGATCATAACCGCGATCCGGCAGTGAGGGCAATTTAGAGGCGTTCGTCGTCAGAAGCCCAGCATGCGCTCGATCGCTTCGATCTTGCTGCGCGCCTCGACGTCTTCGGAGATCAGCCGCGAGATCTTGCGGCAGGCGGCCAGGGCCGTGGTGTGATCCTTGCCGCCGAACTGCGAGCCGATCTCGGGATACGACGAGCCCAGCCCCTTGCGGCAGAGGTACATCGCGATCTGCCTGGGATAGGAGACGGAGCGGTGCCTGCGGTTGCCCCGCAGGTCGCCGAGCGAGATGCCGAAGCGCTTGCAGACCGTCTGCTGGACGTTCTCGATTGTGAGCGTGGTCTGGTTGACGGCGATCACCTTCTTCAATGTCTCGCGCGCGAACGAGATATCAATGCGGCTGTTTTCCAACGAGGCGTGGGCCGCCAGGTTGATCAGCGATCCCTCCAGCTCGCGCACATTGGATTTGATCGAGCTGGCCAAAAAGAGCGCCACGTCGTTGGGCAGCGGAATGCGCTCGTCCTCGGCCTTCTTTTTCAGGATCGCCAGCCGCGTCTCCAGCTCGGGCGGCTGGATGTCGGCGATCAGCCCCCACTGGAATCGAGAGCGGAGGCGCTCCTCCAAGTCGGGGATCTCCTGGGGATACTTGTCGGAGGTCAGCACGATCTGGCGGTTCTCGTTGTGCAGCGAGTTGAAGGTGTGGAAAAATTCGTCCTGCGTGCGGTCCTTGCCCGCGATGAACTGGATGTCGTCCATCAGCAGCACGTCGCACGAGTGCCGGAATCTGCGCCGGAACACGTCCATCTTGCTGTTGGCCAGAGCCGAGACGAACTCGTTCATGAACTGCTCCGAGGAAAGGTAGCCGATCCGGGCGGAAGGATAGCGCGCTCGCACGCCGTTGCCGATCGCGTGCAGCAGGTGCGTCTTTCCCAGGCCGACACCGCCGTAGACGAACAGCGGGTTGTACTTGCGGCCCAGCGCTTCGGTGACCGCGACCGAGGCGGCGTGAGGCAGCTGATTGGACGATCCGACCACGAAATTGTCGAAGGTGTACTTGGGGTTGAGCCGCGTGGCGAGGCTGACAGGAGCGGGCTTGCTCACGCCTGCGGGAGGCGTGGGAGCGAAAGAGTCCACGCGGGCGGGCTCGCCACGGTCGGTCGCGACCTCGAGCTTCACTTCCAGCGTTCTGCCGGTCTCGACTAGCATCGCCTCGGAGATCAGCTCGAGGTAGTTGTTGGTCAGCCACTCCCTGAAAAAGGAGTTCGGCACCTCGAGCACGACCCGATCGTTTTGTATTTCCACCGCCGAGACCGGGTTGAACCAGGTTTCGAACACCTGGTCGCTCAGCTTCTCGGCAATCCAGGCACGCGCTTTGTCCCAGCTATCCATGACACCTGTTCGCGCTTAACGGTTTGACAACACTTTTTTCACACCCCTGTCCACAACTGAGTATTTGATCAGCTTGACCCCGAACATTCGTCTCCCCCAATGCTCATTGCCGCATTGAGCTCTAAACCAGTTGTCACAAGGGTTTCTCGCCTAACAACGAATTGGTAGCAGATCCCCTCGGCAGGGCACAACCTTTTTTTTCACGGCGTCGCCATGTGGGCGCTTTTGCTTTGTTTTTTTTGTATTTTTTTTTTTGCTCGAAAGCGACGGGCTGCCGGCCAGGTTTCGTGTCTTTTCAAGTGGTTGTAATCAAAGAACTTTACAGGGGCTGGAAGTTGTGTCCTATACGCAAGCCAAAAGTTGACGTTATGTCAATATGGCTTTTGAACCGTCGCGGCTAGGCTCGCGCGGTGTCACGAAAACGGCGCGGTCCGGGTGTTGGCACGTCTGTCTTTTCATCGTTTTGTCTCGCAGGCTCTCCAGCACGGTGCCCGAGAAAGGGGTGTAAAAATGGACTACGGAGCGCGCGATCCGGTAGTCTGCGAACATGATGCGCAGGGACCATCGTTCCAAGGTTCCGCCGGCGGCTCGAGCAGCGGCGGTGTTGGCGCTGGCGTCGATCCTGGCCGCGCTGCCGGCTGCGGCGGAGGAGCCCCAACTCGGTACCTTGCAGCTCGTGGACACGCGCCCGATCGGAATGGGCGGCGCGTTGCGGGCGACGCCCGGGAGCACCTCGGGCATCTATCTCAACCCGGCGACGCTCGCGATGGCGCGGGTCTACCACCTCGGGGCGAGGTACCAGTACACGGGTCAGGAGGAGTTGCACACGGCCGGGGCGTCGGTGGTCGACTCGGTGACCTCGCGCTACATCGCGGCCGGGCTCTCGCTCGACTACCGCCGCGCGGATCGCCGCCGCACGGATTTCGAGTCGTGGGACGCGCGCCTGGCGCTGGCGGGCAACATTGGCGATACGTTTTTCATCGGCATGACCGGTCGCTACATCAGGGTCGAGCGAGATCTGGAAGAAGCCAACCGCGGACCCAACGGTGTGCCGGCCCTGCCCGCCTCGGGAAGCCAGCAGCTGGACGGATTGACGTTCGACGCCGGGGCGGCGCTGCGGATCGCCGAGGTCTTCTCCCTGGGTCTGGTCGGGTACAACCTCAGCGACACGGGTAGCGTCTACGCCCCGATCCAGCTCGCGCCGGCAGCCGCCTTGACGCTCTTCGATATGCTGATCGTGGAAAGCGACGTCGTGCTCGATTTCACGCGCTACGAGGAGCTCAACGAGGAGATTCACGCCGGCACCGAGGTGTTCGTCGGAGGCATTGTGCCGATTCGCGCGGGATACTCCTACGATGTCCACCTCGATCTCCACTCTGTCTGTGCCGGGCTCGGCTACGTCGACCGCCAGTTCGCCGTCGACTTCGGCTTTCGACAAGAGGTCGCCAAGAGGGGGCGGATGGTGCTCTCCTTCGGTTTAAGGATTTTCCTCCAGTAGGTTACACTCCGGTTGCGCTGTGTGGGGTTCGGTCCCGCAGGGACGGAGAGGATCTCGGGTGACGTCACCGGCGGAAAAGCGACTGGTGCGCCGGCTGAGAGCGCGGGCGCCCGACGCCTTCGAGACGCTGGTCAGGCGCTACCAGTCACGTGTCTTCAACCTGGTCTACCGCATGCTCGGCAACCGCGAGGAGGCCGAGGATCTCGCCCAGGAAGTCTTCATCACCATCTTCAAGCGGATTGACGACTTTCGAGGCGAGTCCAGCCTCTCTACCTGGATCTACCGGATCGCTTCCAACCACTGCATAAACCGCCGCAAGTACCTGGGCCGCCGCAGGCACTACTTGCGCAGGTCGCTCAGCGACGTGGGCGATCGGATCGAGATGTCCGGCGGCAGGGCGGGCGTGACGAATCGTCCGCCACGGCCCGACGAGATGTTGGAGGGCTTGCAGATGGAGCGCGCGATCCAGCGGGCGATATCCTCGTTGGACGGCGACCAGCGGCTGCTGGTCGTGCTGCGCGATATCCAGGGGCTGACCTACGAGGAGATCGCCGAGATCACCGAGCTTCCCGGTGGGACCATCAAGAGCCGTCTCCACCGGGCGCGCATGTCGCTCAAGGAGAAGCTGCGGAAGAAGACGAGGTGAGCATGGATCGAGAGCAGGCCAGAAAGATGTTCAGCCGCTACCACGACGGCGATCTGAGCGACGAGGAGCGGCGCGAGCTGGAGCGTTTTCTCGAGGGCGATCGGGAGGCGCGCGAGGAGTGGGAGGCCTTTCGCAGTACCGTCGAGGAGATCTCGGGGCTTCACGATCTGCATCCCCCCGGCGACTTCGCGCACAGCATCCAACAGACGATCCGCAAGCGCAGCCGCGGGCGTTTCTTCTCTCAGCAGCGACCGTTTTCCATGCACTTCGCCTTTGTCTCGTTCGTCCTGATCCTGCTGTTCATCCTCGTTTACCTGCTGCTGACATCGACGAGCGGAATCAGGCTCGGAGAGCCGGCGGTCCCCTCGGATCATTCCGAGGATCTCAAGGGTGAGGAGAGAGGCGCAGCGGATAGATGATCTCCACCGCTCCTCCGCGAGGCGGCGGGTAGCTCAGCTCGGAGAGCACGCCGACCAGGCAAACGTTCAGATCGGGCCAGGCCTCGGCGCCGCCCAGCCGCACTCGCGTCACCGCGCCGCGCGGATCGATCCTCAGCCGGGCTTCCAGGTCGAGGTCGATCGTCGGGAAGCGCTTGAGCGCGTTTTCGTAACAGCGGCGGATGCGCGGCTTGATCCGGTACAGCGCCTCGCGGACCACGCGCCTGGGCAGTGTGCCCGAAGGGTCCTCCCAGCGGCGCTCCTCGAGCGGCTCGGTCCTCACGTCCGAGCCGGAGTCGATCTCGTTGCGCTTCCAGCGCGGCTCGGCTCCGGGGTCGGGTTCTGTCGCGCGCCAGGTGCCGAGCGTCATCAGCGCGCCGTCGCCTTCGCCCCTGGCGCGCACCGCGCCGTTCACGACCCGGATCTCCAACGCGTCGTCCGCCAAGGAGATCTCCACCAGACCCTCCAGCACCTCCAGCACCTCTCCGCCCGCCAGCACCAGCAGCTCCCGGGTGGAGGAGCCGGCCGGATGCTCGACCAGCATCGATCCGCGCTGCAAGGAGAGAAAGGCGGCCCAGGGCGCCAGCGCGTCGAGTCGGACCGAGCTGTTGTCTGCGATCTCGATCCTGGTCTCCCCGTCGATCGAGAGTCGAGCCGTTCCGCCGGAATCGGTCGTCACCGAGGAGCCGGGCTCGATCCGGCGGGGCCGGATCTCGCAGCCGAGCTGGTCGACGAGCCGTACGACCGGAAAAGGCCGCTGCGTTTCCACACTTCGGACCGGGGGAGCGCTCCCGGCCGCGCGCTTGGCCGCGGCGATGCGAGGAGCTTGCGTCTCGTCACTCGAGATCTTCTCCTCCAGCGGCGAGAGCAGCAACGCCACGACCGCGAAGGCGGCCGCGGCCGCCGCCAGACCCAGCGGAGCCAGGCTCGCGCGCCGGCTTTCGGAGCGGGAGTCCAGCGTTTCGCTCAGGGCGCGCTCGACCCGGGCGTCGATTCGATTCCAGCTCTCGGGTCTGGAGGGCAGCGCCTCGCCGGCGGCCTGCCGCAGCGCCGCGAGGCGATCGCAACGTTCGGCGCAGGGCGGGCAGGAGGCCAGGTGGGACAGCAGCGCCGTGCGCGATCTCTCCTTAAGCTCACCGTCGAGCAGGGCGAACAGGTCGCGGTCCTTGGCGCAGCCCTTCATCGTTCCTCCCGTTCCAGCTCGATCTCTTCGAAGGACGGTTCCCGCGAGAGACGGCGATAGAATTCCCGCCTGGCGTAAAAAAGTCGCGTGCGGACGGTCAGCGCCGGCGCTCCGACGATCTCGGCGATCTCCGACGAGGAGCGTCCCTCGAAATCGGCCAGGACCAGCGCGATACGCTTCTTGGGCGCCAGCGCGTCCAGGGCGCGCCGCACCGCGTCGCGGCGTTCTCCCAGCATGGCGTCGCCTTCCGGGTTGGAGACCGGGCCCCGTTCGATGTCCGGATCGATCTCCGGGGCTTGCTCGCGCAGCTGGAGCCTGATGCGGCGTCCCTTGCGTCGGATGTGCTGGAGCGTCACGTTGACCGCCACGCGGTGGATCCAGGTCGAGAGCTTGGAGTCTCCCTTGAATGCGGGCAGCGACTTGAAGATCTGCAAGAAGACGTCCTGCACGACCTCCTCGCGGTCGGCATCGTTGGAGAGCATGCGGGCCACGACCCCGAAGACGCTGGCGCGGTGGAGCTGGTAGACCTCTCGAAAGGCCGCTTTTTCCCCCCGTCGGCAACGCGCGAGCAGATCGCGGTCCGCGTCGTCGAAGCGAGCCTGTTCGGCTGTACGCGCTCTTTCCATCAGAGTTGCTACGGCAACGGCAGCGGGCATCTCTTCGCGACCTCCGAGAAATTGGTTCCCCGCGGCCCCCGCTGCGTTCAGCAACAATACATTCTTTTGGGTGAACGGGAAAATTTGAACGCGCAGACGATATTGAATCGTTTCGCTCACGGGGTTGACCTGCGAGGTTGCTGCCGAAAAAATCGTCGTATGGGATCGCGGCGACGGCGAGACAGCTCGGGACGCGTTTTTGCGGACTGGAGCGGGGAGAGCTGGCGGCCCTATTGCCTCAACCCCGCGGAGATGGCCCCGGGCAACGACGTGCGCCTGCTCGTCGACGGCGAGGAGGCGTTTCCGGCGATGCTCGAGGCGATCGGGGCCGCCGAGCGCACGCTGCTGATGGACAGCTACATCTTCAACCAGGACGGCGCCGGGCAGATCTTCGCCGATGCGCTGATCAAGGCGGCCGGGCGCGGCGTGCGGGTCCACCTGATCGTGGACGGAGTGGGCACGCTCTACGTGCCCGGGGAGTTTTTCGAGGAGTTTCGCCGCGAAGGCGTGCGAGTCCTGGAGTACAGGCCGGTGGCGCCGTGGCGCCGCGGCTGGGGATTGCTGCGCCGCAATCACCGCAAGCTGCTGGTGGTGGACAACCGGGTCGGATTCGCCGGCGGGATCAACGTCGGCGATCAGTGGTTGCCTCGGGAGATGGAGGGTCTGGGCTGGCACGACATCCACGTGCGCCTGGAAGGACCGGCCGTGCGGGAGCTGAGCAAGCTCGCCCTGGCAACCTGGCAATTGCACGGCAAGGAGTCGCTGCCGGTGGGCAGCTTTCTGACTCCCGTGAGGCCCCGCGGGAAGACTCCGGTCCACATCGTCGGCTCGCGCGAGAAGAAGAAGCGAAAGGCGATCCGGCAAGCCTACCTGCACGCGATCAAGAGGGCGAGGCGCTACGTGTACATCGCCAACGCCTACTTTCTGCCGGGTCGCGGCTACCGCCGAGTGCTGGCCAACGCGGTGCGAAGGGGTGTCGACGTGCGAGTCATGGTCCCCGCGCGCGGAGACATCGCCGCGGTGCAGTTTGCCTCTCAGGCTATCTTCGGTCGCCTGCTGCGCCGGGGAGTCAGGCTCTTTCTCTGGCAGGACGCGGTGCTGCACGCCAAGACGGCCGTGATCGACGACCAGTGGGCCACGGTGGGCAGCTTCAACCTCGACCACCGCTCCTGGGCGATGAACCTTGAGGTCAACGTCAACGTGGTGGGCGAGACTTTCGCCGGCGGGCTGCGGCGGGTCTTCGAGCGCGACCAGGAGCAGTGTCGCGAGCTGACGCGCGAAGAATGGCGGCGGCGTCCCCTGCTGCTCAGGCTGCTGGAGCGTTTCTGCTACCAGTTCCGCAAGCTGATGTGATCAGGAGGGTCGTTGCGAGGTCATGGCCGGCGGCTCGCCCGGCATGCTCTCCAGGTGCAGCGACTGGGTGGGGAAGGCGAAATCGAGCCCGAGCTCATCCACGGCGTGCATGATTCGCAGCATCAGCCCCTGCTTGGCCTGGAGGAACTCGCCCCAGACCGTGGTGTGAGTGAAGCAGTAGACGAAGACGTCGAGGCTGTAGGCGCCGAAGTTGTCGAAGTTGACCAGGTAGAAATCGTCGCGGATGTTTTCGTCGGACTCGATGATCTCGCGGATGCGACCCACCAGCTGCTCGACCTTTTCCGGCGACGAGGAGTAGGTCAGCCCCACTGTCATCATGATGCGGCGTTTCTGCATCTGCGACCAGTTGTTGACCTCGCGGGTGGTGAACATCGCGTTGGGCACCGTGATCAGGCTGTTGGCGAAGGTCCGGATTCGCGTGGTGCGCAACCCGACCTCTTCGATCGTCCCCTCGACTTCCCCCATCTCGATCCAGTCTCCGATCTGAAAAGGCTTGTCCAGGAAGATCACGAGCGAGCCGAACAGGTTGGCGACCGTGTCCTTGGAGGCCATCGCAACCGCCAGGCCGCCGATCCCGAGACCGGCCAGCAGGCTGCCCACCGAGTAGCCCAGGTTCTGCAAGACCAGCACCACGCCGATGATGTAGAAGAAGACCTTGAAGCTGCGGCTGACGATCGGCACCAGCTGATCGTCCAGCTTGCTCTCGGTCTGGGCGGCCTTCTCCTTCCACCATTCGGTGACTCCGTCCACCATCCGGGTCGCCACCCAGACGATCAACGCGACCGAGGTGGCGGTCAGCGCAGCGCGCAGGAAATGGTCGATGTCGATCGGTTCCTGGGGCAGCGGCAGCAGCGAGATGGCCAGGTAGATGCCGCCGATCACGACGCCCCACTCGACGGGTCTGCTCAGCGCGTGGAGCAGGATGTCGTCGAAAGGCATCTTGGACTTGGCGGCCGCGATCTCGAGCCGGGAGAAGATCAGGGCCGTGATCCGCTTGGCCGCGAAGCTGAGCAGGATCGTGCCCAGCGAGGCGAAGTAGACCCAGATCTCTATCCCCAGCAGCTCTCCTCGAAAGAACTCGATGATTGCGCTCAGCTCCATGCGAACACTCCTTTCGGGCAACTACTATCACAGTCGGACCCGTGCTCACACTCCGAGAAGCTGTTGGTCTTGTCGAATCCCAGACGCCGGGACAAAACCTGTTAGCGAAAAAATAGTCGACGAAAAATAATAGCCGGTTTCGAATGTGATCTCGAAAAGCCGAAAGTCAAAAAGGAAGGGGAGGCACTAGTAGCACGTCCACGCTTCAAGATCGGGTCTCAAGCGCGGGTGTCAGACACCAAGAACAAACCGCGGCGGCATTCGCCGGCCGAAGCACATCCGGCCGGGTTGTCGCCTGACATCTCGGCTGTTCCCGCCCCGAATCGGTCGCCGGCGGCCGGTTCTCGCCCCGGCTCGCCCCCCGATCTCGTCCGTTTTCTTCTGGAAACCGAGCTTCGGGCGCACCCCGGCGCCCGGCGCCGTCTTGCGCGGCGTCACTCCCGCGCTTCAGCGTGTCTGACACCCGCCCCACCCGCGCTTCAGGGTCTTCAGTTTGTAGACGCACGGGTCAAGCTGCGGAGGCTCTACCCGATCTTGGAGGCCTGACGTGCTACTAGAATACTGTCAGCATCGCCGTCGAGATTACTATGCCGGTGAAAAGCAGCACCACTGTGGTGTAGCCCATGATGTCCCTGATGTTCAGCTTAGCGACTGCGAGCAAGGGAAGCGCCCAGAAGGGCTGGATCATGTTGGTCCATGCATCACCCCAGGCAATTGCCATCGCCACTGTCGAGTAGCCTGTGCCGAGCTGGGCGGCGGCCGGCATCATGATCGGTCCCTGTACGACCCACTGGCCTCCGCCCGAAGGAACGAAGAAATTCACGATGCCCGCCGAGAGGAAGCTGAAGAAGGGTAGGGTCGTCTCGCTCGAGATGCCGACGAAACCCCGGCTCAAGGTGGAAGCCAAGCCGGAGTCTACCATCATGCCCATGATCCCGGCGTAGAATGGGAACTGCAAAGCAATTCCGCCGCAGGTGCAAATTGCGTCGTCGACCGCCCTCACGTATCGAATCGGCGTACCGTGCAGAATGATGCCGGCAAACAGGAAAATGAATATGACGATGTTCAGGCTGAGCGAGCCACTCTCGTGGAAGTAGATCAAGACGTAGACGATGCCGACGAGCCCGATCATGTAGGAGAGCAGCCGAGAGTCCTCCAGACGCCTGGCGGGTGTCTGCTTGCGGTCGTCTTCTTCGTCTGTTCGTTCTTGGAGCGAGGCCGGGTCGACCTCGATGATTTCTGATTTCTTTTTCGGCATCATCAGGCGGTTGACAATCGGAATGGTGACCAGGAACACTCCCACCAGAGTCAGGTTCTCCCAGCCGAATACTGTCTGCGAGGTCGGAACCACCTCTCCGTCGGCGAAGCGTGTCATGATCGAGTCCTGGCCGGCGATCTTGAGCGGAATCGATCCGGAGAGCCCCGCGTGCCAGACCACGAAGCCGGAGTAGGCGCTCGCCACCAGCAGCGGGTAATGCAGGCCCTTGACGCTTCTTGCGATCTCCTTGGCAACCAGCGCGCTGACGATCAAGCCGAAGCCCCAGTTCAGCCAGCAGCCGGCTATCATGACGATGGTTGCGATCACTATTCCTTGACCAGGAGTCCGGGCGGACGAGGCGATGAGTTTCATTACCCTGTGCACCGGCTTCGAGGTTGCGAGCGCCATGCCGGTGACGAGGATCAGGACCATCTGCATCGAGAAGGCGAGCAGGCTCCACATTCCGTCGCCGAAGTAGCCTGTCATTTCGGTGAAGGTCGCGCCCTCCACCGCGATACCGAGAATGAACACGATGATCGCCAACACGATTGCGAAGATGAACGCATCGGGCAGCCAGCGTCGCGCCACCTTGGAGAAAACAGAACCGAGCGCTCTGATCATCACGCCCTCCTCGGGGCGATTGGCAGCCGGTTGGCGAATCCCCCCCTGGTCTGCGAGAGGCCCGTCAGTAACAGGAGTGGACGATCCACTCGAAGATTATTGGATTGCTCTGCTGTGTTCCCTCGTCGATCGCGTGAGCGCCGTAGATCCTGAGGCGTGAGGTGGTGACGGGCGCGGTGAACTGGTAGACCCAGTCGTCGGTCTCGTTCGAAACGACCCCGTCGTCGACCCAGTCGGCGCCATTCCACCATTGGATCGTTCCGCCGGCCAGGGTGCGTCCGCTCGAGGAGCAGTCGTCGTTGTACGCCTCTGCGGTGTCGATCGACATGCCCCACAGCGTCTGCGGCGAGGACCACTCGTACTCGATCCAGGACGTGCCGGGCGACGAGCTCGCCGATATCCAGCAAAACGCGCAGCTGCTCTCCAGCTGGCCGTCGTTGAGCTGAGCCGGTCCGTATCCGGAAGAGTCCGATCCTCCTCCGCTGGAAAAGGGATCGGCCGGCGGAGCCACGTTGCTTCCCTGCGCGCAGTCCACCAGCTGGAAGACGAGGCTCACCTGCCCCGGGTCGGCTGTGATCGACTTGACGGCCACCAGCACCGAGACCGGTTCGGTGCTTTCGTTGGTGTAGTGCGCCGAGTCCGCGCCGCTCGAGATGCACTCTCCCGCCGTGCAGCTTTCGAGGATCGAAACGGCGGTTTCGGTTGCCGTCTCCTGCTGGCTGACGGCGAGCGTCTCTTCGGCCGGCACGGTCGCCTCGAACCACACGTCGCTGCCCTCGGCCTCCAGGCAGCTCGGCTCCGTCGCGCTCCAGGAGTCGATGTAGTTGCCGAGATCTCCGTTCCATTCGTACGGATCCGTGCTCAGGTCCGGTATCTCGATCGGCCCCGAGCAGAAGTCGCCCAGCGGGGCGGGCCACATGTCGATCACGGTCAGCATCGTTCCGCTCTCGAGCAGGTTCTTGGCCTTGACCACCGCGTAGGCGGTGACCGTCTCGGCGGAGGCGTTGTACCAGTTGGCCAGCTCGGGCTCGTCCGAGCTGACCGCGCAGTCGCTCGCCGGGCA
>JAWOBP010000078.1:0-47531 GCA_046484285.1 Polyangia bacterium
GCTCGACCTCGCGCACGAACAGGTGGTGCACCACCCGGTCGCGGAAGTCGGCGGCGAAGATCTCGCGCGGCTTGGGTCGCTCGTTTACGAAGCAGACAGAGCGAGAGGGGCGGTAGGCTCCCGATCCAAGCTCTTCCCCGAGCCGGGTGAGGTTCTCGGCCAGGTCCAGCTCGAAGCGCAGCGCGCTCGCCTTGCCGCGCTTGCGGCGGCGGCAGTCGAGCCAGGCCCGGTGGATCGTTTCGGCGTCGAAAACATCTGCGGATCGGTCCCCTGTCACGTTCCCGAGCGCACACAACGCACGTAGTAGTCGTAGAGCACGCTGCCGTTGTTCACTTTGCCGTAGCCGAAGTCCGCGAACCACGCGTCGTTCGAGTCGTAGGGCGTGGACGACCAGTACCAACCTCCATCGTAGCCAAACATTTCCGTGCACATCGTGTCTCCATCGTCCCCGTCGCATTGCTTTCCGTCGTAGTTCCCCAATCCCGACTCCTCCAGCAGCACCGAGTACTCCTCGGCTGTCGGAAGACGGTACCCGGCGCCCGCGCTCAGCTCGCAGATGTCCTGACCGGGACTGTCCGGGCTGCATCCAGAAGAGTTCTCGCCGCTGGCGTCGCACCAGTCCATTGAATCCATCAATCCTTCGCAAGAGCTCCCGTTCCATGTCTGCCCCAGCGGGCAGCGCAGCCAACACAGCTCGGTCTCTGGCTGCCGCAACTCCTCGGGCAGGCAGAAATCGGTGTCCGTGTCCGTGTCGGTATCGGTGTCGCTGTCCGCGTCACCGCCGCCGGCGGAGTCGTCGTCTCCGCACCCGGCCGTTCCGAGCGCTGCTGTCAGCGCTACTGCCATCCAGACCGCGTTTTTCATTGCGTGCCTCCCATTCTATCTTTTTCAACCAATTTTATCGTTTGGAAAACTAATGTCATTACCTAAATGGGTAACTTTCAAACACCGATCTTCGAATCAGAGCCGAAGACGCCGGCGAGCAGGTACTCAACGCCTCTTTTGTTCAAGCACTCGACAAACTCTACGAAATCTCGGCTGAGGCTCATTGCGCAGCTCCAGGTGATCACGGACGCACTGGCCGGCGGCGTCCAGGCGTTGCTCCGGTGTCAGAGACCGCCAGAACTCCATCTCGCCGATCGCGGCCGCGTCGTGAGAATCGAACTTTCTCACGACGACAGAAAACCACCGGCCCTCCGACCCGGCTCACTCGCAGCAGGGCAGGACCGACTCGAACTGCTCGCAGAGGCCGGAGACGGTGCTCGGATCCACCACGTCGAGCTCGCCGGTGACCGAAAAGCTTCCGCCCTCCAGCTGGGTGACGTTCTCGGCCGCGTCGAAGGCCAGCGCGCCTTCCCAGCCGTAGGCCAGCATGCAGATCTCGCTCATCGAGAGATGCTCGATAACCACCGCCACCAGCTCCCTGTCCGCGTCGCCGAAGGTCCACTCCGAGCCGGCGGTCACGTCGCTGTCCGGGCTGAACTGGATCTTGACGCTGTACCGGGGCGACATGCCGTCCGTCATGCTGAGCTGCACCAGGTTGAGCAGCGGCTCGCCGGGATGGTGGCTGCCGTAGTACATCTTCTCGGGAAAGGCCGCGATGTCGGCCCCGTCCACCGTTCCGGTGATTCCGTACTGCTGCACCAGGTCGCCGAAGTGCATCGTCATGTAGCTCGTCTGGTCGGTCTTGGAATCGTCGAGCACGAACGGCACGTCGCAGTCGACCGCCAGCGTTCCGTTGACCACCGGATCGAGCTGACCGCTGCCGGTGTCGGTGTCGCCGTCGGCGTCCGTGTCGGCGTCGGCGTCCGCGTCGCTGTCGGCGTCCGTGTCGGCGTCGGCGTCCGCGTCGCTGTCGGCATCCGTTCCCGCGTCGCCCCCTCCCGTCGACGAGCCGTCGCAGGCGCCGGCCGCCACGGCCGCCAGCGCGATTGCAGAAAGCACCCATCTTCTCATCGCGATCACCTCCGGCGCTATTCTACACCATCTCGCGGCAGCAGGACCTCCATCCGACGGCCGCGATGAACGGTCCGGTAGTTCTCGGACACGGCGCGGCGGAACAGGGCGTACGCCTTGCGCGGCTGGCGGCGCAGCGTGGGGATCCTCCACTTGAAGTTCCAGCGCGATCCGCCCTTCATCATCACCAGCGCGGCGGGCTGCCCGCCCTTCACGATCCGGGTCAGCTCGGGCAAGGTGGTGTACCCCAGGCGGGGAGCGATCTTCTCGCGATCCGGGCGCATCGCGGCGAACATCCCCATCTCGGTTCCGGGCACCACCTCGCGTCCGGACTCGACCGCCACGATCGGCACGGGAGTCAGGATCGGACCCGGTGGAACCCGCTCGCGCAGATACCGGCCGATCTCCTCCACCTCGCTCGAGTTGTCGCCGCTCGCGACCTGCTCGGGGAGCGGATGGTACAGCACCAGCGCGGGCAGCAGCCAGATCACGTGGCGGAACGGGTTGCCCCGCGCGTGGCCGCTTTTCCAAAACGCGTCGATCCCGGCCGTGGCCGCGACCAGCACGGCGGGAGTGACGTAGACTCCGTAGGCGCTTTTGGGAATCATCGGCAGCGTCACGCCCACCAGCCCGGCGCCGATCAACAGCGCCTCGCTCCACAGCCTCCGCCGCAGGAGATGCGGCAGCGCCACGGCGCCGGCGACCAGCACCAGGTGCCCCGCCGGAGAGATGCGCCACCACTCCATCGCCTGGTGCAGACCGCGACGATCGAAGACCGAGGCCAGGTGGTAGTCCCAGACGTTGAACAGCATCGCCTCGGGAGCGGCCAGCAGGAACGGCCCCAGCGCGACGAGCGCCACGCCGAGGGGCAGCGCCGCGGCCAGCAGCCGCCGCCGCCAGCTCTCGGCCTCGACCACCGGGATCAGGGCCAGCATCGCCACCATCGGCGCGCACGAAAGCCGGATCCCGATCGCGAGGGTGCCGAAGACGGCCAGCAAGGCGGCGCGCCGGATCGGGCTCCAGCCGGTCAGCACCGCGGCCGTGGCCAGCGCGATCGCCATGCTCGCCGATCCGTGCGAGGTCCCGATCGACATCATCTCCGCCCAGTGGGGCGAGGCGGCCACGCACCAGGCGGCGACCAGGCCCGGCTCGAAGCTTCCGAAGCGCTGTCGCAGGGCCAGCACCACGGCCAGCAGACCGACGAAAGACCAGACGATGTTGATCGCGCGCTGCTCGGTCATCCCGTAGCCGGTGATCTCCATCGCCAGGCCGTTGAGGTAGGGAAGCAGCGGCATCTGCGTGTAGCCGAAGTCGCGGTAGGGCATCTCGCCGTCCAGCGCCTTGCGGGCCGCCAGCGCGTAGAAGCCCTCGTCCGCGCCCATGTTGCTGGTGTCCAGGTAGATCCCGGTCAGCGTCGCGTGGGTTCCCAGCACGACCGCCAGGCCCACCGCCACCAGGGCCCAGCGTCCGATCGCCCGCGGGTCGGGTCGGGTCACGATCGCCTCCTCGAGCGCAACCTCCGCGCCGCCCCGGTCCCCCAGACGCCCAGGACGAAGACCAGCCCTCCCAGCGAGACGAGCTGCAGCGCGCGCTGCCAGGCCGGCATCTCCCAGTGGAACACCAGCCGGTGCGCGCCGGCGGGCAGAAGAACGCCGCACAGATCGGGACCGGTGGAGAAGACCGGCAACGGCTCGCCGTCCAGGTCGGCCCGCCATCCCGGCACCCTCTCGGCCGGGAGCACGGCGACCACCGGCTCGAGCGCGTCGACCCAGAACTCGAAGTACTGGTGGCTGCGACCCAGCGGCCGGCTGCGCTCGACGCGGGTCACGGCCAGACCCGGATCCAGCTCCTCGCGCTCCAGCTCGGACGGCCGGTTGCTGCGCAGCCTCCGCATCTCGGCGGGCAGCGCCTTCCAGATCGGCTCGTGCCCGAGCACGGTCGCATCGATGCCTTCCAGCTCGGTGGAGGCGACCACCCTCCCGCCTTTTTCCTCGTAGGCCTCGAGCGCCTCGCGATCCTGCTCCAGTCGCGAGGCGTCGAAGTAGAAGATCGTCGGAGCATCCTCCAGCAACCCGCTCTCCCCCAGCTCTCCGGCGGGCACGCGCATCGCGACCGGCGTGTCCTCGGCCCACAGCTTGCCGCGGTAGCGGTGGGTCCAGGAGCGGTTGATCCAGATCCACTGCTTGTGAGTGCCAACGACGGGCAGCGGTCGTCCCACCAGGGGCCGCAGGAAGTGGTCGCGCCCGGTGTCCAGCAAGTAGTGCCAGTCGTTGCCGCGCCCGCGGCGATCCTTTCCGTTGGGCCAGCGCTCGAGCAGCGGATCGCCGTCGTCGTCGGTGTGCTCCACGAGGCGCTCCACCTCGTCCTCCTGGCCCGTTATCCAGCGAATGCCGGCCAGCGCGTACAGGTTGGGGTTGCGCGTGGCGCTGCCCAGCGTCCGGCACAGGTGGTAGGCCGAGCTGGGTCCGGTGCCCTTCCAGTGCGTGCACTTGGGCTGGTAGCCGTAGAACCGCAGCCAGCCGTGGCGCAGCTTGTGGCGCCCCTTGAACTGCACGTCGACGCGGTAGGGATAGCCGCGATCGGGCAGCGGAGTCATCGCGTCCACCATCTCGTCGAGACGGCGCGGGCTGCGGACCACGAGGTGCTTCTGCCCCAGGGCGTAGATCTCCGCTCCGACCCAGCTCAGGCCCAGGCCGGCCAGCAGGATCCAGGCCGCGGTCAGCGGGCGCCGCAGAAACGCCCGGCGGGTCCGCGCGTAGCCCAGCAAGAAGCGCAGGACCGCTTCGGAGCCGAACGCGGCCAGCCCGAAGGCGAAGAACTCGACAAGGTACGTGCAACGAAATGTTTGGATGTGCTTGATGAACGGCATGTGCTCGAGAAAACCGAAATCGTCCGGCCCGGTGAACAGCATCAACGAAAAGGCCAGGCCCGCGAGCAGGAAGCGGATCGAAGTACGCCGCAGCAACGGCAGCGCCAGCAGGCATCCCAGGGCGGTCAGGGCCGTCAGGACGGAGGGTCGCGGCTTGAGCGTCCCGATGATGTTGATCCGGTCGATGAAACGATCCTCGGGTGTGCGATCGTCGCCCAGCGCCTTGCCGTCGTCGAGCAGCCTGCCGGTGGAGAGAAGCATCGCCAGCTCGCTGCGCGAGGCGCTGGTGAACCAGACCACGCCGCGCCCGCGGATGATCGAGTCGGGCACCGGCCGCATCTCCCTGGTGTGCGCGATGAACGGCAGCACCCAGAACGCCACCAGCGCGGCTCCGATCAGGGCGAACGCGCCCAGCCGTTTCCAGTTGCGGCGCAGCCCCACGTCCGCCACCAGGAAGTACAGCGCCCCGGCGAAGACCGTGAAGACCGACATGATCGCGTGCGAGAGAAACGCCACGGCAAAGAGAAACGCCGCCGTAACGGGGCGGTTCTCGCCGCGCAGCATTCCGACAAACGCGCCCATGAACCAGGGGAAGAACAGCCCTCCGATCGACTGCGTGACGATTCCCGCCTGGTGGTACGCCTCGAAGGAGTTGCCGAACGCGGCGATCGAGATCATCGACAGCATCCCGCCCAGCCCGGCCGCCCAGCGGTTGAGGCCCAGCTTGCGCAAGAAGTAGGCGTAGGAAAACGGCGACAGCGCGAAACAGACCACGATCGTGAGGTTGTGCAACAAGCGGATATCGAGCGTGGTCAGCCCGTGCAAGAGCACGTTTTGCAGGTAGAAGAGGCACTGGTAGAAGCGCAAGATAGGCTGGCCGAACTCCAGTCCCAGCGGCCCGAACGGGTCGTCTCCCACCGCGAACGCGTGGGCCAGCGCCCACTCGTTGAGCAGGTGGTACATGTTGTCGCCCGAGCGATTGAGCACCGGTCCCAGGATCAGGTAGGTCGAGCTGAGCGTGATGATCGCCGCGGCCGCGGGCAGCAGGTGATGACCGTGGGCCATGAGCAGCCCGGCGGTCCACCGCGCCGCGCGGCGCAACCGTCCCGGCGGCCTGCGTTGTTGGCGATCAGATGTGGACATTGTACTCCGAGACCGAAAAGCTCGCCGCGGGGCTCGGCTCGCCGTCCTGGACCAACCGCCAGTAGTAGGTGCTTCCCGGCTCGAGATCGCGCAGCGAGTGGGAGGTCCCGCTCGTCTTGCGCTCGACTGTCGGATCATCGAACTCGGGATCGTCGATCGACACCTGCAGCTCGATTGGTTTTTCGATCGTCCCCTTGTCCCATTGCAACGAGGCGCGGTCCCGTTCCACGATGTAGCCTTCGGGAGGCTGCTGGGGCCTCGGCCCCACGCCGGTGGTGTAGACCTGGATCATCGCGGCCGCCAGCGTCCCGATCAGCGCCAGCGCCACCAGGTACCTGCGCAGCCACCGCGCGGTGGCGATCAAAATTCCGGGTCGATACATCGAGGCGATCCTATAACAGATTCACCGACGCCGTTCGAGGGCCACCGGACAGTCGAACCTCCCGCTGCCGCCGGGAGGGGCGAGATTCCGTGCGGGCACCGCACCGCGATATCCGTTGGGAGTCACCCAGCCCAGGCGGGCTCGCGCATACCCGCCTTTTTCGAGATAATCGATTCTGATCCGGTGCACGCCGGGCTCGATCCGGCGCGACGAGCGCTTCCACTGAAACGTCTTGCCGCGCATGCCGGATATCACCTTCTTGCCGTCGATCCAGACGTCCATCCCGTCGTCGGCGCCGGCGTAGATGTAGGTCGGCCGATCGCGATCGATCAGCAGACAACCCCGCCAGCGCACGTTGAAGTGGTCGGCGCGGATCCCGCGAGCCGGCCGCCCTCTCTTCCAGTGGAAATCCACGCCGTGGTCGATCCGCTCCAGATCGGGCTCGCCGTCGAATCCCTTGCCGTAGTAGCTTCCCAGCAGGCCGTCCCGCTCGTCCGGCATCTCCCGCGAGAGTACGATCAGCCCGGCGATCACTCCGAGCAGCGCGATCGCGGCCGCGGCCCAGAGCTGCCGGGAGCGCAGTGCCGGACGATCCAGCCCGGTCGGAGCAACCTGCGTCCGACTCCAGGCCTGGAGCGCGGCCGCCGCCCGGGACAGCGAACGGGACAGCAGCCTCAGCTCGCGGCGGCTCATCTCGCACGGGCGTCCGCTCCGATAGTCGGCGTGAGCCGACTCCAGCCGAGCGAGTTGACCGGGCGGCGGGCGCACCAGCGATCGGATCGAGTCTGCGACGGACGCGCCGTCGTCCCGATCCTCCCCCTGCCCGCCCGCCAGGATCTCCACGGCCCGATCCACCGCGATCCAGCCCCTTCGCAGGGGAACCAGCGCGTCCTCGGCGGCCACGCCCCACGTTCCGAGCAGATGGCGCGCCGCGGCCGCGTTGCCGGCGGCCTCGGCCGCGCGAACGTCGAAGCGCGAGCCCCTCTTGGGGCCGTCGGCGGCGCGCTGTTCCGGCTCCCTGGCGCTCATCTGCCGCCTGCCTCCACCAGCTCTCGTATCTGCTCCATTCCGAAGCGCTCGTAATCGCTGTCGTGGATCGGGTTCTTCTTCAGAAAACGGCGAATGCGCCGCCTGGCCTTGGGCTGCAGGGACAACGAATCCGGTCCGCTGGAGCGCAGCAGCAGGCGCTCGTAGTGGAGCGCGGCGCGCTTCTCGTCGCCCAGCCTCTTGAATGCGTTGACCAGCGCGAAGCGGGAAAAGAACGGCCTGCCGGTTCTCTTCTCGACGAGCACGCGGTCCTCCGCGAGATACGCCTCGATCGCGGCCGCGGGGTAGTTGCGCGCCCGGTACTGACCCAGCTTGAAAGCGACCATGCGCGCATCCGGAAAGCTCTCCAGGCATCGCGAGAAGTAGCGCTCCGGCGACTCGAAGCTCGCGCTCTGCTCGACCGAGTAGCCCGCGTGACAGGCCAGGTAGGCGGCCAGCAGACCGAGCGCCATTCTTTTACCGACCCGTCCCAGCCTCCTGTGCAGCGCGGCGAAACTTCCGACCGCGGCCACGCACCAGAACGTCAACGGAATCCAGCAGAAACGAAAAGCGAAGTCCAGCCAAAACGGTATGACGTTCAGCACCGGCAGCAGCGCCACCAGCGTCCAGAGCAGCGCCCAGAACGGCAGGCGCAGCTCCCAGACGCGCCAGGCCAGCACGGCGGCGGATACCAGTAGAATCAAAGCTGCGATGCTGGCCGCGGGGGTGAACTCCATGAAGGCCAGGCCGGCGCCCTCGGACACCTCGAACAGGCCGTCGACCGGAAACACGCTTACAGCCACGGAGGTGGAGGTCGGCACCACCAGCTGGAACAGGTACTGCGCCAGCAGGTTCATGTCGGTCAACCAGACTCGGGACAGGTTCTCCAGCCAGCTGTCGGCCTTGTGGGCCATGCTCCACTCGACCTTGCCGGGAACGACGGTCACGATCAGGTAAGCGAGCGCAGCCGGAAGCAGCTTGTCGACGAAAAACGCCGGACCGGGTCGCCGCCGCTGAGCGAGGTCGTAGACGATCAGCAACGGAAACACGACGACGAACAGATTCTTGTTCAGGCAGGCCGCGACCCCGGCCAGCAGCGCCAGCGCGTACCAGCGGGAGCGCTCTCGCGGGTCGACGGCATCGATGTAGCGCTGCCAGGCGACGAACGCGGCCAGGAAGAACGGCATCGCCATGAAGTGGCAGCGCGCGCTCATCCAGCCCACCAGGTCGGCCTTGACGCCGTGGACCGCGAACAGGGCCGTGGCGAGCAGCTGCCAGCGCGGCGTCGAGAGGAACAACCCGGCGAAACGGTGGAAGACCAGGATCGTGATCACCAGCCAGGCCAGGTTGAACACGGCGAACCCGGTGTAGCTCCAGGGCGTCAGCGCCCAGTTGAGCATGAAGCTGATGTACATCGGGTTGGCGTTTTTCCTATCGAAGTTGGTGGTCAGGACCTGGTGGAAGCTCTCCCAGCTCGGGTTGGAGATCGTCTCATTCTCCGTGATCTGACCGCCGTCGTCGAAGTTGGTGAACTCGCCCCACAGAAGCGGCAGGTGGACGAGCACGGCGCCGGCGCAGATCAGCGCCAGCCACAGGCCCGGCCGCAGCCCGAGCACGGATCTTCGCGAGCCCGGCGACATCTCCTCCGAGCGCGCTCGGCTCATTCGCCCTCCCCGCTCTCGATCGGACAGTCGAATCGAGCACTTCCCCCCAGTGAGATCAGCCGATCCCAGGGGATGATCTCCTCTCCGGCACCGTCGGCCTTCCAGCCGAGCTCCAGCTCCATCGGCAGACCCGCTCTGGCGCACTCCACGCGCAGACGATGCACGCCGGGCTCCAGCACGTCTCCGGCCTCGCCCCGCACCCCTTCGGGGCTCTTGGGCAACGCAATCGCGGGCCGGCCGTCGACCGCGACCGCCAGCGGAGCGCCGGATGCATACGCCACCAGCCGCAGACGCTCTCCCTGCTCCACCGCCAGACATCCTTCCCACGCGACGGAGAAGCCCTTGCGCCGCAGGCCGAGCACCGGCGGAAGCTCCCGCCACTCGAAATCGAGCTCGGGGTCGACGCGCACGAACGGATGCCCGCCGAAACCCGGACGCTGGTAGTAGGTCGCGGTCAGGCCCTCGCCCGGCTCCGGATCCGAGACGATCTGCGTACCGCCCCAGGCGACCACGGCGAGCAGAGCGAAAACCGCCGCCGCCGCGATGCTCCAGACCACCAGCCGCACGACGCGCAGAAGCGGCCCGCCTCGAACGGAGCGACGGCTCCGCGCAAAACGGCGGATCGCCGCACGGAGGCGATCCCGCTCACTTCTCCACCCGTCGTCGTCCGGCTCGGCGCCCTCGTCGATCGCCCGCTTCAGCCGATCGCTGCTCTCCTCGATCAGACCCGCGCCCCAGGCCCGGAGCCGATCGTCGGCCGCCCGGGTCGCCGCGCGCCGCAGGGCGTTCCAGCCCTCGAGCAGCAACGGCGCCGCGTCTCGGGGATCGACGTCGCGACGCTCCAGCAGCGCTCCGGCGGCGCGGACCCGCCTGCGAGCCGCGCGCAGCTGCTCCGCCTCCGCCCGCCGCGACGGCTGCCCGAAATCGCTCATGGCTCCGTTCCGTCCTCTGTTTCTCTTTCGACGCCGCGGCTCGACGCACGATCGATGCCGCGCGGACGCCGCACGAGGTAGACGGGGCGCCGCTTGATCTCCTCCAGCGCCCTGGCCAGGTAGACCGCGACCGTCCCCACGGCGAGCAGCGTGATCCCGGCGAACAGGATCACCAGCAGGATCACCGTGGTGAAACCACTGACCGCGTTGCCGGCGAAGTAGTTGTAGAGCGTCTGCGCTCCGAGCCCCACGCCCAGCAGCGTCGTGATCAACCCGATCCAGGCCGTGAGGTACAAGGGGAAAGTGGAGAACGAGAGGATGTTGCCCACCGCGTAGCGGATCAGCCGGCCGGTGGACCAGCTGGTCCGGCCTCCGGCGCGCTCGGCGACCGCGAACTCGATCGAGGTCCTGCGAAAACCTATCCAGCCCACCAGCCCGCGGAAGAACCTCGAGCGCTCGGGCAGGGAGCGCAGCGCGTCCACGGCCTGCCGGTCGAGCAGCTTGAAGTCGGAGGAGCCGCGCAGATCGGCGCCGCTGGCACGCCCGATCAGCCTGTAGAACAGCGCCGAAAAAGCCCGGTAGAGCAGACCTTCCCGACCCCGGTCCGACTTGCGGGCCTCGATCACGTCGTAGCCCTCGCGCCAGCGCTGGACCATCTCGGGAATCAGCTCGGGAGGGTGCTGCATGTCGGCGTCGATCAGGATCACGGCCTCGCCCCGGGCCGCGTCGAGGCCGGCCGTCATCGCGCTCTCCTTGCCGAAGTTGCGCGAGAGCAGGACGGGCACGACGCGCTCGTCGCCCGCGGCGATCCCGGCCAGCACGTCGGCGGTGCCGTCGCTCGAGCCGTCGTCCACGCAGATCACCTCGAACGACACCGCGACCCGCTCCAGCTGCTCCTCGATACGGCGCACGCTCTGCGCGGCCAGGTCGGCCTCGTTGAACATCGGTATGATCGCGCTGATCTCGACACTCATTCGTCGATCTCCCCGGCACCGCGTCGCGCGCGAAACAACCAGCTGAGAACCAAGTATGTCTCGGTCACCATTACCACTTCGGCCAGCACCTTTACCAGCACCAGTCGTCCGGGCAACAGCCATTCGAATCCCATCACCACCGCCGGAGAGATGAAGATGTTGGCCACGGTCAGCACGGTGTATCCGGTCCCCTGCGCCGCCAGGCGGCTCCCTTTCCACTCGCGGTTGCGGAAGGAGTACAGCTTGTGCCCGGCGAATCCGATCAACGCGCCGGTGGTGCGGCTGATCGCCTGCGCGATCGGCGTGGGTGTCTCGAGCCGCTTGAGGCCGAGAAAGATCGACAGATCGATGACGAACAGCACGCCTCCGGTGACCAGGTAGCGAAACGCGGACCAGTCGCTCAGCCGCCGCCAGATGCGTCCCGGGCCCATCATCCGCCCCCGTCCGCGCCGCGCTCGGGATCGGCGTCGGGTTTCTCCGCCTCGTCCTCGGAGATCCGCCGAAGCGCGGCGTTCATTCGTCTCCGGGCCAGGCTGCGCCTGTTGTCCCTCAGCGACTCGCGGAGCAGCGCGCGCCGGTAGTAGAACGCCGCCTCCTCCCAGCGACCCATTTTTTCGTACGTCCTGGCCAGGCCGTAGTCGGGACGAAGCGTCCTTCTGGGATTCTCGCGGGTCACCAACGAGTCCATCTTTCGACCGAGAGCCTCGGCTTCCTCGAGCTCTCCGCGGCGGCGAAGAATGCCGGCGAGGCCGGTATGGCACTGCATGGCGTCGTCGAAGCTCTCGACGCACCTCTCCAGCAGCCGCCTCTCCGAGGTCCAGGCGCGCGCTTGCAAATGGGAGCCGACCCCGTGCCAGCCGATCAAGCCGAGCAACGACGCGAAAGCGAGCCAGCGCCAGCTGGCGCGTCCCGAACCCCGCCACCAGCGAGCGAGGATCGCCACGATCGCCGGGCAGGCGAACGCCGACGGGATCCAGTCGTAGCGAAAGGCGAACTCGACCCAGCGCGGCGGAATGTTCATCACCGGCGCCAGCGCGATCAGGCTGGCCGCCGCGGCGAAGAGGGGCAGGCCGAGCCCGAAGCGCCGGGCCGCCCAGACGAGCAGCAGCGCAACAGCGACCAGGATCCCGATCGCCGCCAGCGGCGCGATCCGCATCGCCGCCAGCCCCGCTCCTTGAGAGACATCGAGCGGACCGGAAAGGCCGTAGACGTTGACCCAGATGTAGGTCGGCAGCGGAACGAGCAGGTTGATCAGGTACTGCACGAGCAGATTGGCGTCGTTGAGCAGCGTGGTGATCAGCGTGTCGCCCAGCGCCGGATTCTCGATGCGTCCCAGGTAGCTGGTGGAGGTCTGGAGAATGTAGATCGGAACCGCGCCCATCGCCAGCAGCGGAATCTTGTCCAGCACCGCGACCGCGGACAGCCTGCGCCTGCGATAGATATCGAAGAGAATCAGCAGCGGGCCGACCGTGAAGAAGATGTTCTTGTTCCAGATCGCGATCCAGGCGGCGAGCAGCGCCCCGCCGTACCAGGCGGCGCGGCGCAACGCCCCCGGGTCCTCCCGGTAGCGGCGCCAGGCGACGAACGCCAGCAGGAAGAAGGGCATGCCCATCAGGTGGCAGCGCGCGCTCATCCAGGCCACCACGTCCACGTGGACCATGTGCACCGCGAACAGCGCGGTCGCCGCCAGCTGCGAGACCCGATCCGCCAGGAACAGCGCCGCGAAGCGGGAAAAAATCACTGTGATCACCAGCAGACAGAAGAGATTGAACACGGCGAAGCCGGTATAGCTGCCGGGGCTCAGCGCCCAGTTGAGCACGAACGAGGTGTACATCGGAGCGTGGTTGCGGTTCAGGTAGTTGCCCCAGAGCGTCTTTTCGATGCTCTGGCACGACAGATCGTGGACGACCGGGCTGTGCACGATCTGCTTGCCGTCGTCCACGGCGATGAAAGTCCCGTCCAGCAGGGGGAGATGGACGGCGAGCGCCACGGCGCAGATCGCAACCAGCGCAATCGCGTAGCGGGCGCGGGAGAGATCGCCCGCGGCCAGCCGCTCGATCCACGCCTTTTCGCGTCGCCCGGCAACTCCGTTCATCGAACTCACCGCTCCGGGCGCGGGCGCATTCGAGGACGCGCCCGCGTGCCTCTGCTCTTCCGGACCGGCCGGGACGGGCAATCGAAGCTCTCGTTGCCGCCCGGCGGAGACAGGTGCTCCGCCGGAACCGCATTCCGGACGCCGCCCGGCGAAACCCAGCCCAGGTAGGCGCTGGCCGCTCCCCGCCGCTCCTCGTACTCGACGCGAATGCGGTGCACCCCCGGCTCGATCTTCTTCGGCGAGACCTTCTCGCGGTACGGGTGAGCGCCGCCGTTGTCGATCACGAGGCCGTCGTCCACGTAGACGCGCATCCCGTCGTCCGCTCCGGACACGATTCGCCGGCCGCCTTGCGGAACGCGGATGCAGCCCTCCCAGCGAACCGAATAGTCGTCGCCGGGCATCCCCCTCAGCGGAGGCTCCCTGCCCCAGCGAAAATCGATCCCGTGGTCGATCCGCTCGAAGCTGTGCCCCTCGAATCCCCTGGCCCGGAAGTAGGTGCCGGCCAGGCCTTCGCGCGGCTCCGGCACCGAGCAGGTAACGGCCAGTCCCCAGCCCAGGAGGACGACGGCCGCGATCGCCACGAGCACGGCGGCCGACGTCCCGCTCCAGCGAAGCGCGCGCTCCCACAGCGGCGCCGCACGCCGGATCCGCCAGCGCCGCAGCTCGAGCACGGCTTTCTCCAGCTTGCGCAGGAGAGCCCGCCACTCGGCGCGGCCGATCCCGCTCTTCTCGCCGCGAGCGTACAGGTCGAAGGCCCGCTCGATCCGCCCGGAATCGGCCCGGGCGGCGTCCCGCAGACGAGACGGGACACCGCCGGTGGCGAGCCCCGAGCCTCGCCCCAGCCTCTCGATCGCGTCCGCGCCCCGCTCGATCTCGATCCAGCCGCGCCTGAGGTGAGGACACACCTCGTCCGGGGAGACACCCGCGGTGTCCAGCAGCGCGCGCGCCACCCTCGCCTTCTCGCGCGCCCTTTTCAGGGCCGAAATCGGATCGGAGCTGTCCGCCTCACTCATAGCGCTCCACCGGTGATCCCCTGTCTCAGCGCCTTTGCAGCCACGGTCTGAACGCTCGCCGGATGGTTCAAAAAACCTTCGAAAAAACGGGCTCTCATCACTTGCGGCCAACGTATATCGCAAAAAGAAACGTTGACAACCCCCATTTCAAATTGGATGTAGTAGGCTCTTTCGACTAGAAAGATCCGAAATGAAGTGCATTTCCAGAAGAAGAGCGCTGGGATACCTGGGATCGCTCATGCCGGCCGGATCGATCCTGTCCGCCTGCTCGGACGAGAAGGAGAAACCTCCCGCCAAGCGCGAGGAACCCGGCCCGGCGAGAAACGTCGTTCTACTCGTCGTGGACACGCTCAAGGCATCGACTCTCGGCTGCTACGGCTACGAGCTGCCCTGCTCCCCGGCGATCGACGGCCTGGCCGAGGAAAGCATCGTTTTCGATCTCTTCCACGCCGCCTGTCCCTGGACCGCCCCCTCGTTCGGCAGCATCCTGACCGGGACCTCGCCCGCGGTCCACGGCGCGGGCCGCAAGCTCGATCCCAGCCACAGCTCCGGCAAGAAACGGATCAACAGCCTCGGCGACGAGCTGACCTCGTTTCCCCAGCTGCTGGAGGGCATGCGCCGAGCGGCGATAGTCAACAACATCTTTTTGGGACCGAAGATGGGCTACGCGCGGGGGTTCGATCACTACGACCACCACCCGGCCAAGCCGGTGAAGATGCGCAGCGCCGACCAGGTGACCGACCTGGTTTCCTCCTGGCTGGCCTCGAACGCCGACGATCCGTTTTTCCTGATGGTCCACTATTTCGATCCGCACGTGGCCTACAACCCGCCCGGCAGGATCGCCAGCAGGTTCACCGACGCCGAGCCCAAACGGTTCGGCAATCCGATGACCAGGGTCAACGACATTCGCAGCGGACGGGTCGTCCCGAACGAGGAGGAGAAACGGTACATCCGGGCGCTGTACGACGCCGAGGTGCGCTTCACCGACGACCAGATCGGCGAGCTGATGCAGAAGATGGAAAAGCTCGATCTGCTGGACGATACCTGGGTGATCCTGACCGCCGACCACGGCGAGGAGCACTGGGAGCACGGCACCTTCGAGCACGGTCATCGCTACGAGGAGGAAGTCACGCGCGTGCCGCTGATTATTCGCCCGCCCGGCGGGCGCTGGAAGGCCGGTTCCAGGATCGCGCAGTCGGCGCGTCACATCGATCTCGCCCCCACCGTGTTCGAGATGCTCGGGCGGGAGGTGTCGCACGAATTCGAGGGATCCAGCCTCCTGCCGCTGATCCGCGGCGAGGAAAAACAGCACCGGCCGTGCTACATGGAGAACAACCTGTACCGCGGGGATCAATGCGCGTTGCTGCTGGACGGCAGGTACAAGATAGTGCGAGATCTGAACTCTAAAACGAGTTACATGTATGATCTGAAAAACGACCCAAAAGAGCAAACACAGCTCGGTTTCGAGCATCCCAGGTACGACGAGATGGTCGCGGCTCTGGATGCTCATCGCGCCGAGCTGGCGAAACTGGCGGTCTTCGATTCGAAGACCGTCGAGCTCGATCCAGAGACCGTGGAATCTCTTCGCGGCCTGGGCTATGTCGAATAGGGAGAAGAAAATGAAAAGACACGCCGTAGCCATGATCTCGGTCGTCCTGTTCGCCGCCATCGCCAGCATCGGCTGCTCGGCCGACAAGGGAGAAGGCGAAAAGGCCGCCGAGGAGACCAAACCCGAAAAGGCGGCCGTCGAGAAGGCCGCACCGAAGAAGACTCCCGCTCAGATCGAGCGCGAGCGCGTCGAGAAGGCGGTCGCCAAGCTGAAAGATGCGAATGCCGACGAGCTGAAGGCGGCGCTGGAAGACAAGAGCCCCAGAGTCCGCGCGCAGGCGGCCGCCCAGATGGGGAAACGACGCCCGGTCGAAGAGAAGCTGCTCCAGGCTCTGATCGGCATCCTCGGAGACGCCGAGATTCGCGTTCGCATCGCCGCGATCAACGCGCTGGCCGCGATCGGGGAGCCGGCCGTCGCCCCGCTGATTCGCCACCTGCGCTCGGACTCTCCGCACGCGAATCGCAAGTTTTCCGTGGTCAGGAAAAACAAGCGCAAGGGCAAGGGCAAGAAGCGCTCGCTGCGCTCGATCTTCGTGCCGATGAGGATCGCGCTCGAGAAGATCGGAGAGCCGGCGGTGGAGCCGCTGATCGAGGCGCTCGGCAGCGCGGACGAGACGCTGCGGCACAACGCCGCTTTGGCTCTGGGGTCGATGGGCAAAAAGGCGGCAGTCGCGGTGAAGGCGCTGAAAAAGGCCGCGAAAAACGAGCTCGCCAAGGACCGGATCGACGCGCTCAACGCCCTGTTCCGCATCGCGCCGACCGATCCCGAGGTGAAAAAGACGATCAAGAGGGCCTCCAGGGACAAGGACGAAAAGGTCGGCAAGAGAGCCGAGCATCTGCTGAAAAGAATCGAAAAGCGCGAGGAGAAGAAGGCCGCGCGGGACGAGGCCGGCCGGGAAGAGAAGGCGGGCGGCCCCGAGGGCAAGCCCGACCGGCAGGAAAAAGCGGCCAAGGCCAAGGGCGCGGGCCGGTAGCGCCTCGTCCACCTCCAGTGCGCTTCGGCGCGTTCCACCTCCTGTTTTGCAGATGATTTTTCGCGTCCGACCAGCGATCGAATTCCTCTTTGGCGAGCGAGCCCGCTTCGCGACCGCGGTAGTCGCGATCTCCCTGGTGGCTTTCGGCCTCAGGCTCTACTGGGCGCTGGAGCTCCAGCCTCCGGGAGAGGCGATCTTCTCGGACATGCGGTCCTACATCTTCAGGGCCGTGTGGCTGCTGTGCGATTTGCAGGAGGTCTCCGAGACCCGCAAGCTCGACGTCGCGCTCTTCCCCTGGGGCGTTCACTACTATTACGCGTTCCAGATGTGGCTGTTCGGCCTGGCCGATTCGGGCCTGGCGGACCAGATGCAAAGCCGCATGGCCGGCCTCGACATGACCGCGATGGCGGTGGTGCAGGCCTCGATCAGCTCGCTGGCCGCGACCTTCTCCATGCTCGCGGCCCGCAGGTGCTTCTCCTCCCTTCTGGGCGCGGTGATCGTCGGCGCGGCCGCGGCGCTCTGGTACCCCCAGATCACCTACTCGGGCTACTTCACCTCCGAGGCTCCCTTCTCCTGCGCGGTCGCGCTCAGCCTCTGGCTCTGGATCCGCTACGCGCAGACCGGCCGCGGGGCCTGGGCCGCCGGTCTGTCGCAGGCGGTGGGGTTCACCCTGCGGCCCAAGATGCTGATGACATCGCTGCTCTGCCTGGCCTGGCTGGTCGTGCGACAGCGCCGTCTCGATCACTTCCGCTGGCGTCACCTCGCCTGGATCTCGATACCGATCGCGCTGGTGGTGGCCTTCAGCGTCTTCCGCTACCACCACTTCACCGGCGAGGTCGCGCTGATATCGGGCAACGCGCCGATCGGTCGCTTCTTCGCCGCCACCGACTACGGCCACATCGAGGCCGACAACAACCGCAGCTTCTACCCTCCCGCTCGTACCAGCGTGCTCGGCTGCAAGGGCGTCTTCCGCTTCGAGGGCTACATCGCCGACGCCGAGAAGCTCGACCCGGAGCGACGGAGCGTCTGGCGCTCGAAATCGTTTTTCGAAAAGCTGTCGACGGTGCGGCGCAACATCATCGCGCTGGCCTACGGCAACAGGATGTGGCCCGAGTACAACTGGAAGAGCTACGCAGGGAGCTTTGCCGAGAAGAAGCGGGCGTGGGAGCTGCAAAGAGAAAACGCCCCTCGAAAACACCGGCCGGCCGAGATCGAGCTCGCCGGGTCTCGAGCCGAGCGGCGAATGGAGGAGGAGCAGTGGTGGAGGCCACTGCTCGCCAATGGGTGGCGCAGGGTCGCGCCTTCGATCCTGCTGCCGCTGGCCGCGCTGGGAATGGCGTTGCTGGCCCGGCGCTTCAAACCCGGGCTGGAGCTGGCGTCGCTGTACGTGGCCACGCTGCTCTACGCGTCAGCGATGTACTTCGGCGAGATCCGCTATCGGATTCCCTACGACCCGGTGCTGATTCTGCTCGGCACCTTTCCGCTGCTGACCGCGCTGCGGAAAAAGCGGTGGTCGGTCGACCAGGATCGCTGGGTACGCTACACGGTTCTGGCGCTGCTGGCCGTCGTCGCGATCATGGTGCTCGTGCCGTTCGACAGCATCGCCGCGCCGTGAATCGGCCGGATATCACTTCGGCGCGATTTGCCGGAAAGCTGCGGACCTCTTCAGCACGACAAAAGGCGACTGGACGGGCCGCTCTCGGCTTCAGCCCTGCGGCTCGCCGCCGCCCTCGCCGCCGCCCTCGGGGGCCTGAGCGGCCGCTGCCTGGGCGCCCTGCTGCGGCTCGAACTTGTGGGCCACCTTCTTGCGGACCGGATCGTACATCTGCGCGGTGAGCTGCTCGGAGGCCTTGTCGATGATGCCGTCGGACACGCCCTGCAGCGGCTCGGGAATGATCTCGGTGGCCTGGTCCTGCATCTGGCTGTAGATGAGCTCTTGCAGCTTGTCCTTCAGGTCGGCCTCGTCGGTGACGTCGAGCTCCTCGTCGACCTTGTCCATGACCTGATCCTGGACCGCGTTCATCAGCTTCTTCTGCACGCCCTTTTTCGGGTTCAAAAAATCGAATATGCCCATCTTGCCCCTCCTGTCGGCTGTTGGTTCGAGCTGTTGAAGGATATCTGATCGGGGGGTTGCTCGTCAATCCGCAATTCGCTGTTTTTTCCGATTGAGAACGAGACTCACTCGCACTTGCCCATGCAATCGCCGGCGAGGATCTTGGAGCACGACTTGTCCATGATGCAGTCGATGCAGGCGTCGTCGTCGTCGTCGCAGTAGCTCATGCACTGATCCCTGGCCGCCGAAGCCGCGTCGGAGCCGTACTCGTCCTTGACGCAGTCCTTGACCTTGGCGCAGGCGTCCTCGCAGTCCTCGCATCCGACCGCCGCCAGGAACAGCGCCGCGATCGCGGTGACAAACAGCTTCTTCATGGTTTTCTCCCCTTTCGCGGCCGCTCGCCGCATTTTTGGAAACACAAATATCGCAATACCAATGCATATTTTCTACCACGACTCGGCCGGAAAAAAAAGAGCCTCTTCTCCCGCGAACAATCCGCGCTGTGGGGAGATCGTTTCCGGCCGGGGGCCGGCGGCCGGCGGTCGATCGCGATACCCCGACTCGAACCGATGTGCCGGCCTTTTCGGCCCCAACCAGGGGATGGACGGGTGGATTGCCCGTGCAACGAGATCGACGCGACCGGTACGCTCACATAACCGGCACCTCGCAGAGGCTGGCGGGAACCTCGTCGTCGCCGATCTCGTCCTCGACATCATCGCCGTATCCCAGCTGGCCCACCTCGTTGTCTCCCCAACAGCGAATCGTACCGGTCTCCAGCACGGCGCAGATGTGAGACATTCCGTTCGAAACCGCCACCACTGCTCCTCCGACAGCGATCGAACCGACGCTCGCCGGAGACTCGTCATCGCCGACGAATTCGTCGTTGCCGTAGCGATGCTGGCCGCCTGACCTCCAGCGCGCAGTGGTGGAAGGATCCGGCGGCGGTCTGGATCGCCGGCTCGCCGAATTCCATGACGCCCAGCGATTCGGCGTCGGGCATGTACACGGGCTTGCAGCAGCAGCCCCAGGTGACCACTGCCTCGTCCTCCGTGATCGCGGAGGCGGGGGAAAGAGGACTCGGACAGTCCTCGGATCGCGGAAAAACGCCCGGTATCCTGGCTAGCGAAAAGGGTGGGTAAAAGAGGGATCGCCGCTACTCGACGACGACCGGGTTGGTCTTGCGCAGGTCGGAGCCGGCCGGGTAGGCGTAGGAGCCGGCGTGGTAGTAGCCGTAGACGAACACGCCGATCGGAATGTTGGCCTCCTCGGGCGTGTCGCCCGAGTGCACCATGTGGTAGCCGTCCTCGATTGGACAGGTGTACGACTCGTAGGTGATCTCGCCCTGGTCGGTGCTCAGCGTGCCGTCGATCACCGGCCCCTCGCAGACCTGGTCGATCTCCTGGTCGTCGATCTTCGCCGGCGTGTTCTGCGGCATCGAGACCACGGCGTAGTTGTGCGAAAAGCCCTGGCCGGTGGTGAAGATGTAGAGGCCCCGCCGCTGGTCGACGGCCGGCACGTACAGCAGCGCGGTGTCTCCCAGCGAGGAGGTGGTGTTGCCCTGGTCGACCAGGAACTGGGCCACGTGCAGGTAGCCGTCGGTGGTCTCCACGGTGAAGCCGGTATTGACGAAGAAGTCGTGGAACTCGCCGGCCTGGAGCGTGAACTGGTCGTTGGGCGCCGGCAGGCTGGTCGCCACCGTCGCGGTCTCGTAGGCCATGATCCGGTAGTAGTCCATCTCGGCGGTTCCCTCGTTGCGCTGCGCCGAGTGGCTGACCACGAACTGCTGGGCCATCGAGATCGAGGGCAGCACCTGCTGCTCGATGTGCTCGGCGCAGCAGCTGTCCTCGAAGACGTCCTCCTGGCCGACCATCGACATGTCGGTCCCGAAAAAGACCGCGACCGGCTTGTCGGCGTTGATCCGCGAGCCGCTGAAGTCGACGCTCGCGCCGCCCATCAGCTGGGCGATCGTGTAGAGCTTGGTCTCCAGGTTGAGCACGTCGAACGGCCCGATCGTGAACGTGTCGCTGCCGCCCTCGGGGATCTCGTCGACACCCACGCCGGCCTGGACCGCCGCGCTCACGTCGACCGTGACCTCGGTGTTCTCCTCGACGCCCAGGATCGTGATGTAGCCGCGTGTCTTGGGCGAGCCCGCGGTCGTGACCGGAGAGTGCGGCGGATAGCCGAGCACCACGTGGTCCTGGCCCAGGCCCGAGGTGGGCAGCAGCAGCGAGGCGTCGTTGGAGTACTGCTGGTCGAGCGTGTTGAACTGGTAGGCGACCACCGGCACGCTCGAGGTGATGCGGAACGCCCGCGAGGAGAGCCAGGTCTGCGGGCCGTCGTCCACGTTGTCGGTCACGTTCTCGCCGTCCACGTCGCGGCGCGGCAGCAGGGCGACTCCGAGATCGCCCTCGGCGAGGTCGGCCTCCTGGACCAGCTCCAGGTCGAGCGGGTCGCCCTGGGGCGCGTTGTTGATGTGCACCTCCACGTGGGCCGTTCCGTTGTCGCCGATGTTGGCCACCGCCACCGCGAACTGACCCGCGGCCGCGTCGTCGAACGCGTTTTCGGAGTTGTCCAGGTCGGCCGCCCAGTACTCGCAGCCGATGTTGCTCTTGGTCGCCGCGGCCTCCTCGCAGGGATCCTCGAAGACGCACTGGCCGTTGTCGCAGGTGGTACCGTACTCCGCGGCGCAGTCGACGACCATCTCCTCGCCGAAGCCGTCCAGGTTGCACTGCCAGACCTCGTCGCCCACGCAGTAGGTCTCGCCGGGGATGCAGTCGACGCAGCCCAGCGTGGCGAAGCACTCGTTCTCGCACTCCTCGACGACGACCCACTCGCCGTTCTCGCAGACGACGTAGTTGCCCATCACGCAGTCGTGCTCGCCCTCCTCGGTGCACTCCGGCTCGGCGCTGCCGGTGTCGGTGTCGGTTCCGTCGTCGTCGTCCGCCACGCTCTTGCCGGCCGACTCGCAGCCGCCGCCGGCCGCGAAGAGCAGCGCGGCCAACGCCGCGAAGAGCCAATGCAAAGATCTTCGGTACATGTTCCTGTCCTCCATTTTTCTCGGCGGGCGATCGAAGCCCGCCCTCGGTTGCACACGACACTCCAGGGCGACGCCGCAGCGCCGCTATCGTTTCAACTTCTTCAGTCTCTTCTCCAGCAAGGGCGCCTGCACCGCGCGCGGGTGCGCGGCCAGGAAACGCCGGATCGCCCCGGCCTCGTCCACGCTGCGGCCCAGCGCCCGCAGCGCGCGGATGCGCCCCAGCTCGGCCTCCTGCGCCAGCGCCCCGCCTGCGGAGCGCCGCAGGTACCGCTCGAACCTGCCGAGCGCGGCCCGCGGCCGCTCGAGGTGTGCCAGCTGGATCGTGCCCAGCGAGATCAGGGCGCTGCGCGCCTCGCCCGCGCGGGGAAAGCGCCGGATCAGCTCCGAGTAGGCGCCGGCCGCGTCCTTCCAGCGGCGCTCGGCGCGCAGCGACTGAGCGCGTGCCAGCAGCTGCGAGGCGTCCGGTTCTCGAGCTCGGGCGCTCGCCGGTTCTCGCCCGTCCTTTTCGCGCTCGGGCGCAGCTTCGTCATCGCTCTTCAATCTCGGCAGGTCGAAGACGCGATCGACGACCGCTCCGCCGTCCAGGTCGAGCAGCTCGCGCACCGGGGCCCGGCCCGCGAGCGTCAGCTCCAGCGAGCGGTAGCCCGGCCGCACCCGGGCCGCGACCGGCGTGCTTCCCAGCGGCACGCCGTCCAGCGAGACCGAAGCTCCGGGCGGCAGGCTGCTCAGCGCGATCCGGGCCCGCTGCTCGCCGCCGAGCAAATCCAGCACTCTGAGCGCCTCCTCGCCGCCGCGCAGCTCGGCCTCGCTCAGCGGGCGGGGATCACCGCCGGCGACGGCCGCGCATTCGCCGACGCCGATTCGCCTGGCCGAGCCGCGCGACTCGATCTCGACCACGCCGCGCAGCACGCGCACCTCCGACGAGGATCCGGCCACCTCGAGCGACAGCAACGTGCCGGTCACGCTCACCTCTCCGCCGGCCAAGGAGAAGGTCACCGGCGAGGCGGAGCGCTCCGGGTCGACCGCGGCCAGCATCCGCCCCGAGCTCAGCGCGACTCGTGTCTCCTGCTCGTCGAGGCGTTCCACCGCGATTCCGGATCCGGGCTCCAGCACCAGCCTCGTTCCGGCGGCCAGCTCCAGCACCGCGCGTCCTCCGCCGGTCGCGAGCGAGTCGCCGGCGCGCAGCTCGTCGCCGAGCGCCGGGCGGTCCGCCCCGGCCGAGGCCTCTCCCGAGAGCAGCAGCACCCGGCCGCTCAGCGCCGCCGGGCTCGCGGCCTCCGCCAGCGAGGCGGGCTCGGTCGGCGCGCTGGCGGTCGTCTCTCCGGCTCCGACCGCGAGCAGGGCTCCGGCTCCCAGCGCCAGCACGGCGGCGGCCGCGGCGACGACCAGGACCGGGCGGCGCACTCGCCGCGCCTCGGCCGGCGAGCTCCGGGTGGCTTCCAGCACTCCGTCGATCCAGCGCCGCCGGGCCAGGTCGCCTTCGAGGTAGGGCGGCGGCCCGTCCGCGCCGCCCGCGTCCATCGCCTCCAGCGCCGCCGCCTCGAGGCGGCAGTCGTCGCAGGCGGCGACGTGCGCCGCGATTAGCTCCCGCTCGTCGTCCGCCAGACTCTCGCCGGCGAGCTCGCGGTCCCACAGCCGCGCGATCGCGCGGCACTCCTCTCGAGTCTGCATCACGGCTCCTCGCATCCGATCTCCTCCCGGAGCTCGGCGAGCACCGGGTCGTTGCGTATCCTCTCCCGCATCAGCCTGCGGCTCACGGCCAGCCGATCGCGGACCGTGTTGATCTTGGCGCCGGTGATCTCGGCGGTCTCCTCGATGCTGTGGCCCAGCACCAGCCGCAGCGTGATCACCGCGCGGCGCTCCGGGCCGAGGTCCTCGAGCAGCTCGGCGATCCGCGACGAGATCCGGTGCCGCGTCGCCATCCGCTCGGGAGCCGGCCCCGGCGCGCAGCCATTGTGGGTCGAGTCGTAGACCAAAAAGCGCGAGCGCCAGCGCCGCCTGCGGATCTGCCGCATCGCGGTCCGGATCGCGATCCGCTCGGCCCAGGCCTCCAGGGAGCTGTCGCCGCGGTAGGAACCGGTCGAGCGCAGGATCTCGATCATCGCGCTTTGCACGTAGTCGTCCAGCTCCGGGTCGCCGGCGGCCAGGTAGCGCAGCGCCACGCCCACGCGGTCCAGCAGCCGCTCGGCCATCCTGCGCCTCGCGCTCTGGTCGCCGGAAGCCGCGGCGCGGGCCAGCGCGACCGCCGACTCTCGGGATCCCAGCTTCTGCGCGCGGTCTTGCATCGCAGTCCTTTCCGCAAGGCGCTCTTGCGGGCTCCGCTACCTCCGTGTCATCGAGCCGCCGAATCGGATGTCAGCGGCAGCGCCTCCAGACCTCCCCGTCGTGGCACTTGGCGCAGGCGCGGTGGTTGCGCCGGGCCAGCGGAGCGCAGCGCCTGCTCCAGCCGGGCGGGTGGGGCCTTATCGTCCCGTGGCAGCGGATGCACGAGCCCTCGGAGTGGCACGAGACGCAGGAGGTGATGTCGTGGCGCGCCCGCCGACAGACCTGCTCGGTGGCGATTCCGCGGTGGTAGCCGCCCGAGCCGGGCGGGCGCTTCTCCGCCGGCGAGTCCGGCGCCACGCCCGAGCGCCGGTGGCAGCTGATGCAGAACGACTGTGAGCGGTGGCAGCTCCGGCAGTGCGGGTTGTCCATCCTGATCCCCACGCCGTGGCCGGCCAGCCAGTCTCCGGGGTGGACGTCGCGCGGGCGCCGCCCGCCTCCGTGGCAGTCCCGGCAGAACGACTCGCGGTGGCAGGCGGCGCAGTCGCTCGAGTCGCGTCCGGCCGCTCGCGCGTGGCGGCCCTTCCAGTCGGGGCCGTGGTTGGAGCCGGCCAGCCAGGCCGGCGGGGTCAGCACCTCGCCGGAGATGCGGGTCACCAGCTTACCGTCGGCCTCGACCAGGTGGCAGGTCCGGCACTCGGCAGACGCGCGCCGGTCGTCCTCGTGGCAGGCGTAGCAGCTGCGCATCCCGGCCACGTCCCGCACCGGGCCCCGCGCCTCGCCGGCCGCGGCCCGGGGATGGCACTCGGCGCAATCCCGCCCGCCGTGCGCCGCGTGCGAAAAGCGCACGTTGGGACGCAGGACGAGGCCGGGTCGCGGACGCTCTTTGCGAGCGAGCCCCAGGTGGCACTCGCGGCAGGCGGCGCTCGGCTCGGTCAGGGGCGTGACCCCCTCGGCCTCTGGGTGGCAGTCGGCGCAGGTCTCCATCTCGGGACCCAGCCGATCCGAGGCCCAGCGCGAGGAGGCGGCCCGGGGATGGCAGGTCGCGCAGGGCGGGTTTCCCGGCTCGTGCAGCTGGTGCACCTCGCGCACCGACGGCCGCGCGGGCGGCAGCAGCGCCTTGGAAGGCCCGCGCGGCGAGACGGCTCCGGCGACCAGCGTGGTCGCCAGCGCAGTAACGGTCGCAATCGCAATCAGCGTCGGCTTGCTCATCTCCACAGATCCAGTTGCAATAGCGCGAGCACCGCGACCCGTGGATCGCGGCCCCCGCCGAAGTAGTTCTCGACCTCGCCCAGCACCTCGGCCCCCTTTGCGATGCGAAAGCGCGCCGAGGCGACGTAGCCGGCCACGTCTCCGGACAGCGCCGGAGAAAAGGAGCTGCCGATGTGCCACGCCGAGGCGCGCAGCCCCAGCCACAGCCGCTCGGAGAAAAAGCCGCGGCCGCCCCCGATCTCGGCGCCGACGCGGCTCTCACCCCACTCGCGCAGGCCGCTGACCCTGGCCGAGAGCCGGCTCGAGCCGCGCCGCCAGTTTCCGCCCACGCCGCCTCCGACCCCGGAGAGTGCCGCGTCCTCGTCGTTGCCGGCCGGCCCGGCCGAGCCCGCGGCCAGTCGCGCGAACCCCCAGGTCGCCAGCGTTGCGTCTCGAACCGGGCGCACCTCGAGCCGCGCGCCCAGGTCGTCGCGCGGCTGCAGATCGAAAACATTGAAGATCGAGTCCGCCTCGAAGGTGGGCCGGTAGTGCGTGTACTCGGCGCTGACCGCCAGCGCGTCGAGCGGCTCGACGCGCAGCTCGGCGTCGGCCTCGGAGAGGATCGTGCCCTCACGCATCGCCGCGGAGAAGTCGTCCTGCCTGTCGAGCAGCGGGCTCCAGACCACCCGCCCGCTGGCCAGCACCGGCCTGCCGCCCAGCGCCAGCCTGCCGCCCACGCGCTGGTCGGAGACGGGCTCGGAGATTCCAACCGTGCGCACCGCCAGCGCGGCGTCGACCCAGTGGACCGGGGTCCAGGCCAGCTCGGTGCCGATCGCCATCCGCGGCCGGGGCCTTTCGCGATAGGGGTAGCGGTCGGCCTCCAGGCCGCGCCGGCCGCCGTTGTCCACGCCGTCGAGCTCGAAGTCGGAGTAGCCCAGCTCGTGGCCGCCGCGCACCTCGTAGCCGATCCAGGTCGAAAGCGAGAGATCGATCGGCAGATGCACGGCGGTCTCGACCCCGTCGAAGGAGAACAGTCCCAGCGTGTCGATCCGCAGCTGGCGGCCGACGCGCAGATCGAGCGCTCCGCGCCACAGGCCGCGCAGGTCGACGTTGGCCCAGAGCAGATCGAACTGCACGGGTCGCAGCCCCGGCACGTAGGCGAGATCGGCCGCAGGGCGGCTCTCGGCCCGCTCCACGCCCAGATCGGTGTCGACCCGCAGCGAGAGATCTATCGAGATGCGCGGTCCCCGGTAGTAGGGGTCGCCGGATCCTTCCAGCAGGTTCCAGGCCGAGAGCCTGAGGTCCTCCACGATCCGGCGCCGCCGGATCAGCTCGTCGCCCTCGCCCGGCACCGAGTAGCCCTCGGCCCAGAGGGTGGAGGAGACGTGCTGATCGAACGCCGCGGCGAAGGCGCTCGCGATCAGGACGGCCGCGCCCGCGAGCAGCGCCAAAGGAGTCAGTCGTCGTCGCACACCCGCGTGCCCTCGAACTCCTCGGCGAGCTCGTCGTCGTACTTGTCCGCCAGATGGCCGATCAGCTGCAGCAGCTCGGCGATCTCCTCGCGGTCGAGAGCGTTGACGCTGCGCTCGGCGACCAGCACCACCTTGCCCGCGAGGATCCCGAAGGCCACGCCGGGCATCTCGCCGGCGTTGAGCTCCAGCAGGCGCTGCAGCGCGGCCGGCGGCGTCTCGTAGGGAAGGCGCACGATCGGCGAGACCATGCGCAGGCGGGCGGCCTGTTCGCCCGCAGCCGGGTTGATCGCCACCATCACGTCGGCCGAGCCGCGCGTCACGTGCCAGGCCGCTCCTCCCCCGGGGGCCTCGATCTCGCTTCTAGCGGGGTCGATTCCCAGCGAGCGCAGCACGCGCTCGGTGTTTCTGCGAGCCCTGGATATCGAGCTGTCGGATTGCGAGGCCATCGCTCCTCCATCGCCGAGATCCCACATGCTCGCGCCAACGCGCGGTGGATGTCAATCCGATCCGGAAGGCGGCCTTTCGGATCTCGGCTCAGTCGAAAATCACCGGGTAGTCCTCGACCTCGCCGTCCGGCGCGTATCCGCCGGGAGAGAGATCCTCCTGGCTGCTCAGCCTGAAGCGCATGAAGGTCGGCTGGTCGCTGACTATCGGGATGTTGAAACTCACGTCGTTCTGCCCGGCGACGACCTGCTCGCTGATCACGTGCTCCTGCGGGGTCTCGGCCCAGACGCCGTCGCCGGAGACGTCCAGCCAGGCGTTGAGCCAGATCGGAACCACCGATCCGCCACCGGTGCCGACCGTGACCCTGAGGGTGTTTTGGCCGTGCGTCAGCTCGAGCAAACCGCCGTCTTCCACTCCGTCCTCGTCGTCGCTTCCATCCGTGTCGTCGCCGTCTGCAAAGATCGACGGCTGTCCGTCCAGCTCCTCGTCGACCACCGCGCCCAGCCACATCTGGCCGGTCAGCTCGTGGTAGGCGCCGCCGTTGGCCAAAGTCACCGGGTAGCCGTAGCCGTCCTCCTCCGGCGCGTCTCCGAAGTCGTAGGGGTAGCCCGGCTCCGCGATGTGAACCGCGTAGTCCTCGACCTCGCCGTCCGCGGCGTAACCGGTGGTGCCGACGCCCGCGGTGCTGCTGACGCGGAAGCGCGCGTAGGTCGCGCCCGGGACCGCGCCGGCCGGCACCGAGAGGTAGAGGCTGTTGACCACGGCCGGCGAGACCGGCTCGTCGGAGAAGACCTGCTCGCCGGCGTCGTCCCAGTCGCCGTCGGCGTTGAAGTCGATCCAGCCCTGCAGCAGGCCGTCCTGCGAGGTCAGCATGTTGGTGAACACCACGTCGATCACGGCCAGCTGGCCCGGGACCAGCGGCGTGGCGAACGTCACGCCGTCCTCGTCGTCGTTGCCGTCCGTGTCGTCGCCGTCCGCGGCCAGGGTCGGCTGCCCGTCGATCTCCTGGTCGATCTGCGTGCCGAGCGAGTATCCGTTCCTGACCGCGTGGCGCGCGCCGTCGCTGGCCAGCAGGGTCGGGTAGCTCGGGTCCGGGGCGTCTCCGAAGTCCATCGGCACCTCCTGTTCGATCAGCACCGCGTAGTCCTCGACCTCTCCGTCCGGTACCCAGTTCTCGTAGCTCATCTCCTCGGTGGTCACGCTGAACCGGAACCTGGCGTAAGTCGCGCCCAGCTGCGCTCCGGCGGGAACCTGGAACTGCAAGTGGTTGACCCCCGCGCTCAATGGGATCCCGGCGAAGATCCGGTCGCCCGGCTCCGCCCACGATCCGTCTCCTCCGAAGTCTATCCAGGCGCAGAGGAAGCCGTCGACCGAGGCCGTGACGTCGACCGTCGCCAGCTGGCCGGGCATGATCGCAGAGGTGAACAGCACCCCGTCCTCGTCGTCGTTGAGGTCGTTGTCGTCGCCGGTGGCTCCCGGGGTCGGTTGCCCGTCGAGCTCACCGTCCACCGAGGCGCCCAAATAGACCGCCGGATCTATCTGGTGCCGCGCGCCGTTGCTGGCCAGCAGCGTCGGGTAGGTCGGATCCGGGCAGTCTCCGAAGTCCTCCTGCGGCTCGCCGGTGCCGGTATCCGTTCCAGTACCGGTGTCGGTGTCGGTGTCTGTGTCCGTATCGGTGTCGGTGTCTGTGTCCGTATCAGTGTCCGTGTCCGTGTCGGTGTCGGTGTCCGTGTCGGTGTCGGTGTCCGTGTCCGTGTCCGTGTCCGTATCGGTGTCGGTGTCGGTGTCCGTGTCGGTGTCGGTGTCGGTATCCGTGTCGGTGTCGGTGTCGGTGTCCGTGTCCGTATCGGTGTCGGTGTCGGTGTCCGTGTCCGTGTCCGTGTCGGTGTCGGTGTCCGTGTCGGTGTCCGTGTCGGTGTCGGTGTCCGTGTCCGTATCGGTGTCGGTGTCGGTGTCGGTGTCCGTATCGGTATCGGTGTCGGTGTCCGTGTCCGTGTCCGTGTCCGTGTCGGTGTCCGTGTCGGTGTCCGTGTCCGTGTCCGTGTCGGTGTCCGCGTCGGTGTCGGCGTCCGTGTCCGTGTCCGTATCGGTGTCGGTGTCGGTGTCCGTATCGGTATCGGTGTCGGTGTCCGTGTCCGTGTCCGTGTCCGTGTCGGTGTCCGTGTCGGTGTCGGTGTCGGTGTCCGTGTCCGCGTCCGTGTCGGTGTCCGTGTCCGCGTCCGTGTCGGTGTCCGCGTCGGTGTCCGCGTCGCTGCCGGTCTCGGTGCTCGTATCTTCCGAGCCGCCGGGCTCGTCCTCGCTGATCTCGGCGCACGCGGCGACCGCGAGGAAACAGCAGAGGATCGACCACGATTCGAAGCCACCGGTGGAACGAGCCGAAGCGGTGGAATCGAACCGATCGTCTTCCGTGATCGAAGCAGCATCACGCGCCAGGTGCTCGTCCATGAAACGCCTCCCTTTGCAGAAGACAGCCCAATTCGGCAACATGCCGACGGGAAGTATTTTAACACAATCCGAGACGAAGCAGGGTCGCGATCCCGATATCGTCCGTTGGCGCAGAAAACGACACCAGCTCCACGATCACCGGCCAAACCGAAGGCAGCACCGGCACCCCGATCCCCCGGGCGATCCAGCTCTGAGGCGGGCCGTTTGCGGCCGGCCTCAGAGCCCGCCCCTCAGCGACCCTCTTCCTTTTTCATGATCGCCTGACCGGCGAGCATGCCCGAGGTTATCACGGCGGACTGGCCTCCTCCGGGGAAGGTCCAGGCTCCGGAGAGCAGCAGGTTGTCGACCGGGGTCTGCTGGGGCAGGCGGTTGTTCATGCTCTGCTCGGGGATGTTGTCCCAGCCGAAGATCGAGCCTCTGGGGTTGCCGGTGAAGCCGCGCAGGGTCAGCGGCGATCCGACCTCCATCTTCTCGATGTACTGGGTCAGCTCGGGGAGGAAGTCCTGCTCGGCCCGCTCCACCAGTTGCATCCCCACCTCGTGCTTGAACTGGTCGTAGGCGTCGTGGCTCTCCTGCCAGTGCCACATCTGCTCCCAGTCGAACATCAGCATCGAGGTCAGGCAGATCACGTTCTTGCCCGCCGGCGCCACGCCCGGATCGAGGATTCCGTAGTTGGCGATCGCGTACGAGGCGTTCTCTATGTCCGAGCTCTCGTAGTAGTCGAAGTTCTCCTGCTGGCTGTAGCTCTCGGTGATCATCACCTCGTGGGCGCCGTCGAACAGCTCGGTGTAGTCGTGGTCGACTCCCAGGCAGACCTGGAAGGCGGGCATTCCTATCTCTAGGCTGGCGTCGTTGCCCTGCTCCAGCTTGTCGGGATGGTAGGGCGACTCCGGGTCGTCGGAGAGGTGCTCGGGGCCGAGCATCTCCAGCAGCGTCTCCGGGGCGTTGGCGTTCGAGACCACGTAGTCGGCCGCGTAGCAGGCTCCGTCCTCGGTGCGCACGCGGGTCGCCACGCCGCTCTCGACGTCGATCCCGGTCACGCGGCTGTTGACCCGGATCACGCCGCCGTTCTCCTCCACGACCTCGGCCAGCGCGTCGCTGACCGCCTGCGAGCCGCCCTCGAAGTAGTAGTAGCCGCCGAAGTGGTAGTTGTTCCACATCACCATGAAGAACAGCGCCGAGACCCGATCCGGCTCGGCTCCGGCGAACCCGGCCAGCTGAGTCCAGATCGCGACCAGCCGCTCGTCGCTCAGGTACTCGGAGAGGAACTCGCTGAGCGTGGTGCCCTCCATGTAGCTTTGCACCATCATCAGCTCGTCCATCAGGCCCTTGTCGCTGATCTCGTCGAGGAACTCCTGCATGGCGTCGCCCTCGATGTCCTTGCCCGCGTACTGGTAGCTCAAGATCACGCGCATCACCTCGTCGACCGCGGCCAGCGTGTCGAACATCTCGGCGATGCCGTCGGCCTCGTCCGGGAACTTCTCCTCGAGCAGGGCGCGGTACTCGTCCACGTCGGCCGGAATCGCGAACGACAGCTCTTCGTCTGGGTAGTCGACGAAGTACATCGGGTCGGCCCGCACGGGCGTGATCTTCTCCCAGATCCCCAGCTGCTGGAACATCGCCACGTTCATTCCCATCTCGGTGGTCGGATCGGGCTCGTAGGGAGCGGGATCGAGACCGTCCATCGCGTGCAGCGAGGCCTCGAACCTGTAGTCGCCGCGCGTGAAGTTGACCATGTAGCCACCCACCTTGTGGTGCTGCTCGAGCACGACCACGTCCATGCCCTGACCCGTGAGGAAGGCCGCGGCGCCGAGCCCGCCGCCTCCGGCTCCGACCACGACCACGTCGTGCTGCTCCTCGACCGCGCAGGAGCCGTCCTGCGGGGGAACGAAGCGGTGGCAGGAGCGGCAGTCGTTGACTCCGGAAAAGTCGAGCTCGGCGTGGACGTCGGCGTGGCAGCCGGCGCAGCCGCCGTTGTCGTGGCCCTGGGGCAGGGTCGGGGACCCGTTGACCCCGTGGCAGGTCACGCAGTCCGGAGGCCGGTAGCCGGCCGCGTCGTGGACCTCCGAGTGGCAGCTCGCGCAGTCGGCCACGGCCCAGCCCTGGTGTCCCTCGCCCAACTCGGCCGACTCGACCCGGGGCGTCGCGGCGCTGAAGCCGTCGGCTCCGCTGCCGGTGTCCGTGCCCGTGTCGGTGTCTCCGGCGTCGGACGCTCCCGAGCCGCCGCCTCCGTCGCAACCCGCCGCGACGAGAATCGACACCGCCGCGACGAGAATCAGTTTCTGTGATTGAATTTGTTTCATCGCTTCATTCTCTCTTCTCTCTTGTCGTTTTCGATTCGCCTCTTGTTTGTGACATATGTGCTTTTTGTAAACAAATGGACGGATTATCGACAACTCGAGGTCGGTTTTCTTCGAATTTCCGACGCCGCCGTGGCCTTGTGCGGGGCGCACGGATGGGGCAAGTTGAATTGCGTCGACCAAAGGGAGAGCTCGATGAGCCCCAGCCGATTGCCAGCACGGCCCCACGCCGCTCGAACCGCGCTGTTGCTGGCGCTGTGCTCCTCGCTGTGGGCCGCGCCGGCAACGGCCACGGAGAAGGCGCCCGCCGACCGGCTGGTGATGCTCTGTCCCCTCTCGGACCGCGAAGGCTCCCAGGCGGCGGCCGAGGCGGTGGCCTCGCAGCTCTCGGACCTGCCGGTTGAGCTGGACACGATCTGGGTCAGCTCCCTGCCGAAAACCATTCCCGAGCAGGTGGAGCTCGCGCGCAGCACGGCGCGTCGCCGCGGCGCAGCGAGCGTCTTCTGGATAGATCTGACGCTGTCGGACCAGGTCTTTCTCTACGTCTCCGAGCCGGAGGGCGAGCGGGTGCTGGTGCGCAGCGTGGGCTCGGACGAGTCGACCCTCGAGGGAAGGCTGGTGACCGTGGCGGTGATCGTGCGGGGCGCGGTCAAGGCGATCCTGGCCGGCGGCGAGATCGGGGTCGAGGCGCCGCCCGGGCGGAAGGAGCAGCCGTCGGCCCGCGAGGCGCACGCCGGTCGCGTGGAGATGGATCTGGGCTACGCGCTTCAGATCTACGCGCCGCAGGCGGTGGCCGTGCACGGCGCCTCGCTGGGCGCCGGGGTCCGCGTCGTCGGTCCGTTGCGGGTCGAGCTGGCCTATCGCTGGCAGGCGCCTCCGCGGATCTCGACGAACGACATGGTGCTCCACATCGAGCCGCATCCGGTCGAGCTCGGCCTGGGGCTGAGGTTCGGGCTGGGACGCTGGGCGCTGCAAGCCCAGCTCTCGGTAATCGTCGACATCGTCTCGCTGGACGTGACCTCGCTCGACGCGGACCTGCAACCGCTGGACGCCGAAGAGACCCGCCGCGTCCACACCTCGCTGGCGCCCGCGCTGTGGCTGGGGCGTTCGTTCGGCGAGGTCGTCACGATCTTCGCCCGAGCCGGGGTTGACGTGGTTCTCGATGACCATACCTATGTGGTGGATTTGGGTGAAAAACGCCGCGAGGTGGTGGATCCGTGGAGATTTCGACCGTTGTTTATCCTGGGCGCCGCCCTTACAATCCTGTGAATTCTCCGTCCGGAAAAAGGGCCAGATGCACAAAGTAAACAAGAGCCGGGGGCGCGCTGCCAAGGAGGTGAAAACGGATCGCCGGCCCCCATCGGTTCTCGAGGACGTGCGCTTGGCGCGGAAGGCCGGGCGGGACCGAAAGGCGGCCGAGGAGGTTCTCCGGCGGCTGGGACCGCGCGTGCGCCAGACGGTCTGGATGCTCGTCGGTTACGACGAGGAGAGCGAGGACCTGATAGACGGTTGCCTGCTGGCGATCCTCGAAAACATCGGCAAGTTCCGGGGGACCGGATCCCTCGAGGCCTGGGCCGGACAGCTCACCTACCGAGTGCTGATGCGGCAGCTCAAGCGATTGCGCCGCAGCGAGCGCACGGTCAGCCCGGTGGCCGAGGAGACCGGAGTCTCCCGGGAGGATCCCGAGCGCGACACGGTGAGGCGCGCTACGCTCGGGGCGCTGATGAAGCAGATGTCGAAGATACCGCAGCAACGACGCGAGACGCTGTTGTTGCGCATCCTGCACGGCTACTCGGTGGCCGAGGTGGCCGAGCTGACGGACACACCGGTCAACACCGTGCGGGATCGGATCAGAGTCGGGCTCAAGGAACTCAGAGAGAACATCGGCGACGACCCCAGGGCGGCCGAGCTGTTCGGGAGGAAACGAAGTGAGTAGGCGCGGCGAACCAGATTCTCGACAGGGATGCGAAAGCGTGCGGAGCATGCTCGAGGCTCGTCTCGTCGAGGAGCACGAGCCGGACGGCGACGAGCTGAGGCTCGCCGAGCGGCACGCCGCCGAGTGCGACGATTGCGCGGCGCTGCTGGTGGCGATCGAGAGCCTCGCCGACGACGACGGCGAACTCGAGGATCGTTATGTGGAACGCGCGCTGGACGCCCGTTTCCGCCGTGCGCGCGGCCGTTCGATGGCGCTGCTGGCCGGAGCGGCGGCGGTGGCGGCGGCCGCGGCGATCGTGGTGGTCTCGATCCTCTTCTCGTCCGAGGCCGAGCGCGGAAACCAGCCGGCCGCGCCGGCGCTGGCTCTCGAGGCGGCCTCCGCGGGAACGCTGGTCGCGGCGGACGGCACGCCCTCACGGGCGCCGACCGCGGGCGAGACGGTGGAATCCGCGGGCCGCCCGGTCCTGCTGCACGGCGGCGATTTTCTCGAATTGGGCCTGGCCGAGCACACGCGCATCTCTCTCGAGACCCTGGAGCGGGACCGGGTGGAGGTCTTCCTGGAGCAGGGAAGCCTGGCGGTGAGGCTGGATCCCGACGCCAAGGCGGAGCTGGCGGTCGACACGAAGCTCGGTCGCGTGAAGGTCGCGGGCACCGTTTTCATGGTCCAGCTCTCGAGCAGCTCCTTGCGGGTCGACGTGGTCGAGGGATCGGTTCGAACCGGCATCCCCGCCGAAGAAGGACGCACGCGACTGGTGGAGGTGGCCGCCGGCCGCAGCCTCGTGTCGCCGCGCGCCGAGACCTCGCTTCTGAGCCCCGAGCGCAGACGCGAGATCATGGCCCTGCTCGAGCCGTGGCGGGCGGAGAGATCGCCGCGGGTCGCGACCGGAAAGGGCGCGGTGGACGACAGCGCCGAACGGGCCGAGGCGTCCGGGCCGGTAGCGGAGGAAAGCGACGCGGAGTCGGGAGGCTCGGAGAAATCGTCGGCCCGCTCCACGGCGCGCGCCGGCCGCAAGTCCCCGCCAAGCGCGGAGCCCCGCGAGGTTCCGGGAGCTGAAGAGCTGATCCGCGAGGCGCGATCGGCGCGGAAGAGCGGCAACTGGAACGCAGCGGCCGGCGCCTACGGAAGGGTCCTGGAGCTGCACGGAGGCAGCCCCGAGGCGATGACCGTGCTCGTGCCGCTGGCCGAGATCGAGCTCGAGCACCTGCACAGGCCGGACCTGGCGCTGCACCACTTCGGCCTCTACCAGCGCAGCCGTCCGCGCGGACCGCTGGCCGAGGAGGCGGCCTGGGGACGCTGCTTTGCGCTGCGGGCGCTGGGTCGGCTGGGAGGCGAGATCAACGCCCTGAGGTCATTCTTGGAGCGATATCCAAAAAGCATTCATGCATCCGAGGCAAAAACGAGGCTTGACAAGATAGACTAAAAAAAAGCATAGAAGTGTCCGTCCGTTTGTAAAACAAAGAGCACTTCATGTATAAAGAGGTCTGGAGGTTTGAGATGAAAAACATTTGGCGCATTCTATTCGTGGCGATCCTGGCCGTTCCGTTGGCGCTGGCCTCGGCGTGCGGAGACAGCAACGTGGTGAGCGACGACGACGACGATGGCACCAGCGACGCCGACACGGACAGCGATACCGACGGCGACACCGACACGGACACCGACTCGGACACCGACTCGGACACCGACTCGGACACCGACTCGGACACCGATACGGACACCGACTCGGACACCGATACGGACACCGACTCGGACACCGACCCCTACAGCAAGATGTGGAAGTGCCTGATCTGCGACTGAGCAGACGCCCCGCATTTCCCGCTCGCCCCGTTCGCTCGGGGGCGTAGCGCCTATTCGACAGTTATTTCTCGGTGAAGGAACGCGGAGGCCCGAAGTCTCGCGCGGCCAGTTCCAGCGCGTTCGGTCTGTCGTCGGCCGGGAGCAGATCCAGCCCTCGCACCACCGCGCTGATCGCGTGCTGCACGGTGTCGATCCGGATCCTGGTCTTGGACTGAGTGTCGAAAAAGCCGCCGATCGCCTTGCGCCAGGAGCGCATCCAGAAGGTGTCGTGGACGCTGACCTGGGACTTGGCCAGGTAGTCGTAGGTATCCCGCAGCTGGTTCTCGATCGGCGTCACCTCGCGGTCGATCTCGCGACCCAGGCGGACCGCCGAGACCATCGCCTCGGCCGCGGTGGCGGTGCCGCCCACGTGCGGAGTGAACAGGTGCGTGATCGACATCCCGCCGGCGTCCCCCGAAAAAGGCGTCTCGTCCTTGCGATGCGTGATGTTGTCGTAGTGCACCCCAATCGCGTGACACAGCTCGGCGTAGGCCTTCTTTGGCCTGGCGCGGTACAGCTCCTCGGCGGCCAGGCAGGTCCAGTGCTCCTGGCCGAAGAACCAGTTGCCCAGGAAATGATCCCAGTAAGGACCGGCCAGCCTGTCCATCCCGCGCTCCGCCGCCTCCAGCGTCCCGTCGTCTCCCACCGCCCGGGCGTGGATCGCCAGGGCCAGGATCGCCTGCTGCGAGGCGTAGAGCTTCATCAGCTCGCGCTCGATGCCCTCTTCGGGATACCACTCGTGGAAGAACAGGCCGTCGCTCTTCTGCATGCTCTCGAGAAAGGCGGCCAGGCGCCGCGCGACCGGGTCGAAGCGATCGTCGCCGGAGGCCAGCCGGTACTCGGACAGCGCCAGCAAACCCAGCGCCGAGGATCCCAGGTAGCAGCGTCCCTTGGCCAGCAGGCAAGAAGAGCCGTCCGGTCCATCGACCAGCCGCTCGGTGAATCCCTCCAGCGCTAGACCGGCCGTCTCCACCAGCTCGGGCCGCTCCAGCAGCCTTCCGACCAGGGCCAGGCTGTAGCAGACGCCGGCGTGCCGCGGCCAGTTGTAGCGCCAGCTCAGATCGGTATCCATCACGGGGTTGAAGTAGTAGCGGAACTTGCCGCTCGGCTTCAGCGCGCTGTGCAGGTAGCGCGCTCCGGCCAGCACCATCGCCTCGCCCCGCGCGCGAGTCAGCGGCTCGGTCTCGACCGTGCCCTTGAGCAGGCGGCGCGGCCTCAGGTCGTCGTCCTCGACCATGCACAGCCCGCGGAAGCGCCGCAGGTCGGTCGGCTCGCCGCCCCCGCTGCCCAGCCGTTCGGCCTGGTGCGCGATCGTGGTGCTCACGCGCTCGCGGGAGACGCCCACGCCGAAACCGCTGTCGTAGCCGGGCAGAGGCTTGAAGGTGCCGTACTTGCGCTGGCGGACCAGCTCGGACGGCGGGAGGTAGACCCTCCTCTCGCCGACCATGCCGCTCACACCGTCGTGCCCCTCCACGAAGGAGAGGCTGAACAGCAGCCCGTCCTCGGGCAGCCAGCCCTCGGCGGTCGCGGCCATCAGCTGCAAGCGCAGCCGTCCGCCTTCCAGCTCGTCGCCAAAGGCCCGCAACTCGGCGGCCAGCTCCGGCACGGCCTCGGACAGCGGGCGATCCTCGGCCTGCCAGACCGCGGCCCTGCCGCCGTCGACCCACGCGGTCAGGACCAGCGGAACCCGATCCCCGGCCAGCTCAGACAGAGAGCCGGGCAGCCCGCCCTGGCCTTCTCCCTCGAACGAACGCCGCAGCCCGACCAGGATCTCGCCCAGCTCGTCGGGAGCGATCGAGGTGTTGGGCTGGTAGCGGAACGGCAGCGGCGCGACCAGCACCGCGGTCAGCAGCACCAGCGCCGAGACGGCGCCCAGTCGTGCGGGAGTCGGGATCCTCAACTCTCGCCTCCGCCCTCGCCCGCGGGACGGGCCTTTCCGGCCGCGCCGCGGCCCGAGCCGCGCGCCAGGTAGTGCAGCTCGTGGAGCGGAATCAGCCAGAACAGGATCAGCACCACCCCGGCGATCACGAACGCGATCGATCCCACCGCGTGACCGTGCCTGCCGTAGATGCCGTAGAGGTACGACGCCGACCAGGCGGTCAGCGCGGCGAACGCCAGCCCGGTCAGCCAGTTGGCCAGGCAGGCGGCCGCCGCGACCCATCTCCCCCAGCCGCCGGACAACAGGATCGCCGGCGCCGCCAGCAGCGACGCGGCCGCGACCGCCCAGAGCACCGCGTTGATCGCCTCGGAACGACTCGGGACCAGCAGCGGGATCGCTCCCACCAGCAGGCCCTGGACCGCGTTCAACACCGCAAACAGGATCCGCTTGCCTTCGATTTGCATCATCCGGCTCCCCTACCTGTCAGTAGACCAGCAGGCTGTGAATCTTCTCGTTTTCGATCTTTTTCCTGCCCTTCAGGAACCCCAGCTCGATGACGAACGCCACGCCCGCCACCCGGGCGCCGGCCTCTCGTAGCATCCGCACCGTGGCCGCGGCCGTGCCCCCGGTGGCCAGCAGGTCGTCGACCACCAGCACGCGATCACCGGCGCCCACCGCGTCGGAGTGTATCTCCAGCGCGTCCGAGCCGTACTCCAGCTCGTAGTCCCGGCGAATCGTCTCGGCCGGCAGCTTGCCCGGCTTGCGCACCGGAACGAAGCCGGCGCCCAGACGCTCGGCGACCGGCGGCCCGAAGATGAAGCCGCGCGACTCCATGCCCGCCACCACGTCCACGTCCTGCTCGGCGAAAGGCTCGGCCAGCAGGTCGCAGGAGGCCCGCAGGCATTTCGCGTCGCCGATCACGGGCGTGATGTCGTAGAACAGTATCCCGGGCCTCGGAAAGTCTGGAACCTCCCGGATCCGCGAGCGAATCATCTCGATCCTGTCGTTCATCTTGTTTCTCCCTGGTGACTTCTCTCGTCGCTGCGCGGCTATCTGCCGGGCAGATACAGTAGCGGATCTGCGGGACGCTCGTCGACCCGCACCTCGAAGTGCAGGTGAGGCGCGGTGGCCGCCCCGCTCTCGCCCACTTCCGCGATCACCGCTCCGCGCTCCACGCGGTCCCCTTCCTCGACCAGGTTGCGGCGGTTGTGGGCGTAGACGGTCATCAACCCGCTGGCGTGGCTCAGGATCAGCAGGTTGCCGTAACCCTCGATCCCGTCGCCGCTGTAGAGAACCTGTCCCGCGTCCGCGGCGCGGACCTCGCTGCCGTCGGGCGCTACGATGTCGATCCCGTCGTGGCGGCGGCCCTCGCTCTCGCCGAAACCCGTGCCGACCTCGCCGTCCGCCGGCCAGGCCAGGCAGGGTCTGCCCTGCTCCCCGCAGCGTCCACGCTTCTTTTCGGGCCGGCCGGCCGGCTCCTCGCCCTTCGGCTCGGCGGCCGCCGCGGCGACCGGCTCCGGAGGCGGAGCCCCGGTGCCGGGGGGATCGCCTCCCGCCTTGGGCACGAAGACCTCCTCGCGTCCTTTCATCGAGCCGTCTCGCGGCAGGTCGTTGAGCTCGATCAGCGCTTGCTCGTCCGCGCCGTAGCGGCGCGCCACCGAGGCGGCGTCGTCGCCTTGCGAGACCTCGTGCCAGCTCCCCACCAGCTTTTCGGGCGGCAGCTGTGGCGAGCCGCAGGCGGTGGCGACCAGCACCGACAGCAACTGGATTTTGCACCTCACCATCGCGGCGATCGTACCAGAAGTCCTCGTCCGGGCCGAAATCCGGCCCCGAACCCAACGGTCACTCCTCCTCCTCCCGCTTGCGGCGACCGAGAGCGATCAACCCGACCGATCCGACCAGGCCCGCAACCAGCGCGCCTCCGGCGACCAGCCCCTCTCGCGCGTCGTGGGGGAGGCGGTTGGGCGCGGTCGCGATCCGCACCTCCTGCTTGACCTCTCCGGAGCGATCGGTCACCTCGGCGCCCGCCGAGATGTCCTTGAACGGCCACATCACCCACAGGCTGCCCAGCAGCAAGCCGATCAGGAACGCCATCGTGGCCGACTTGAAGCGCGCCAGCAGAAAACCCAGCAGCCGGGCGAAAAGCAGCAGCCCGACCAGCATTCCCAGCCCGAGCACCACCAGCCAGACCGCGGCCGAGACGTCGAAGCTTCCCTGGCTCAACCCCCGCTGCAGGCCGGTCAGCTTGGCCAGCACGTTCTGGTACTGGCCGAGCACCAGCATCAGAAATGAGCCGCTGATCCCGGGCAGGATCATCGCGCTGATCGACAGCGCTCCGGTGCCGGCCGCGACCAGCAGATCGTCCGAGCCGGCCGCGCCTTCCGGCATCGCCAGCGAGACGCCCACGGTCAGCGCGATCCCCGGCACGGCCCACAGCAGCAGCAGCCCGCGGCGGTCCATCATCGACCACGGCACCGCGATCGACGGCAGGATCAGCCCGATGAAGAACGCCAGCGTGGGAGACCAGTGCTCGCGCAGCAGGTAGTCGATCAGGAACGACGAGGAGAGGATCGCCGCCGCGGCGCCGCCCAAAAGCAGGATCAGGAACCAGGCGTCGACACGCCGCCACTCCGCGGCGAGCTCGGCGCGGCGCTCCGCCCTGAACCCTCCGCCGAGCAGCCGCCAGAGCACCTTCAATGTGCCCACGCCCAGGGAGTTGAGCGATCCCACCAGCCGGTCGAAGATGCCCAGCACCAGGGCGAAGGTGCCGCCGGAAACGCCCGGTATGATGTTAGCGATCCCCATCAGACCGCCCTTTACCAGCGTCCTGACCGGCCCGTCGCGCCGCGGCGCCCGATAGCTCTCGTCGGTTTGCGTCTTCATCCCGACTGCTCCACGCGGTCGTCGTCGATGCCCAGCCGCTCCGCAATCGACGGCGCGTCCCTCGCGCCGTTCGGCTCGATTCCGAGCGCCGTGACCGCGGCCACGCCCCGCGCCACCAGCCAGCCGTCGGTGCCGGGCAGCCGCCGGTCCCGCACCGGAGGTCCGCCCAGCCAGTGACGCTCGGAGCCGTCCGCGGCTCGCACGCGGCGCACCTCCTCGGGGTATGCCCGCGATCCGAGCTCCGCCAGGCGCGGTTCGTCGAACGCCCCCGCCGGGTAGTTGAGGTTGAGCAGCAGCGGCGACTCGACCGGTAGCTCGGCGACGGCCGAGGCGATCCCGGCGGCGCTGGCCGCCGCTTCCTCGAACGACTCGCCCTCCACCAGGCTGACCGCCACTCCGTGCACGCCGCGGATCGCGCCTTCCCGCGCGCCGGCGACCGTGCCCGAGTAGATCACGTCCGATCCCAGGTTGGCCCCTTTGTTGATCCCGGAGACCACCACCTGCGGCCGGCGGGGCATCCAACCGAACAGCGCCCAGTAGACGCAATCGGCCGGGGTGCCGTCGAGAGCCATGCGCCGCTCGCCGGCCTCGATTGCGCGCAGCGGGCGGTCGAGCGTCATTCCGTGGCCGCAGGTGGAGCGCTCGCGGTCCGGCGCGGCGACCCACAGCTCCACGCCGGGCCGCTCGAGCAGCGCGGACTCGAGCGCGCGCAACCCCGGCGCCTCGATGCCGTCGTCGTTGGTCAGCAGAATCGCAGTTGGGACCGACACGCGAGCTGTTCCTCTTTTTCGTTCGAGCCTCGAGCAGAAAAAAGGAGGGCCCGTTGCTGGACCCCCCGGTCGGGGCGAGAGGATTTGAACCTCCGACTTCTTGACCCCCAGTCAAGCGCGCTAACCAGACTGCGCTACGCCCCGCAGAGCCCGTCCTTAGTACCAGACAGACCGTCCGGCCGCAAGCCGCCAAGGCCGACGAAAGGCAGCGATCGCCTCACCCTTCGCCGTCTTCCTCCCCGGCGATCTCGTCCAGCCGCTCGATGTGCTCGCGGGCCTCCTTTTGCAAATCCAGCAAGGCCGCGTGAAATCGATCCGCGGTCTCGGCGCGCGTCCGCCGCACCTCTGCTTGCATCTCTTCGATCGCTTCGCGCCGCGCGGTGGCGGCCACCACCTCCGGATCGGGCGGAGGCACCTCGTCGGCCACACCGCTCTCGGCCAGTTGCTGCCGCGCGCCCTCTATCGTGAACCTGCGCTCGTAGAGCAGGTGTTTGATCGCCAGCACGGCCTCCACGTCCCTGCGCCGGTAGAGCCGCTGGTTGGTCTTGGACTTCTGCGGCCTGATCGAGGAAAACTCGTTCTCCCAGTACCTCAGCACGTGCTGCTTGACGCCGGTCAGGCGCGCCACCTCGCCGATCTTGAAGTACAGCTTGTCAGGAAGATCTGGTCGCTCACCCACGCTTCACGCCTCCCGTGCTCCGACTGGGATGCTAACGCGCACGCGCGGCGGCGTCCATCAGGAGGATTTCGGCCTGTCGTTCAACGCGCTTTTCAGCACCTGGCTCGGCTTGAAATTGAGCACGTAGCGCGGAGCGATCACGATCGGCTCGCCGGTCTGCGGATTGCGTCCCATCCGCTCTTTCTTCTTGCGAACTATGAAGTTGCCGAAGCCCGAGATCTTGATCTTCTCGTTCAAGGCGAGCGACTGCTTCATGATCTGGAAAACGGCTTCGACAATCTCCGCGGCGTCTTTCTTCGAGAAACCGCCGACACGATTGTACACACGCTCGATGATGTCCGCTTTCGTCATCAGTTTCTCCCTTTGACCCCGCAGTGGACCGGATATTGGACCATAATTCAACCATAGGAAATCTATGGGTTCAACCCCGAATCCGACCAAGCAGTCGTTTGTTTCCGTCCAGCGATCTACCTGGCCTCCGCCCCGAACCGCCCGCCGACCGCCGCGACCGCCTCCTGGTGCAGGGAGTCCACCTCCTCGTCGGTCAGCGTTCGGTCGGACGCGCGGTAGACCACGGAGAAGGCCAGCGACTTGCGGCCCGCGCCGAGCTCCTCTCCCCGGTAGACGTCGAACAGCTCCACCCGCTCGGCCAGCTTTCCGCAGCGCTCGGCCAGCGCGTCGCGAATCGGACCGGCGTCCTGCTCCTCGTCGACAAGCAACGCCACGTCCCGGCTCATGGGCGGCTGCTCCGGAATCGGCCGCGCCTCCGGCATCCGCCTCCGGCTCCAGATCTCCATCAGCTCCAGCTCGAAGCCGACCGCGCCGCGCGGCAGCTTCAACGCGGACAGCGCCGCGGGATGAATCTCGCCGAGAGTCCCGACCCGCTCTCGTTCGATCCAGACCTCGAGAGCGCGCCTGGGATGCCAGCTCGCGTCGCTCTCATCCCCCAGCGGCACGAGCTCCGGCGTCGCGCCGCTCAGCTCCTCGACGAAGGCCACCGCCAACCCCTTGGCGTCGTAGAAATCGAGCGGCGTCGGACTCTCTCCGATCCAGGCCTCGCGCGGACCGAACAGCACCGCCGCGGCGCGCACCACCTCGCGCGGCAGCTCTTCCCCTTCATCGTGGAAGGTGCGACCTACCTCGAACTGCCTGATTCCCGGCTCGAAGCGCGAGACGGCCCGCTTGAGGTTCTCCAGCAGCCCGGCCAGCAGGGTGGTGCGCATCGAATCGCGCAGCGAGCTGAGCGGGTTGGAGATGCGCACCAGCTTCCCGGCGCGACCCAGCGCCTCGAGATTCTCCGCGGAGACCAGCGAGTAGCTGATCGACTCGTCCAGCCCCAGCGAAACGAGCAGCTCCACGGAGCGGCGAATCGCCTCGTGCTCGTCGCGCCGCGGCACCTCGCAGCGCAGGCGCGGCAGTCGCGAGGGAATGCTGTCCAGCCCTCTGACGCGCGCCACCTCTTCCACCAGATCTATCTCCCGCTCGATGTCGGGACGCGAGGTGGGGACCAGCACGTCGAGCTTCTCGGCGCCGGCTTCGACCTCGGCGCCGATTCCCTCGAGCACGCCGCGCGCCTCGTCGGCGCCGACAGGAGCCCCGATCAACGCCGCGTAGCGCTCGGGCCTGAAGCCGACGCGGCGCGGCCGGATCGGATCGGGATAGCAATCGATCGTGCCCGGAGCCCGGAGCCCGCCGCCCAGGCGGGTCAGCAGGCTCGCCGCCGCCTCGATCACCCGCGGCCCACCGTTCGGATCCACTCCGCGCTCGAAGCGGTAGCTCGACTCGCTCGACAGCTTGAGGCGCCTGGAGGTGCGGCGGATCCCGCTCGGCTCGAAGTAGGCGCACTCGAGCAGCAACCGCTCGGTGGCGTCGGTCACGCCGCTCTCCTCGCCGCCCATCACGCCGGCCACGGCCACCGGCCTGGCGCCGTCGCAGATCAGCAGGTCCTCGGAGCCGAGCTCGCGCTCCACCTCGTCCAGAGTGCGCATCCGCTCGCCCTGCCCGGCCCGGCGCACTTCGATCCGGCCGCCCTCCAGGTGGTCCAGGTCGAAGGCGTGCAGCGGCTGACCGTATTCCAGCTGGATCAGGTTGGTCACGTCCACCAGGTTGGAGATCGGCCGCACTCCCAGCGAGTGCAGGCGGTAGCGCAGGAAAAAGGGGCTGGGACGCGCGGTCAGCCCCGTGACCGCAGCCGCCATGTAGCGCGGGCAGCCCGTCGGGTCGCGCAACTCGACCCGGGCCAGCTCCTCGACCGGAGGACCGCCCTCGGCCGCCGGCTCCGAGCGCGGTGGCTCGAACGGACGTCCGTAGAGCAGGCACGTCTCGCGCGCCACGCCGCGGTGGCTCAAGGCGTCGGGGCGATTGGGGGTCACGCTGATATCGATTATCCAGTCGGCCAGACCCAGCGCGTCGGCCAGCGGCGTGCCGGCCGCGGCCTCGGTCTCTCCGTCGAGCAGCAAAATTCCGCTCTCGTCCGGGCCGATCCCGAGCTCGTCCTCGGAGCAGAGCATCCCCTCGGATCGGACCTTGGCCAGCTCGACGCTCCGGATCTCGCGACCCTGCACCCTGGCTCCGGGCAGCGCCAGCACGACGCGCGCTCCGGGCCCGGGCGTGTTGGGAGCCCCGCAGACGACCTGCAGCGCGCCGTCCCCCGAGTCGACCTGCACCACGTGCAGATTCCCGCGCTCGGGGTGGGCCTCCCGCTCGACGATTCGCCCGACCACGATCCGGTCGTGCCGCCCGATCTCGCTCAGCCCCTCGACCTCCAGCCCGCTGAAGGTCAGGCGCTCGGCCAGCGCGCTGGGATCGGGATCGAACCCGGCGAGCTCGCAAATCCACTTCCAGCTCACCAGCACCGCATCACCTCCTGAAGCATCCCAGGAACCGCGGGTCGTTCTCGTACAGCAGCCGGATGCTCGTGATTCCCTCGTAGCGAAGCATCGCGATGCGGTCCACGCCGATGCCGAAGGCAAACCCCGAATAGCGCTCCGGGTCGATATCCACGCCCTCGAGCACGTTGGGATCGACCATCCCGCAACCGAGCAGCTCCAGCCAGCCGGTCCCGGAGCACAGCCCGCAGCCGCGGCCCTTGCATGCGATGCACTGCACGTCCACCTCGGCCGACGGCTCGGTGAAGGGGAAGAAGCTGGGACGAAAACGCGTCACCGCGTCGCTGCCGAAAACGCGCCTGATGAACGTCTCGAGCGCTCCTTTGAGATGCGAGAAGTCGATGCCCTCGTCGACCAGCAGCCCCTCCACCTGGAAGAACATCGGGCTGTGGGTCGGGTCGTCGTCCCGGCGGTAGACCGCGCCGGGGGCCACGATCTGGACCGGCAGCGGTCGCTCGAACAGCGCCCGGATCTGAACCGGCGAGGTGTGGGTGCGCAGCAGCGTCTCGCCTTCGCGCACGAACAGCGTGTCCTGCATGTCGCGCGCCGGGTGGTCCGGCGGGAAGTTGAGCTTGCCGAAGTTGAGCTCGTCGGTCTCCACCTCGGGGCCCAGCGCCACGTCGAAGCCCATCGAGACAAAGACGTCGATCACATCGAAAAAAGCAATCCGGATCGGATGCATGTGCCCGCGGCGCGGCGCCCTGCCGGGCAGGGTCAGGTCCAGGTGGCGCTCCAGGTACTCCCGCTGCTCGCGCTCGGCCAGCGCGTCGAGCGCCTCGCGGGTCGAGGAGGTGATACGGCCCTTGACCTCGTTGAAGGCGCGTCCCACCTCGCGGCGGGCCTCTTTGGGAATCTTGCCCAGCAGCCTCTGCAGCTCGGCGACGGCGCCCTTCTTGCCCAGGTAGGATGCCTGGAGATCTCGAATCCGCTGCTCGGTGTCCAGCCCCTCCAGCTCGTCCAGGAAGCGCTGCGCCAACTCGCGGAGTCGGGCGGTGATTTCCTCGGATTCCATCGACAGGCTCCTTGTGCGAGCCGCGCCCCGACGACTGGAAAGGTGCGCCGTCGCGCTCGGACGGCCGCGGCCCGCGCTAGCGCGCCTTGGCGGCCACGGAGACGACCGCGGAGAACGCCTCCGGATCGGCGACGGCGATCTCGGCGAGGATCTTGCGGTCCAGCTCGACCCGGGCCTTCTTCAGCCCGCCGATCAGCTTCGAGTAGCTGGTGCCGTTCTGTCTCGCCGCCGCGCCGATGCGGGTGATCCACAAGCGGCGCATGTCGCGCTTGCGCAGCCGGCGGCCGATGTACGCATCGCGCCAGGCGTGCATGACAGCCACGCGCGAGATGGTGAACAGCCGGCTCCGCGATCCGAAAAAACCCTTGGCCCGGCGCATGATCTTCTTGCGCCGGCGCCTCGTCTTGAAGCCTCTCTTGACGCGCGCCATGGTCTCGCTCCCTTTCTTCCGAGCCTCGCAGCCTTCCCGTCAGAGATCGACGTCCCTACAGGTAAGGCAGGAGCCTGCGAATCTGGCGCTCCCCGGTCTTGTCGAGGATATCGTTCTGGCGCAGCCTGCGTTTACGCTTGCTGCTCTTCTTGGTCAGAATGTGACCGTGATACGGCTTGTCGCAGCGGATCTTGCCCTTGGCGGTCTTGCGAAACCGCTTGGCAGCCGCGCGATTGGTCTTCATCTTGGGCATCGCTATTCCCTGGCTCAGCTGGTCGACAATCCACCCGGCCGGCTTTGCCGGTGCCGAGGGGTGTAGCTATGTACACGCCCGACCGGCGAAATGCAAGCGCTTTTCGGCGGGAGCACTTCGCGCTGCTGGCTCGTGCCCGGGTGAAGCGGGCCCCGGCGATCGACCGAGGAGGCGATACCCCAGGTTGGCGTGGGTCTCGGGCCTCCGCGCCGTGACCATACGCCCCTTTCGCGGGTTTTTTACCCCACGCTCCACCGCTGGCCCGAAAATCGACCGCCTCGTGCTCGTCCTCGCCGCCCTCGCCCTCTTCGACGAGGAGCTGGTGCGCTTCCTCGGGCTGCTCATCGAGCACAGGGCCTTGATCGTCGAGCTGTTCCACCGGCTCGTCGACGAGCTGAAGACGAAGCTGCCCGACCGCGGCCTTCGGCTTCGAATGCGCGGGCCGCGCCGAGTGCGAGAAGCTCTCGCCGATCGGTGTGGGAGACTTCGGTCGCGTCGTGCGCGGGCCGCGCCGGCCAGCCCGAGGAGATGAGGTCGCTGACCGCCCCGGTTGTGCGAGCCGCCTGACCGGCGGCTCCTCCCGGAAACCAGCCCCCGCTCCCCGCCGGCGCACAGGTGCGTCCGCTCCTCCCCCGCGAATCGCGCCGCTACTCGCCCCTGAAGCACCTCCGGGCCGTTTCGTGACCCCGGCGATGGCCCCAGCGGTGAATTGCCGCACGAAGCACCGGCCGCCCCTCTACCGAAAACCACTACAGCGCGAATAGCTCCTGGCGGGCCAGGATCCTCGACGACGAGTGGACCGCGGTCACGTTCGAGCAGCTGTGCGACAAGAAAACACCGAAACGTGGAATATTCGCTGTTGACTTTTCAGCTTCGGGTTACCTACGATGTATCTATGACTAATATTTTGACCCGTCCTGCTTCGCCCCCCCATTCAACCGCGATCCATGCAGTGTGCAAGAAAACGAAGAGTTTCCGGAGCCGGGCCAGCAGTCGCTCTCGCCGGACGATGGCGCCGAGGTGCTTCGCAGCTGGGACCTGGCGGTCTGCTCCCCCGAGTGGGAGGGCGCCGCTGCGGGAGTGTGGAGCTGCGGAGAGCCGAGCAGCGGTCCGCGGGCCGGTGTCGAG
>JAWOBP010000073.1:0-9179 GCA_046484285.1 Polyangia bacterium
CCCGTCGGAATCGGAGTCCGTGTCGCTGCCCGCGTCCCCGCCTCCGGTGGAGCCCCCGTCCCAACATCCGGCCGTTGCGAGCGCGAGCGCCGCTGTCAGCGCTACTGCTATCCAGCCCGCTTTTTTCATCCGGCTCCTCCCAATCTATCTCTTGTGACCAATTTTATGGTTTGGAAAACGAATGTCATTACTTGAATGGGTAATCTTCGAACATCGATCTTCGAATCAGAGCCGAAGACGGCAGGGCTCCGCCCTGCACCCGCTCGAGGGGAGAGCCCCTCGAGGCTCCCCCGGACTTCTTCGTCGGGTCGGGCTCTCTCCATTGGCTCCGCTAACGCTCCGCCGATGGAGCCTCTCGCCCGACCTCTCCTCCTCGCTCCTCGCCGGCCGGCAGAAAGCCGGCCGACCCGAGCTCCCGACCTCCCGTGGACCGATCACCTGGCGCAGCGGAAACCCAGGACGGCGGACTGGTACGACGGATCGTAGACGACGCGGGAGGCAGCGCGAAGGTAGTAGGCAACGAGGACGAAGCTGCCGCCCCGCCTGACCCGGACCGAGCCGCTGTCCTCCCAGGCGCTGCCGTCCGCCGGTGCTCCCGTGTAGTCCGAGTGGTACCGGTCCTGCACCCACTCCCACACGTTTCCGGCCATGTCGCACAACCCCTGGTCCGTGTTGCCAGCCGTCTTGGAGCAGACCGACCACGTCCGGTCAGTGCCGCATCCATATCCTCCATCGTTCATCACCGCGTAGTCGCAGGTCGCGGTCTCGTCTCCCCACGGGTAGGTGATATCCTGACCGCCGCCGCGGGCCGCGTACTCCCACTCCGCCTCGCTCGGCAGCCTGCCTCCCACCCACTCGCAAAAGGCCACCGCCTGGTCCCAGTCCACGTAGTTGACCGGGTGGTCCTCGTAACCGGGGTCGTTCCAGTTGCCGTACGTCCCGGTGTCAGGCTCGCTGCACTCACCCGCCGTCACGCACTCCCCGTACTGGGCCACGGTCACCTCGGTCTCCAGCATCTCGAAGCCCGGCACCGTCACCTCGTGCACCGGGATCTCGTCGGAACCGCCCTCGCTCGACCCCATCTGGAAAACACCGCCAGTAATGGGAACCCAGCTGACATCCGTATCAGCATCGGTGTCGGTGTCCGTGTCGGTGTCCGTGTCCGAATCCGCATCCCCGTCGGAATCGGAGTCCGTGTCGCTGCCCGCGTCCCCGCCTCCGGTGGAGCCCCCGTCCCAACATCCGGCCGTTGCGAGCGCGAGCGCCGCTGTCAGCGCTACTGCTATCCAGCCCGCTTTTTTCATCCGGCTCCTCCCAATCTATCTCTTGTGACCAATTTTATGGTTTGGGAAACGAATGTCATTACCTAAACCCCAACGTGGCAAAAAGCAGGCCCGCCCCGAATTGGAGTTTCCCTTCGCGGTTAGAAAAGAATATGGTGAGCTCACCATATCAAGCGCTACCTCGTCTGGAAGATCCGGCAGGCCCAGCGCGGGCGGATCCCGGTCGGCCCCCGCGGCACCCGCCGGGCCGACGGCGAGGCGCCCGACTTCAAGGTGCTGCCCCTGCGCATGGAGGCCGACCTCGTCACGCAGCTCGACGCGGCCCGCGAGCGCCTGGGCCTCAAGAGCCGGATGGACCTCTTCCGCCGCTCGCTGCACGCCTTCCTGCTCGAGGCGGGCGAGGTCCGGGTCGTCGAGCTGTTCGCGCCCGAGGCGTAGGGTGAGCTGCGACTATGACAAGCGACGCCTGATCCAGTGGCTCCGGGCCGAGATGACCCGGGCCGCTGGGCGGGCGTACCCGCGCCTCGACCTCGAGGCGCTCGACATTGACAGCCTCCGCGAGCTGCAGCGCTTGCTCCGCGACCTCGACGCCGAGCGCCGGATGGCCGTGCAGCTGGCTCGGATGACGCCCTGGCGGATCGCTTGACTCCCGCCGCCACCGAGTAAGGCGCTCGGAGATCTCCTCAGCTCTTGACCGGACCGCGCCGCCGAACTAGGCTTCTGTATAGGCGTTCGACAAGGCGCACCCTCAAGCGCCTACCGCCCGAAGCGTTGGAGGAGCGGCGATGAAGCAGCAGCAGGAGGTCCAGATCACGCCCTCCGCCGTGCGCGATCTTCGGAAGCACCTTGGGTTCACCCAGGAGCAGTTCGCACGTGAACTCGGCGTCACGATGTCCACTGTAAGTCGCTGGGAGACGGGTAGGGCGCAGCCTTCCGGACTCGCTCGGCAGCGCCTTCCCGGATGTCTGGGCAACCGTTGCAACTGGCGGGGAGAAGTAGCGCGATGGAGATGGCTATCAAAGAAGCAGTGCGACGCGCGCATCGTTCGTGCATAGAGTACTTGAGCCACCGGCCATCGAGGGGCGCATGATGGTACGACGTAAGACACCTTCCTTCGCCAGGCCACCGGTCATCGAGGTCGCGTTGGGGGTGCAGTTCCGCGAGACACTTCCCCTCAAAATCGTGGACTACGGGGTTCTCTGGGAACAGTTCAAGGACCGCTACCCTGAGCTACAGGAACAGGGCCCCCTGTCACGCGTTGTTGAGAGCTTCGGAGACGAGCCGCGGCCGTCCCAAAAGGAACTCGTCAATTCCACGGCCTTTCCAAAAGCTCCGGTAAGGCTCTGGTTCGCCAACTCTGACAGCGGGGGACTCGTCCAGGTGCAGGCTGACCGGTTCGTCTTCAACTGTGAGGAAGACCGGTCCGGAGTCCGAATACCCCAGGTTTGCCTGGTTACAGGAGCGCTTCAGGGAGGAGTACGGTACCTTCCTGACCTTCCTGGCCGACCGCGGCATGGAGGCTCCTTACCCGGACATCTGCGATGTGACTTACGTCAACCACATTGTCGGTGGCGAAGGTTGGACGGGCCACGCTAACCTGCATGCCGTGTTTCCCACGCTGCAGATTCCATCGGTGACCCTCGATGGAGTCGATGCGGAGGAGGCGGATGTGCGAATTCGCTTCGCCACCGTCGGTGTCGACGGACAGCCCGGACGCCTGCACTTCAGGACGTATCCCGCAGTTCGGAACACGGATGGCGCGAAGTTGTTGGTGGTCAACTTTATCGCACGGCGACGTCCTGCTCATCCGTCTGTCGAGGACATCTTAGAGGCACTTCACGACGGTCACGACTGGATCGTGATGACTTTCAAGGACGTGACAAGCGCTGACATGCACAAGGTCTGGGGGCTCGAAGATGCCGGCTCTTGATGCGCGCGTGAAACCGTGGACCGAGATGGCCGACAACTCAACTCGGGGGGATACTGTCCGTGACCTGACTGACGCGGCAACCTGGCACACCGGACTTGCGACAATGGCAATGACGGATATGACGGGCGTCTCCGAGGAGCCGAGGCCTGCGGGGGGAGGGTTTGAGGCTCAATGGCCTCGGACCGTTCCCCCGGATGCAATGGAACTGGAACTGGCCAGCATCACGGACGCCCCAGTCCGCGTGACCGAGTTGGACGAGGCGGGCGTGCTGGCTCTGTCACCGCTGATTCTGCGCGATGCCCTCCGCACTTCCGGCTCGCCTACATCGAGGATGGGCTGGGCCCTTCACCTTGGTAAGTCGGGCGATCCGATGAACAGCATCCAGCGACTCCTGGATGCGCTCGTTGTCGGCTGGGCAGATCGTGACCAGACCTCACCCCACCGGCGGTTCGTTCAGGCAGCACTTGAGCATCGACATGGTCCCGACTTGGGGCGGTCCCCCGAACTCCGAGCGCGGTGCCTGTCACAGGTGCGTAGGGCAATGTCGGCGGAGCCGGTGGAAGATGGGATGACTCACCCCGCCGAACGGGTGATCCACCAAGCGGCACGCATGCTCGATGACGAAGGGGTTATCGAAATCGTCGATGGCGCAGTTCATCCCGCGGAGGCAGCGGACGCACTGCGCCTGGTGGCACGGTGTGAACTCCCCCGCGCTTCGGCCGCCCGCCGTCGGCTGGTCGAAAGTGCGCTTACTTCTGAGTACGTTGAGCGTCGAGATGCGGCCGTTCAAGCGATGGAGACATGGGAGGACCGTGCTCTGCTCGATCTGTTGCAGGATCATCAGGAGAGCGTGGCCTGGCTTGCGCAGTACATCGAACAGGTCATCCAAGACCTCGGACAGTAGCGGGTCCGCGGTGTATTTGGCCCGGATGGTCACCAGAGCAAAGTGGGACTCCAAGACGGGGCTGGCAGAGGCCGAGATACCGGCCGATGCGATCTCCGTCGATCTGAAGACGCGAGGGAACACCCTCTCGTTCCGGAAGTGCGGCGACGCCGAGGCTGACGCTGTTGAACTGGCAACGTTGGCGCTGGCAGCGCGGCGGGACAAGGTGGAGAAGGTCGAACTGGTGTGGGTGCCTGATGATGTGCTGTCAAGCCGAGGCGTCCACCTCGATGAAACACCAGGAGATACGCCAGTGTCGGCCATGGTCGACGAGCACGTCGACGCCGTCCGATTGGACTACTCTCGTCTTGGCTTGGTCGCGGACAGAATCAACGAGGCTCTTGCGGCGGACTCCTACAAGAGGTGGACGAGAAGTCAGGTCCGGACAGTTCTCGTCAGAGGCATAGAACTCGGCCGACTTCAATTGGAGGATTTGGCCGATGAGGTCCGGGAGGAGGTTCAAAAGGCGATGAACAAGCGCAAGGTGTAGGGTGGGAGGGCGCAGTTCGGTTCCGCGTCTGGCGGAACGGCCTGTCGTCGGTCTTGCCCTTGCCTTCCCCCGCCGCCGAACGCCCTCGTCGCCTCCGACAAGCCCGGTCGAACCCCCGGGCGAGGAGGTGAACGATGCAGGAGCCGAACATCAAGAGCCCGAGCCCGCGCGAGATCGTCGTGGACGTCCTTGCGACGACGCTCTATACGAGATGCTGGCGGCCGGGTGGCAGCCGCGCCCAGGGGCGGCCTGCCGCCAACAGCGGACGGCCGCCGAGCCTCCTCCGCAGCCGCCGATCTCGGCGGACGTTAACCGGCCCCCGCGGTAGGTGCAGTTCCATCGTGATCTATCGGGGCGCAACGCCCCGGAATGGCGAGCAGAACTTGGCCTGCGGCTGCGAACACTTTGAACGGGGGCGCTCTCTCTTTGCGAGCGGTTGGTCGGAGCCCTACAATGCGGAGCCACGCACGGCAGGATGAGGTCGTAGGGGTAGAAGCTGAAGCTCTCGTCGACGTGCCGAGAAGGGGACAGTCTCCGACATGCCGTCTCCGACATGCCCGACATGCCCACCTGGGCCCACCTCTTGGCCACGAACGCTCGCTTTCGGACGCACCGCGACTCGTGTAGTCTCGATGGCGTCCTCGAGAACGCGCGCACCAAGGAGCAGGTCATGGCGAAATCCGTCTGTTTGCGAACGACGGCACCCGCGCTCGCGCTGCTCGCGGCCGCGGCCCTGGCGACGAGCTGCGCGGCGACCCGCGCCAACCTGGACACGACGCCGGCGGGCGCCGGACCCAACCAGATGCTCGACGACAGCGCCGTGGGACAGAACCGCTGCGCCACGGGCGGCGGCGTCGAGCAGCCGTTCGTCGTGGAGTGGGACGCCACGGACCTGTCGACGTTCGAGGCCAAGGCCTCCCGCGACGTGGTGTTCGTGCGCTACGAGGGCTGCTCGCTCAGCATCGTCCACGGCTGCGCGGACAACTCCATCCCGGGCAAGTACGGCACCTACGGGCAGCCCACCTTCACTAGCGGCACCGTGGAGAGCCTCACCATCGACAACGAGGACGAGCTGTACGCCAAGCTGCCGCTCGGCGCGGCCGAGTTCGGCGGCAGCGTCGAGACGGGCTCCGGCCTCGAGCTGCAGTACTACGTCAGCGGGGTGGTGAGCGCCACGCGGCAGACGGTCTCGCGCCAGGACGTCGCCGACAACCCGGCCTGCGCCCGGGCGACCCACTTCGTGTCGGCCTACAACCTGGGCGCCTTCCGCCTGCTGGAGAACAAGGGCGCGTCCATCGGCGCCGGGGTGGGCACGGCCAACGTGGGCGCCGGCGGCACGACGAGCTCGAGAAGCGAGAGCCTCAAGCAGGGCGGCGACATCGACGAGTGCACGAGCCAGGCCCAGCTGCGCTGCCGCGTGCCGATCCGGCTCGTGCTGCAGCCGATCGTCGACTCCGCCCCGGTGACGGCCGCCACGCCGGCAGTGGCGCCGCCGCAGCCCGCCCCGCCGGTGGCGCCCCGGTACCAGAACACGCCGAAGGGCCAGGCGCGCCAGCTCATCGAGTCGGCCGAGCAAAAGGAGGCGGCCGGCGACGGCACGGGCTGCATGGACGATCTGCAGCGGGCGCAGAAGATGGACCCCTCCCTGCGCGACGACCGCCAGGTGCTGTACCTCGACGCCCTCTGCCACATGCGCTCGGGCCGCTGCGGCCAGGGGCGCAGGAAGATGAAGCAGTACCTGAAGCTCATCGACCCCGATCGCGAGAAGAAGGACAAGGAGCTCGACGCCCAGGTGGACGCGATGGCCAGGAGCAAGTGCGTGCTCGCCCAGCAGCTGGACCTGCAGTCCCAGGTGCACAACGCCATGGCCGCCATCGGCGAGGCGCAGCAGCGGCAGGACTACGAGGGCTGCCAGGCTCAGGCCGAGGTGGCCGAGCGGCTGTGGGGCACGATCAACAAAAACGACGTGCAGAAGCGAAACTCCGTGGCCGGGATCATGAGCATGGTGTCGTCGTGCCTCACCCAGCTCGAGCGCTGCGAGCTGTCGAAGAAGTACTGGCACCGCTACTACGAGATGGCCTTCTCCAAGATGATGAAGCCCAAGGAAGTGAAGAAGACGGCCGACCAGACCTTCCGCTGCGGCGACTGAGCGCGGCGCCCGGGTCCGCCGATCCCCGGCGGACGTCCTCCTGTCGCCCGCGGACCGCGTCCGTCTCTGTCTTCGGCTCTGACCCGCAGGAGGTCTTCGAGCCGCTGCCCCGGCAGGGGCCGGGCACTTGATGGATCGGCGCACGACCGCCGAAGTCATTCATGCGCGAGCGCTTACAGCTCCGTTCCCTCGCGGAGTTTGTCGAGATACTCCTCGAACACGACGGCGCGGTTCTTCTTGCGCTCGTCGCGCGCCTGCACGACCTCGGCGGCCTCGAGCACGCGCAGGGCCTTGGCGGCGGCCGGCCTGGAGCAGCCGAGCAGGTGCACGACCCGGTTGATCGTCAAGATGGGGTGCTCGGGGAGAAGCTCGAAGAGGCGGATGCTGATCACCGTTGCGTCGTCGCGGGCCACGAGCCGGGCTCGATTCCGAGCGACGATGGCGTGCAGCCGCCGCGCGCCGGCGACCGACTCCTCGGCCACGACCGCGACGCCTTCGAGAAAGTACTCGAGCCAGCTCTCCCAGTCGCCGCCGGTCCGCACCCCCGCAAGCCGCCGATAGTACTCCTGGCGGTGGAGCTTGAGGAAGATGCTCAAGTAGAGAAGCGGCCGCGAGAGCAGCTTCCAATGGCGCAGCAGCAGCGTGATGAGAAGTCGACCGAGACGGCCGTTGCCGTCGAGATAGGGATGCAACGTCTCGAATTGTGCGTGGAGCAGGCCGATGCGCACGAGCGGCGAAAGGTCGCTCTCGTCGTGGATCGCGTGCTCGAGCCGGCTCAGCAGCTCACCGAGCCGCTGCGGGGGTGGAGGAACGAAGCTGGCATTGCCCGGCCGGGTTCCACCGATCCAGTTCTGCGAGCGACGGACTTGACCGGGCTGCTTCTGGGCTCCTCGGGCTCCGTGCAGCAATCTTCGGTGGGTCTCGGACAAGAGCCGCATGGAGATGGGGAGTCCGTTCTCGCTGCCGAGCTCCTCCCAGGCATAGTTCAGCGCTGACACATACCCGCAGACCTCCTCCACGTCGGCGTCGGTCGGCTCCTCTCCGGACGCCTCGACCTCGAGCAGATCCATCAGCGTGGCCTGGGTGCCTTCGATCTGGGACGAGAGAACCGCTTCCTTGCGGACGAAGGCGTAGACGAACCACTCGACAGAGGGCACCAGATCCCCGGCCAGATCGAGCAACCGTACCTGCTCCTCGGCTCGCGCGAGCAGCGTCGCCAGCTCACCCGTGAGCTCCAGGGGCGGATCCCGCGGCGGCAACGCATACGGGACGAAGGCGCTCACCTCTTCTCCCGCCACGGTGCTGCGCTCGTACTCTCCGGTCTTCCTCTTCATCGTTCACCTTCGAAGCGATCGCTTCCTATCTTGGTGTGATAATAAGCGCTCGCTTTGTTTGCGTCCAGAAAAAGAAGCGTTCGCTTTTATTCGGATGCCGGAAAAGAAGGGGACAGTCTTTTTTCTGTCCGCATCGCCAGGGAGTCGCGAGCGTCGAATTCCGTGTCTCCGGCATTCGAAGCGATCCTTCCGGGCCGCGCCGCTCGCGGCCGAACAGGCGGTCCGGGCGGCGCGGGTTTGCGCCCGGGTCCGGCCCGGGGTACGAACACGGGCGGCGAGGAGGTGGATGATGAGCGAGCCGACCGACGTCTCTTGATCCGGCGGTGAGGCGGGGGTATCCCTCGGGCGTGCTTCGCCAACGCCCGACAATCCTGCTGGCCGTCGCGATCTGGCTGGCGGCGCTGCTGGTTCTTTTCGTGGGAGTGCGGCCCAACCTGGCCCGCACGCTGTCGTACCTGTTTCGCGAGAGGGCAAAGCGTCGGAGGGCGGGGATGGGCGACGGCGGGCCTCACCTCGGAGGCCACGAGGGGCCCCACGGAAAGGCTTGATTGGTGATTGTTGCCTGGGGCGTGGGGGGCGGAATTCGCGCTGGATATCGGAGGGTCTCGAAAAAACGACAGGACCGAATTCGCGTTGGGGCGCTGAAGAGGCCTTTTGGGAAAAAAAGGCCCCGAGCGGTTTACCCGTGTGATATCTTCACCACACGGGCTGGCGGTGGAAAGGGCCAACCTTCACGCGCCAACAACCTTGGACCTTCAACCAGGAGGCTCAATGAGAAAAATCAAACCTCCCAAGGACAGAATATAACGTTTCTTGGCAAAACGCGCAAGAAACAAAGAGAAGGGCTGGGATTTTTCCGACGCCCCGGACGAGCGCCAGCAGGGCAAAGTCGAGCACAACAAGTGCTCGGTCCTGTGGGCGTTTCTGCTGGGACTGCTCGCGAACCTGCCGACGCTGCGCGACGTGGAGGCGCTGACCGAGGGCCTCGGCGCGTGGGCGCGGTCCCTGGTCCCGGGGCGGATCTCGGACACCACGCTGGACACCGAAGCG
>JAWOBP010000139.1:0-15893 GCA_046484285.1 Polyangia bacterium
TTCACCTCGCGCATCGTCGCCTCCCTGTCAGTTGGTGCCGCATCCCCCGCGGATGGACGGCTGATTACCAACAGAATAGCTTTGCGACCGATGGGCTCGCAAGCGTTTTCTCGGACCGGGCGGGCAGAAAGACGAGATCGTTTACCGTACCGGCTGCAAGATCAGCCCGAGCAGCGGACCTCACAGAAAAAAGCTACAGCGCGGATTGCTCGATCCACCCGGCGATCCGGGCCAGAGACCCGGAAAACTGCGGATTGGTGCAAAGCGCCTCGACGGAGTGGCTGTACGGCCAGGAGCTCGTCTCGTCTCGAAAGACCAGCAGGTTGACGTTGTCCTTGTCGGGGTGGAACGCCTGCTCGTCCACCGCCGCCCGCTCTGTCTCGACGAACCCGAAGTAGCTGCAAGCCGGCGCCTCCCAGGCGCCGTAGGCCTGGTGGAGCCACGTCCCTCACTCGTCGAGCTGATGCGCGAATCGCCGCTGGCGGACGTCGGCCTCGAGATCCCGCGGCTCGGGGACGAGCCCCGAAAGGTCGATCTGTGAGCTTCTTGATCGACGCCTGCGTGCTTTCCGAGCTGGCCAGACCGCGTCCGTCCGAGCAGGTGATCGCCTGGGTCGAGGACCAGCCGCCCTGACCTGGGGGCGCATCCAGGGCGCGGCCGATAGAGGCGGCCGCCGCGTTTCGGCGATCGACGGGCTGATCGCGGCGACCGCGATCGCCAACGACCTGATCGTCGTTACGCGCAACGCGGATCACATGCACGCCGCCGACGCCCTGCGGCGCTACCCGCTGCCCAGACGACGCCGTTTCACGCTCGAGTACGTGCTGGTGCGGGGTGTCAACGATTCGGACCGGGCTGAAAACCCCAACGATCTCAACTCGATCCGTTTAGGGGGTAAGGGCGTATCGTTTAGGGGGTAAGGGCGTATCGTAGGGGGTAAGGGCGTATCGGTAAGGGCGTATCGTTGTCGAGCCGGACCTCGTCCCGCCTGTATCATGCGCCATGATCCACGACCTCGACCAGCAGCCCAGGGTGGTCGGGCAGGGATTCGACATGGGCTGTTACGAGAACCAGGACTCGTGAATAGCAAAGGACTTTTCCGGGCGCGTTGGCTTTCTGCGGCGTTGGGGTAGACTGCGGCGCCGTGATGAGCGAAGGCGACTCCAGGGTCTTGCCGATCGGCGTCTTCGACTCCGGGCTGGGCGGGCTGACCGTGGTGCGCGAGATCCGCCGCGCGCTGCCGGACGAGTCTCTCGTCTACCTGGGCGACAGCGCGCGGGTTCCGTACGGGACTCGCTCGGCCGCGACCGTGGAGCGCTACGCCGGCAACTGCGCCGATTTTTTGGTGCGCCAGGGGCTGAAGCTGCTGGTGGTGGCCTGCAACACCGCCTCGGCCGTGGCGCTGCCCTATTTGCGCGAGCGGATCGATGTCCCTGTGTTGGGCGTGATCGGAGCCGGAGCGCGCGCGGCGTGCGCGGCGGCCGGGCAGGGCGGCATCGGCGTGATCGGCACGGCAGGCACGATCGGATCGGGGGCCTATCCGCGCGAGATAGCCGCGATCGATCCGCGTTGCCCGGTCCACCAGCGGCCCGCGCCGCTGCTGGTCCCGCTGGCCGAGGAGGGCTGGACCGAGGGCGATCTGCCCAGGCTGGCCGTGGAGCGCTACCTGGCGCCGCTGATCGCCGAGCGGATCGATGTGCTGCTGCTGGGCTGCACCCACTATCCGCTGCTCGGGGAGGTGATCGAGCGGGTCCTGCGCGACGCGGGCAGCGGCGCGGCGGTGATCAACTCCGCCGAGGCGATCGCCCGCGAGGTGAAAGAGGCGCTGGACAGCAACGGGCTGCGGCTCGAAAAGAGAGGCCGGGGCCGCCTGACCTGCCACGTGACCGACCTGCCGGCCAGCTTCAAGGAGGTGGCCGAGCGGTTCCTGGGCGCCCCGCTGCAAGCGGTCGAAAAAGTGGATATTGTCTGAGACCCGATTCAGCCGCATCGAAGAGAACGGGTTGCGGGCTTGTGCTCGAGAGGGCATGACCCTGCGCTCGATCGTCGAGCGCGCGCTCAGGGACGCGCTGCGCGAAATGGACAGGAGACCTGGTTTTCGCCTGCGCCGAGCCAGCTTCGGCGGTGATGGGATGCAGGCGCAACTGGCGGACAAGGGCTGGGAGCCTTTGCGCGAGCTGACCTACGACGGCCGCTGCGGATGATAGCGGTCGACACGAACATCCTGGTTCACTTGGCACGAGCCCGCCTTTGGCTCGAGACGCGCAACCCGCTCGTAGTGGAGTGACGACAGGAATAACGCGGCGCTCTTGCCTGCCTGGTCGATCGGGTGCACATTTCCAGTTGGAGGAGGGTGCGAGCTGAAACGCCTCGATAAAATCAAGCGATGTGTTTTCGCGTCCGTGCTCCCGCTGCTGGTCGCCTGCGATCCGGGCACGGTCGAGATCGAGATTCCGGACTACGACGCGAAGAGCGACGGCTACGTGATTCGCCCGGTCGAGGTGAGCACGCTGCACGACGTCGGCAGGCTCGAGGGGCGGGCCACGCGGCTGGTGGGCGGCGCCGACCTGACTCTGAACTACGTAGACGGCAACCTGACCTGGAACGACGGCGGCCACCCGGTCGCCTTCTCCGCTGTGCGGGCCGACGACGTGCTGGTGCCCGAGGACTTCGACTCGCTGGCGATGGCCGCCACCTACGCCAACGTCGAGCGCTCGATGCTGTTCTACGAGTGGGACCTCGGGCTGCCGGTCGAGGACGTGCTCATCGATTTCGAGACCTACTACTGGCCGGCGCTGGAGACGATCGAGACCGACGAGGAGAAGCTCGATATCACCGACAACGCCTACTACATGCGCATCAGCGACAACGAGCGGGCGTTTTTCGTCTTTCCTTTCGAAGACTTCCAGTGGCTGCCGATGGCGATGAACGGCGGGATCCTGACCCACGAGTACACGCACGCCGTCTTCGACGCGCTGGTGCACGATCCCAGCGCCACCACGCCGCTTTCAGCCTCGGCCGCCAACTTCCTCTACGGTCTCGACGAGGGCTGCGCGGACTGGATGGCGGTGGCGCGCACCGGCGATCCGGACTACATGGAGCACTCGATCCGCCCGGGTATCTTCGGCATCGAGTGCAACGGCTCGATGGTCTACGAGATCGTGCGCGACGCATCCGATCATCTCCATTATCAGCAGAGCTGGGACCACGCTGCGCGCCACGTGGAGCCCGAGGCGTTCTGTCCCTACGACATCGGCGCGTTCTTCGCCTCCTTGATGTACGCCGTGGCCGAGCGGACCGACGGCGGGGCGGCAGAGGAGGGCGCGGCCCCCTCGCGGCAGGCGCGGATCAGAGTCTCGCGCTGGCTGCTGGGAGCACTCGAGGACCTGGGAGCGGAGATGCGCCCCGACTTCGAGCTGTGGGACCTGATCGGACTGTTCGTTTCGAAAATCGATGGTTCCGGCGATCGGGAGAAGGCCTGCCTCGTCATCGAAGAGAGATACGAAATGTACTCGCACATGGTGCAGGGCTGCTGATGCCTTCGGCGTTTCGTCTTCTCTTTGCATTTTCGGTCTTTTTCCGCCTTTTTTTCTTCGAATCTGGCGCTGTTGCAGAAGAAAACGCCTCCGGTGACGTCCCGGTCGAGCCGGAGTGGTTTTCAGGGGCCGGAATCGATCTGCGGGCCGGCGCTTTCTTCGCCGAGAAGGCCACGGGGCGCTCGTTCCGCTCGGGAATGGCGATCGGGCCGGATATCCTGGTCGAGGCATGGCGCCTCGGAATGCACGGAATCGGGCTGGGAGCCGGGTTCTTGCACCTGGATTCCGCGCACGAGAAGGGAACCCGTGCGATACGCGTCGAGACCTCCGTGCAGCGTTTGGAGCTGGCGGCGAGATACCGTTTCGTCTGGAAGCTGCTGGTCGCCGAGGCTCGCCTCGGAACCGCGGTCTCGCTGGTGGACGTCGAGATGAGCACCGGCGAGCCGGGCTGGTACGTGGAGGGCGAGGAGCTGGTCTACAGCGACCCCGAGCAGGTCGACGAGCTCGAGCGAAGCGGCTCGATTTGGGGCTTTCTGGGCGGACTGTCGGTCGGGCTGGCCCTCGGGGAGTTGATGTGGGATCTGCCGGACCTGCTGGAGCTTCGCGCCGGCTCGGACTACGTCAGGCGAGGCGAGCGCGACGAGATAACCGTCTTTGGAACCGTGGTCTTCTGGCCGACGCGCTTCTGGGACTGAGTTGACATAATATATCTTCTGCGACAATCACGGATCAGCGTCTTCTTCTCGCTTCGACCAGCTTCCAGATCACCAGCGCGGTCATCGTCAGCCCTGCCAGCGCCACTCCACCGCCCTTGAGCCAGACCTCTGTTTCCCCTCCGGCGTCCAGTGACTCCGCCTCGGCGATCATTGCCACTATCAGCATCCTGATTCCGGCCGCGGCCAGCCCCACTCCAAAGATCAACGGCAGGACGAAAGCAGCTCTCAACCTTGCACCTCAGACTTTGGTTCGCCAGTAATCTCGGAAAGTTCCCACGTAATTCCTAGAAACAAAGTGAAGTCTCCGTGAGCGTGAACCGATCCTTTCGATATCACGCCGAACCGCGACGACAGCTCGATTGATATCTCCTCCAACAGCAGCCTGGCTCCAGGCGAGACGGCCCAGCCCTTCCAACGCTCGCCGCGGAAATCTTCTGTGCCGCGCAGCAGGCCTCCCAGCTCGCAGGCGACCTCTACAAGGTGGAACAGCTCGATCCCGGCTCCGTAGTGCATGCTCCACAGAAAGTGAAACCTCTCGTCGTGGATGACCGCGGCGATTGGACCCTGGTGGGTGTAGAAGCTGACCGGACCCAGAGCCGCGCCGGCGGTGATTCCGGGCTCCACGAGGAACAGAGGAGAAAGAAATACCCTGTCGTCGATAACATATCTAAGTGCAATATGGTGATCCGGCCTGATTCTCGAGGTGTCGGTCGGAAAGCCCAGGCGCAGAAACGGTGTCAGCGCCACCGCGAGCCAGTCGTGCTCCAGCCTGTAGGCAACCATGCGCCCATGGATTCGCAAGGGGCCCAGGTCGGCGAAGGTGCGGCGCTCGTCGATCGCGGGCGGCACCCTGGTGCCAAGCGTGGATGTCTGGAGCGCGACCAGCTCGCCGCCCAGGCCCAGGCGGTCGAAGCCGCTCGGAGACCACTCCCCGCCCAGCACCAGGCGGGTCGATGCGCGCCGGTAGCGCGCGCGACCGCGGCTCCACTCGCCCAGGGAAAAACCGGCGCCGGCGCTGATCGCGGTTTTGGGGATCGGGGACAAGGCCGGAGATATCACGGGTCCGGCCTCGGCGCGCAGCGGATCCACGATCGCTTCCAGCCCCCTCGAGAAGGCCCGGCGGACGAGGCTCGCCTCCCTGCCCTGATCGGCTTCATCCGAGCGGGAGGGAGGGCAGATCGACAAAAGCGCTGCAACCAGCAACGCCGTCTTCGCCGGCGATCGAAAAGCGGCAAACGAGCGCGCCATCAGCTCCCCGGAATTCTCCCGTCGCGAAGGTAGCTGCCGCGGGCGGTCGGCCACGGCCCGCAGTACAGGTCGGGATCGGCGCCCGGCGGAGTGCAATTGCAGGCCGAGCCCGGCACGGTGAAGACGTCCAGCCCGTGGTCGATTGTCAAAAGCAGGATCTCCAGCTGGCCGTCCCCCTCCAGATCGGCCACGGTCGGAGCCGCGCAGGGTCCCACCCCGTTGCCGCTGTCCGGGTTCTGACCTGGCAGCTCGATGTCGTGCTGCAGCGAGCCGTTGCTCGAGAGAATCACCAACCTTCCCGACTCGGTTCCGGGCTCGCCGTAGACGCCGAAGATTACCTCGGGCCGGCCGTCCGAGCTGAGATCGGCGATCGCCACCTCGCTGGCGTAGGCCAGCGGAGCGCCCCCGGCGAAGCCGTGGCGCCACAATAGCTCGGCCTCGGGAGAATAGGCGTAGACGTAGCCGTCCTGGCCGGGGAACAGCACCTCGGGGCGAGAGTCTCCCTCGATGTCGGCCAGCGTGGGCGCGGGCACTCCAGCCGGCGGATACCAGTCGTCGTCGTAGAACGGCTCCTCGGTCAGCGGCAGCTCCTCCCAGCCCGCCAGTCGTCGCGCAGAGCGGTTTCCGGTGGACGAGTGGTCGCCCTCCAGCACCATCAGCGCGTGGTGGTAGGTGTGGTACGGCTCGTCGCGCTCGGCGTTGGGCACTCCGATCACTTCGTTGAGCCCGTCGCCGTTCAGGTCGCCCACGCTGGGCGGCGACTGGGTCCACTGCAGCCACATCGTCCAGCTCACGTGCGGCCATTCGCCCTGGTGGAGATGGTAGTGATCTCGCTCCACATCCGGATCGAGCCAGCGGATGAACTGCCCCCAGCTCATCGGCTCTCCCTCGCAGTCGCCGCTCCGCTGAGAGAAGAACGACGGATCGGCCAGCAAAGTGGTTCCGTCCGGGTTGAACGCCTGGATGTGGTGGTTGTCGTAGGTGACCAGCAACTCCAGGTCGTTGTCGTCGTCGATATCCCCGATACCGGTGTTGAGCCCGTAGGAGCCGTAGCCGCTGTGCCCGGCGCAGTTTCCGTCCGGTCCGCCCGGCAGGTCGGCTCCGACTCCGGAGCGCGTGTCGTAGCGCGGCCAGCCGTCGCGAAGCGATCCGTCCGCCTCGAAGACGAACACGTGGGGGTTGGTCCCCTCGTAGCCGGGAGGCTGCTCGCTGCGGGTCGAGGAGACAGCGATCTCGACCGTTCCGTTGCCGTCCAGGTCGCCGGCGGACAGGGAACGGTTCTCGAAGCAGCTGTCCTGCACGCAGGTCGTTCCCGCCCAGCCTCCGTCGATGCCGAGGGCGCCGCCGCTCCACTCGTAGGCCGCGACCGTCCCCTCCCCCGCCGCCACCACGACCTCGACGTTGCCGTCCTGATCTATGTCGTGAACGACAGCGGGAGCGTAGACGCGCCCTTCGTGGTGGCCGCCGTTGTCCTCGCCGTGCGGCGCGGTCGCCAGCAGCTCGCCATCCGCGCTCCAGACAGCCACGTCGTAGAAGGGCGCCACGATCTCGCGGGAGCCGTTTCCATCCAGGTCGACGACCGCCGGGCTGGAGAACCAGCCGGTGTTGCCGATCTGCAGGTTGCGGACAAGCTCGGGGCGAGCCGCCTCGGAAGGTCCGCCGAGGTCCTCGCAGGTGGGATTGAACTCCGACTTCCCCTCGTTGCATCCGAACGAAATCAAGAAACCAGCGAACCAGATGACCGACAGCGAAGACTTGATCATGTCCTCCCCACTTTTCGAAAATCGCATGAAGGGATTGTTCTTCGTTTGCAGGGACACGTCAATCTCAATTCGTGCGAAACTTTTCGCTTGCCGGCCGGCCGAACTGGGCGGGCCGATCCGCGTGGGGACTGAATGGATCGAGCTGTAATCGCTGACTTTTTTCCAAGTGCAGTTTTTTTGACACGCAAGGGCTCCATATGTAGTCTTAAGTAAGACATTGTAGGAGAGAGGCCATGTCCAAGACCAGGACCGACGAAACCACGGCAGACAACATCGAGGTCCCGTTGGAGCTGAGCGCCGACCAGGCGCCTTCCCGGCGCCACGAGGTGCTCGGAGTCGTCGTCTGCCTGCTGGCGTTGTTCTTGCTGCTTGCCCTGGTTTCCTACGACGGAATCGACCCCGACGGAGCGCCGATTCGCGGCGGCAACCTGGTCGGACCGGTCGGGACCTGGATCGCCTGGGGAGCCCTCGCCCTGCTCGGAGCTGCGACCTACCTGGTCGACGGCTTCGTCTGGATGCTCGGCGTCACGCTCTTCACCGGAAAAATGGGCGACGCACGGGCCCGCAATTTCCTGGGTCCCCTGGTGATCGGCCTGATGGCCGCGATCGCGATTCACACCGCCTTTCGCGGCGAGCCGCTGCTGGGAGGACATGCCGCAGGCGGTTTTCTCGGAGCGCTGCTGGGCGAGATCCTGATCTCGATGGTCTCCCGCGCCGGCACCTACCTGATCGCCATCGGCGGCATGGTGCTGACGATTCTGCTGGTGACCGACATCTCTCTGTTCCTCTTCTTCCGCCTGGTGGGACGCCTCGGCGTCTCGGCGGGGCGCCGCGCGGGAGGGCTGGCCGCTCGCGTGGTGCGCGCCTGGCGCGAGAGCCCCGAGTCGGTGGTCGACGACGAGGGTCTCGCCCCGCCTCCGGTGATCGACGCGGCGGAGGAAGAAACGACCGCCCCCGCCGGCGAGCCCGCCGATGCGCCGAAAATCGTGACCCCCGCGCCGCGCGAGAAAAAGCGCCGCCGCGCCTCTCTGCGTCGCAAGACCGAACAGCGACGTTCCCCGGGCGAGCACGAGCTCCCTTCGCCCAAGCTGTTGAAGGCCGCGGAGAAGAGCGAGACCCGCGTCGATCGCGGACAGCTCAAGCAAAACGCAGATCGCCTGGTGGCCGTGCTGGCGGACTTCGGCATCACCGGCGAGGTTCGCGAAATCCATCCCGGTCCAGTCGTCACGATGTACGAGTTCCAGCCCCACAGCGGCATCCGCCTCTCGCGGATCGAAAGGCTGTCCAGCGAGGTGGCGATGGCTCTGGAGGTCAAGCAGGTACGGGTCGTGGCGCCGATTCCCGGCAAGAACGCGGTCGGATTCGAGCTGCCGAACCCGGCCCGCGAAATCGTGAGGCTGCGCTCGATGATCGAGGACGAAAGTTACACATCTTCCAAGGCCAAGCTTCCGCTCGCGCTGGGCAAGGACATCTCTGGAACGCCATTCGCGGTCGATCTGGCCAAGATGCCGCACCTGCTCGTCGCCGGAACCACCGGCTCGGGCAAATCGGTGGCCGTCAACAGCATGCTGCTCAGCCTGTTGTTTCGTTACGGTCCGGACGAGCTGCGCCTTTTGCTGATCGACCCGAAGATGATCGAGTTTCAGCCCTACAACGCGATTCCCCACCTGCTGCTGCCCGTGGTGACCGACATGACCCAGGCCACGCTGGCGCTCAAGTGGGCGGTGGACGAGATGGAGCGACGTTACCAGTTGTTCGCCGACATCGGCGCCCGTCACCTGGAATCGTACAACCGCAAGGTGGAGAAGATCCTGGCCGGCGAGGCGCCCTCCCCGACCCGCAAGACAGCGATCGACGAAAACGGCGAGGAAGTGGACCAGGAAACCGGCGAGTCTCCCAAGCCGCCCGAGAAGCTGCCCTTGATCGCGATCTGCATCGACGAGCTCGCCGATTTGATGATGGTCGCGGCCAAGGACGTCGAGACCTCGATCGCGAGGCTTGCCCAGAAGGCGCGCGCCGCCGGCATCCACCTGATCGTGGCCACGCAGCGACCTTCCACCGACGTGGTGACCGGTCTGATCAAGGCCAACTTCCCGGCGCGGCTGAGCTGCCAGGTATCGGCCAGCGTGGACTCGCGTACGATCCTCGGGCAGAACGGCGCGGAGAAGTTGCTGGGCAACGGCGACATGCTGGTGCTGCCGCCCGGCACGTCCGACCTGGTGCGAGTCCAGGGAGCCTTCGTCGCGGACGGCGAGATCAGGGACGTGGTCGATTTCCTCAAGTCGCAGGCCGAGCCCGAATACGACGAGGACATCCTGAGGCCTCGCGAGGGCGAGGAAGGGTCGGGAGAAACCGACGATGAAGAAAAGGACGAGGTCTATGACCAGGCCGTCCAGATCGTTGCCGAGAGCGGGAGCTGCTCGATCTCGATGCTGCAGCGCAAGCTGCGCATCGGCTACAACCGCTCGGCGCGCATCGTCGAGCTAATGGAGAAGGAAGGCGTGGTCGGCCCGCCCAACCACCAGAACAAGCGCGAAGTGCTCGTCTCCCCGCACGCTCCCTGATATAGACTGTTCTCCCATGAGGCCCTGTCCAATTGCGGCGCTCGTCACGGCAGCGCTGCTCTCGATCTCATGCGGCGCGGCGCCAACCGCGCGTCCGGTTGCCGGAGAGCCCCCTCTCGCTTCCCCTCCGAGCAACGAAACCGCCGACGTCGAGTGGGATTGCATCTCCCGCCGCGCGCGCTCTCTGGGTTACGAGCACGCCACCGAGGCGAGTCGTTTGCGCGTCGTCGCCGGGGAACGGGCGCGCGTGCGCTTCGAGCTGCGAGCCGGCCGCTGCTACCTGTTCGCCGTGGGCGGCGGCGACGGAATGGAGGCGATCGAGGCGCGGTTGAAACGGCGCGGCCGGATGATCGGCGCCGACCTGGCCGGGCGCACGTCGGCCTGGATCGATCACTGCGCCGAGCGAGACGAGGAGCTGACTCTGGAAATAGACACGCTGGGAGGGGCCGGCAGGTTGACGGTGGGAGCATTCTCCGCGCGACGCGAGGAGGTGCTACACCGCGTGGGACCGCCTCTGGAAGCTGTGGAAGCCCGCGCGAGCGCCGAGCAGATCGGCCGTTCGGTCGAGCTGAGGCTGCGCAGGCTCGGATACGAGACGCCCGAGACCCTGCTCGTTGCCGAAATGGATATCGCCGACCGGAGAGAAGTCACACTGCATCTCGATGCCGGAAGGTGTGTGCGTCTCGTCGCGGTGGGCGGCCCGGGCGTACGAGACATCGATCTGAAAGTCGAAACGATGGATGAAAAGGCGGAACAGGTGGATCGATTCGTCGGAGAATCGGCCGAAAGCGCCCTGTGCAGCGACAGACGCGTCGACCTGCGGGTCGAGGTGACGATCGCCGGCGGTTCCGGCCAGGTGCGACTGACTCTCCACAGACTGCCGATCGTGCCCCTGCCCCGCCTGTCCGGTCCGCTGCCGCTCGGTCTGCGCGAGGCCGCCGCGCGTTTCGCCGAGCACGGAATGGGCGCGGCCCGCCTCGCCGGTCGTCCCCGGCTGGACGAAAAGGACGCCCTGTGGCGGCTGCCGATCGAGCTGGAAGCGGGACGCTGCCACGGTCTAGCAGCGGTTTCCTCGTCCGGCAGACTGGAACGGCTGGCGCTGGTTTCCGACGACGGTGGGATCGCGGCCTCGAGCTCGGGACCGGCGCGAACGCTCGACCTGGCCAGCTGCGTACACGGCGAGCCGCGGCACGAAATCACGGTGGCCCCGGAAAGCGATCCGTCAGAAGAGCCGCCGCGAATTCTGGTCTTCACATCCGAGCAGTCTGTGCTTCCGCCGCTCGTAACCCCGTGACAGCTGGTTCGACAGGAAGTACAAACAGCACATGGATCGCGACGACTTCCACCTTTGCCTGCAAGACGACGGGACGGTGACCGATGTCACGCGCGAGGCCTGCATTCTCACCGGCCTGCCGGAGCGCGAGTTGCTGCAACGACCGCTGACCGAGCACTTCCTTCCCGAGCACCGGCTGCGCTTCGAAAACGAGCTGGAGGCTCTCGTCGCGGGAGACGAGCAGATCGGTCGCGTCCACTGTACCGTGCTGGGACTGGACGGGATCGGCCGCAGGCTGAACCTGCGCATGTCGCCTCTCGACGAAGGCGGGGTGCACGTAGACCTGGAGCTTCGAAAACGTGGAAACGAACCTTCGGCCGTGCGCGTCGCCGGCGGCCACCATCGTCTGAGCGAGAGCGGGCGGCTGCTCCCGGTGGCGCGGCGGATCCTGGCCGCCGCCCGGCGGGGAAAGAGCCGGAGCGAGGTGCTGCGCGGCGGCCTGGAGGTGCTGGCCGAGGTCACGGAGGCTCGTGCCGGAGCGGCTCTGCAATGGAGCGGAACTCGTGCGACCTCGAACCTCGAGGCGACGCTCGGCGAGTTCGATGAAAGGGCCCTGGACGGGGTGTTTCGCGCGGCGGTGATCGGCCGCCTGACACGCGGCGACGTCATCATCAAGGAGCTCGACGCGCAGGGTGGATCTCCGGACGAATCGCTGCTTCTCGTCCCCCTGATCGCCGGAGAGGTGCCGGAGGCCGTGATCGCTCTGGAGGTGACCGGATACACCGTGCTCGCCTCGATAGAGCACCAGAGCCTGGGGGCTTTCGGCGAGGTTCTCGGCCTGGGCCTGCGGGCCCTGGAGGCGGGTGGCGCCTCGAGGGGTCGCGAGCGACGCGGCGCCGACGTCGAGGCGGCCGTGGCGCTGGGAAGGCTGTCCGTCGGGCTCGCCCACGAGATCAAGAACGCCGCCACCGTGCTGCGCAACGACGTCGACCAGCTGGCTTCGAGGGCGCGCGGCTCGGGTCAAACCGAGCTGGCGGCGGCCGCGGTCCGCGACTCGGTGGAGGCCGTGGAGACGATTCGCAACCTCACCGATGCGCTATGTTCCTTCGCTCCCGAAAAGACCGGAGAGCCGGAGGAGGTCGACCTGGTGCGCGTGCTGGAGATGGTGGTCGCCTCGGTGCGCTTTCACGCCGAGCGTGGGCTGCGCCTCTCGCTGCGCCACCCGGGTGAGGGCATTCCGTCGGTCCGCTGCCACAGTCACTACCTGATTCGATCGCTTTTCCTGGTGCTTGTGGAGCTGGCCGACTCGGCGCGCGAGGCCGGGGGCGAGCTGGACGTTGTGATGGAGCTGGGCGTTGCGAGCAAGGATGTCGTCTTGCGCATCGGATTCTCGCACGGGCCGGTCGGGACACCGGCGCTGCTACTGAGCCAGCTCGAGCCCGGTGGAGTATTGAATCGGCACATTTCGCGCTCCGGAGCCCGACTGGAACACGAAATCGCAGGCGAGCATCTGGAGCTTTCGGTTCTCATCCCGGCGGCCGACGCCAGGCGTCGCTCGCCGATTCCTCGGTCCCCTCGGGCTGCGGCGCCAAGCAGAAGAGGCACGATCCTGGTGGTGGACAGCGAGGAGGCCGTGATCCGGTCGACTCGCCGCGTGCTGGAGGGCGAGCACGACGTGCTGGCCGCGAGATCCAGCGAAGAGGCGTTGCGCATGCTGGAGGCCAACCCCGAGTTGGACGTGTTGCTGCTGGACGCGCTTCTCCCGCAGGCCGGAGGCATGGATCTGCGAGATCAGATCGCGAGCAAGCGTCCCGATCTGGCTGGGCGCATAGTGCTGGTGGGGCCGGGCCCGGCGATAGCCGAAAGAGTTGCACATCCCGACGGCGTGGCAAACGAAACGATAGCAAAACCGATAGATATCGAAGCTCTCAAGTCATTGATATCGAGAATGGTGGGTTGATGCCGGCAGGCCACCTTGCGCTGTCGAAATTCCGGTAGAAACAGGCGACGTTTTGCACCTGCGTCTCGTCGCGAGCCTCAACCCCGGAATGCGGGTGGTCGCTGTTGGACTCGAGCCAGTGGAGCAGGACCGGGTTGTTTCGCTGGGACCTGACACCTGGCCGCAGTAGAACCCCAACGGCGAGCTCACACCACCAGAAACAGGGGGTTGACTCGAATCCAATCGTCGATGTATCTGCTCATAGGTCTTGTTCTCGTTCATGGGCAGCGGTCTCGAGAACCCTCTTACCTACTTTCTGGTCTTTTTCGCGATGGCGGCTTTTTTTCGATCGAGAAGCTGGGCGAGTACTGGGAAAGGCTGCACTCCGTCGTCGCCGCTCCTGGAGCCTGGAGAGGTGGAAAGCGATCGTCGAGCTGCACACCTGCCACCGCGATCCTCCCGAGTTGGCCGAAGGCGACACCGTTGCCTCGAAAGAGTACCTGGCGATTTTGAAAAAAAAGTTCCAGACATGCTCGTTCAACGAGAATTTGATCTGCCCGGACGAATCATGAAAACCGATGCGGCGAGTCGTCGACCCGGCTGGCGAAAACAAAGATCAGTCGGCAGTCGCGGGGAGGAGAGGATCGATCACTGCACGGCGGTGTCGAGCACCAGGTCGATCTCGGTCACGTCGGCTCCGCCGCTGACCTCCACCTCGGTGCAGCCCATCAGGTCGCCCGAGGCCGGTGTCTGGTCGCAGTCGGAGACGCCATCGGACAAGAGCAGCATCGAGCCCACCCCGTAGGTGCCGTCCTCGATGCCGTCGATCTCGAAATCGAAGCTCTCCTCCTGGGTGTCGTCCTCGAGCGTCACGTCGGCGTACTCGTCGCCGTCGATCGGCGCCGGAATAGACTGGGAGAAGTCGGGGCACTCGTCGGCGAACACGCCGATGCACAAATAGCCGGTGCCGCCGGTCAGCCCGCTGTCGATCGAGACCGTGCCGCTGAAGCCGACCGCCGCGTCGGTGTCCGTGTCCGCGTCGGAATCCGAATCCGCGTCGGTGTCCGCGTCCGTGTCGGAATCGGTGTCCGCGTCAGAGCCGCCGCCGTCGTCGTCGTCACCGCAGCCGAAAGCGAGCGCCGCGACAAGAAGGCCCGCAATCGAGAAAACAATCCATCTACTCATCTCACTACCTCCGGGTGGTTGGGCAGCCGCGATCCAGCCGCGGCTTCACAGTCCTGTCACAAGACAGGTCGACAGGGCGAAATATTCCAACGTCCCCCAAAAAACAAGCTCCCGGTCACGGACAGGACCCACCATCACGAGCTCCGGGATTCGACCGCCGCTGCTCGCGCAACGGCGCCGCCTGTCCCGTGGCGCCTCTTCGGCGCAGCACCGGGGCGCCGCCTGGTGCAAGTCGCCGGCCTGGTCGCGTAAATCGTCGCGTGGGGAGTTCGTGCCGGTGGGCTGTCTCGGGTCGAGCTTGACTCTCCGCGGCGGGCGGATCACCATCTCGCCATGTGCGCCGAGCCCCCCTCGAAACGCGTCCAGATCGCCGTTCGCGATCTTCACAAGTCCTACGGCGATAACCGCGTGCTGCGCGGGGTCGAGCTGGACCTGGAGCGCGGGCGGCGCAACATCATCATCGGCGGCTCGGGGGCGGGCAAGACGGTGCTGATGCGTCACATCGTGGTGCTGGAGCGCCCGGACCGGGGCCGGATCCTGCTCGACGGGCGCGAGATATCGGTGCTGGGCGAGGCGCAGCTGACCGGCGTGCGGCGCAAGTTCGGAATGGTCTTCCAGGGCGCGGCCCTGTTCGACTCGATGACGGTCTTCGACAACGTGGCCTTTCCCCTGCGCGAGCAGAAGGGGATCGGCCGCCGCGAGATTCGCGAGCGGGTGATGGCCAAGCTGGAGGCGCTCGACGTGGCCGACGCGGCCGGCCGGATGCCCAGCGATATCTCCGGCGGGATGAAGAAGCGGGTCGGCGTGGCCCGCGCGCTGGTCGGCGAGCCCGAGATCCTGATCTACGACGAGCCGACTGCCGGTCTCGACCCGCTGGCCTCGCGCAACGTGGACCGCCTGATCCTGGACACCGACGCCCGCTTCGACGTGACCTCGATCGTGATCACCCACGACATGACGAGCTGCATCGAGGTCGGCGAGCGGGTCAGCATGCTGCACGAGGGAAAGATTCGAGTCTCCTGCACCCCGCGCGAGCTGCTCGAGACCGACGACCCGGCCGTGCGCGGCTTCATCGCCGCCTCGGGGGTTCGACAACCCGAAATTGGAGCGCCGTGAACGGGATGCTCTCCTCGAGCTTCGTTTCGTCGGGGATCGTGGAGGAGATGATCAGGTCGGCGTCGTCGGCTGTCTGCTTGTCCTCGAGCGTCGGTCCCCCGAAGAAGACGAAGACGCGCCCGGGGAACTCATCTATCTCGCTTTCGATATCGCTGCCCGTGGCCGAGACCGCGAAGTCCATCAGCCCGTCGCCGTTCACGTCTCCAACTCCCGAGGCATACTCTCCGAACCAGGGATCGCCGTTTCCCACGATCTTCACGTCCGCCTGCTCGGCGTCCATCTCCGAGGGCAGGTCCGGGCCGCCGTACACGAGGTAGACGGCGCCCAGCGGATCCACCACCCAGCCGTCCACGCCCAGGTTCCCGAACCTGGTGAAGCCGAAGTCGGCGTAGCCGTCTCCGTTGACATCGCCCGGTCCGAACGGGTTCAGCTTCAGCTGGTCCCAGCTGCTCTCTCCGGGGTGGGATACTCTGACCAGCATGTCCTGCTCCTGGACCGTCCCCTCCAGGTCCGGCCTCCCGGCGAGCACCTCTATCCAGAACCCTTCCTCCTC
>JAWOBP010000028.1:0-9012 GCA_046484285.1 Polyangia bacterium
GTCGCCTTCATGATGTCGTTGGCGATCACGTCGAGCTTCATCTGCTGCTCGCCCTGCACGTTCTCCCTGCCGTGCCGGCCGAGCACGTTGAGCAATCCGGCCTTCTGCACCTTGGCCGAGACGACCTTGGTCGCCACCCCGATGCGGCGCAGCAGGTCGGTGAACACGCCCCGGCTCGCGGGGTGCATCCGCTGCTCCTTGGCGATGTAGCTCTCCAGAGTGTCGAAGTCCTGCCAGCCGGATTCCGCTATCACGCACCTCCTTGTTCTCAGCCGCGATATCCCCTCGCGGCTCGCCTCGTTTTTAGAGGAACAAAAGATAGCACAAATCGCCGCCGCTGTGGCAACGCCGCCGCCCGAGCTTGACCCCGGCGCCCGGGCTCACGTATTCTGTCGCCGGTTGTCATCCAGGCGATAGGGGGAGATCCCGAAATGAAAGAGCACGGAGAGTCGGGGCCGCTCGCGCGGGCCCTGGTGCTGGCGGCGCTGTGCTGCTGCCTGGCCTCCGCGGGCTGCCGGCAGAGCGGCGGAGGCGGGGGCGCGGACGCGGGCGACGGCGGCCAGGGCGACGGCGGCGACACGGACAGCGGCAGCGAGACGGACAGCGGCAGCGACACCTCTTGCCTGGCCGGGGAGTGCTGCGTGGACGAGGAGTGCCCGGGCGAGGGGATGATCTGCAACGAGTTGTGGGGTGTCTGCGCGGTGGCGGACTGCGAGGGGCACGGCGACTTCACGCCCTGCGAGAAGGACACGACGGGCTACATCCACCCGGACCGGGGCTACGACATCTGCATCGACGGGGTCTGCCGCTCGCCGGGTTGCGGCGAGGTGGAGTGCAACCCGCCCGGCCCGCACTTTCCGCTGCCGGACAGCGGGCAGCTCAGCTGCTGGGGCGACTGGCACGAGATGGAGTGCCCCCAGCCGGGCGAGGCGTTCTACGGCCAGGATTCGCAGTTCGGCTGGGACACGCTCCACGACTGGTCGGAGCGCTACCAGCGCGTCTCGCCGGTGCCGGGCGAGCCGGTGGTGGAGGACGCCGTCACCGGCCTGATCTGGACGGGCTGCCGCGCCGGTCTGGGCGGGGACGACTGCGGCGTGGATCTGGGCGGGGAAAAGTCTCTGAGCTGGGAGGACGCGCTGGACTACTGCGAGGCGCTGTGCTGGGCCGGCCTTTGCGACTGGCGGCTGCCCGACCGCTACGAGCTGGAGACGCTGGTCGACGCGGACAAGGGCTGGGTGCTCGACGAGGAGGTCTTTCCGCCGTGGGAGGAGTACGCCAACGAGGCCTTCTGGAGCCTGTCGCGGTCGGGCGCGGATGTCTCTCCTTTCGCGGTGTACTATCTCTATACTCTGGATGGATCGCTCAAAAGCATCGATTACCTCAAGAACCACAGCGTCTTGTGTGTCCGTGGCAGACCGGCGGTCTTCGAGGGCGAGCGGTTCGAGCGCGACACCTCGGTGGAGCACCAGGCCGTGGTTCACGACAGGATGACCGGTCTGTACTGGGCGGGCTGCCCCAAGGGCGTGACCGGCGACCAGTGCGAGAGCGGCGAGCCCGAGTCGGTGAGCTGGGAGGACGCGCTGGCCCACTGCGAGCTGCTCTCGGAGCTGTCGTGGGGAGGCAGGGACGACTGGAGGCTGCCCAACCGGGTGGAGCTGTCGAGCCTGACGCTGGACCGCGGGCCGGGCGAGTCGCTGGACGCCGAGGCGTTTCCGTTCGCCGCGGGAGACGAGGGCTACTCGGCCTGGACCTCGACCAGCCGGTTGGATTACGGATACACCACGAGCGACGACGCGATACAGGCGTACAGTGTGAATCTTTCGATTTTTCGCCTTGGGTACAAGGGCAAGGATTACTTCGATCAAAACACTACATTGGCGCTGTGCACGGCCGGGGGGCAGTGAAGGCGGCGCCGGGGATGGGACGAGAGGACGAGCCGAAGGGGTGAAGAGATGCGAGCTACGATCGCGAAAACAGCGGCGACGGTCGCGCTGGCCGCGGCGCTGGGCGCGTGGGGGTGCGGCAAGAGCGGGAGTTCCAAGGCAGACGGCGGCGCCGACGGGGACACGGATACCGACGTGGAGTGCGCCTGGAGGGTGATGATAGGCCCGGAGGAGGAGCCCCACGAGGGTCGATTCAGGGGGATGACCGTGTGCGGGCAGGACGAAGCGTACCTCGTGGCAGGCTATCCCACTGAAGACGACAAGCCGAGCGAGATCCTGGAGCTGCAAGACGGACAGTGGTCGAAGCTACCCGAGCAGCCTGAGGGTTTTAGCTCGAATCGCTATTTTTCCGATATGTTTTGCGTGGAGCCTGGCATCATTGTTGGAGTGGGAAGGGACAGATCGTCCGACAATGGTGTCGTGGCGATATACGAGAACGAAACGTGGACGTGGCAGGATCTTCCCGAGGTGCCGCATTTGAGAGAAGTGTATGCCGACTCGCCTGAAAATATATATGCGACCGGAGACGAGGCAACGGTGGTCCACTACGACGGCGAATCTTGGATTTCCGAACAGCTCCCGGATGTGAACGAGGACTTGAAATTGAGAGCGGTATGGTGCAGCGGAAACGAGGCCTTTGTTGGTGGAGATTTCAATATCTACACTTGTTATGTATGTCACAAATCAGGAGGGGTCTGGCAGCGCCTGGAAATGAGCGATCTTTGGACTAGGCCCCTGTCTTTTTGGGGTACTGGTCTGAGTGATTTGTATCTTGGATTCATAGCAGACGGTCCTGATCAAACAATGCTTTTGAAATGGGAAGGCGGGGAGTGGGTTCCTTTCGAAGAATACTGGTACGATCAGCAAACCGATCACGGCTTTTCGATGATTGCTGATATGTGGGGGTTATCAATAGATGATTTGTATGCTGTAGAATACCAATATCGAAATCTTTGGCACAAAGAGGGAGATTCCTGGCAGCTGGTCTTGTCACCAGATGTTCAGCTCGACGGCATTTACCCTAGAATAGAAGAGGTATTGGGAAGCTCGGAGGAGAACGTATTCGCCATGGGCAACGGGATCTACCGCTACTCCTGCCAGTAGAGCGGCGAAAAATCGGCGAATAATCGAATATCCTCGCCGGTTTGGCAGGACCACGAATTTTTCGCTTGACAACGGTGAACCCGTTGGAATAGATTCAGATCGTTCGGCAAAACTATAGCCTGGAGGGGAGCCGAGGCAAAAAATCCGATGCGCAGCTTCGGGGGCCGATCTGCGACCTTGGTTCCGCGGCAAGCTTCCGAGAGCATCCGGCGACCGGGCGATGAGGATCGCGCGGATGACGAGCCGAAGAGGTGAAGAGATGAGAGCCATGATGCCTCAAAGTTGCGAAAAACATCAAAACGTGAGCGCGGCCACGGATGTCGTGCATCGGCGCGAGCGACAGCGTTTTCAGCCGATGGCTTTTTGCAACGTTGGGGTAGTCATAGTTGTGGTTTCGATGGTGGCGTTGGGTGGGCGGTCTGCCGAGGCCCGGATTCTCGATGCGGACTTTACGCTTCAGTGGTCGGGGGGTTGTTTGACTGCATCGACGACGAGCCTCGCCAACTATCTGGATTACGAGTTCGCCAATCCGGTATCTGGTCTTCCGGCTGAGTTTACAGATCAGCCCTGCAATATTGACTCAGACTGCGGTGACTATGGAGTGTGCGAGTCAGTCTGGCTGTTTCACCGTCATCCCAGTGCCTTTCGGAACGTCTGCTCGACAAGGATGTGCAGCTTCGCCAGCCAGTTGTTCGGAGTGGATTGCTGCGAACCAGATAATTTCGACACATGCCGGGTCGATTACTTTGTCGAGGACGTTTCCATGAACGAGGCGATCGTTGAAGAACTCGGGTCGCTATTTGGGCCGCTCAGCTTCGTCACTAGCGGATCTTTCAGCGCAGCTGCGACGGTCGAATCCGTGGTCGCCTCGATCGATGAACACCGGCCCGTCGTCGCGACAATGTCGACTCCTGGTCTCGGGCTGCACGCTGTTCTGATAATCGGGTATTTCTACGAGGGTAGTACGCTTCATCTTGCCTGGCATGACCCCTATGGATGTTCTGCTTACGAAGGGTTCTGTCACGCTCCTTTCAACTCGGAGACCACATCATTCCTTTCGGCTTTCTGGTTCTCATGCAACCCCTTGCTTCCGTCACCAGCTGCCTACGATAAGGACGGCGACTTGATCTCGGATGCCTGTGACGAATGCCCCGATCTCTCGGGTTGGGCCAACGCCACCGATCAGGACGAAGACGGGTATTCGGGATCACTGGACAACTGCCCGTGCGAATTCAATCCCGACCAGGACGATTGCGACGGCGACGGCTGGGGCGACGCCTGCGATCCCACGCCGTGCATCCGCTTCCACGGGGCCGGCGTCGGCTCCGCGGCATCCAAGGGCAGCAATGCGATGCTCTGGACCGAGACGCCGAGCCTGATCCCTGTGCACTACCGCACGATCGGCGAGGGAACGCACGATGTACAGGTGCGGTGGTGTGACTGCATGAACCCACTGGCAGTGGGTGACTACTCCTGGAGTGAATGCACCCAGTACAACTGCACCCAAGCCGACCCAGCAGACGATTACGAGGTTCACTTCCTGCACGAACGCTGGCACATCGCCTCGACGAACAGCACGCCGCAACTATCGGAGTTGGAGCCCGTTTCTGTGCCGGATGCAGACCACAAGCTGCGTGTTGACTGCCCTTGGTACAGCAATGACTGGTCGGACGTGCAACCTGACGAGCAGACAGGGCTCGAAGCATATCACTGCACTCCAAGGAAGACCGACTACGATTGCCTCTTCAACGAGCACACGACCTACTGGGACTGGCAGAATGAGCTCTGGTGGCGCGACGTCCAGGCGGGCGACGGATTACCGTTCAAGGAGGCGCCGGGCAGGGGGTTCGTGTGGATCCGTGCGGAGAGTGATGCTGTAGGGTACCCAAATACTCTCCGCGCGACCGTGAACTTCTACGATACGTTCGAGCTACCGATCCCGCACGGGGTACCCAACCCGATCCTGAAGTTCAGCTGGCCCACCCCCCTGGATGATATCCCGTTCGAGGAGCTGGTGACCCCGGTCGACGAGATTGCCGGCGGGTTGGGCGAACCCGTCGATGGAGACCTGCTGGGAGGCAGCGCCATCGTGCTGTACTCGCTGAGCGACGCCGCTGGGGAAGTCATCGGAAAATACGCGTACCCGGGCGACGGCTTCGGTGCCGACGCGGCGATCGCCGGGATCATGGTTGTCTTCGCGGACCCGCACGGGCTCGGGCCGTCGGCAATAGGCTACTCCGTTGCCGCCGGTCCCGCGGGCGCGCCCACCACCACGGGCTTCGCCGCGGCTCGGGTCCCCGGGAGCCTGGCCCGGTTCGACGGTTCCTACCCGACTTCCTCGGGGATCGCCCTGTTCGGCGGCGAGCTCTCCGATGGTTCCAAGGACGGCAGGTTATGGCTCGGGAGCTACGCCGGCGTGGACGGAGAGGGGACTCCTTACATCGCGTGGACCGATGTCACGCCTCCTGCCGGTAACTCCCCGCCGCCCAGGAGCGGAGCCGGGATGGTGTTCGACGGGCAGACAGAACGGTTGCTGCTGCTCGGCGGCGAGGGAGCCGCGGGTGAGGCGCTCGGCGACATGTGGGCCTTCGACCTCGCGACGAGCCAATGGCAGCAGCTGACACCGCTAGCCGGGCTGCCCGCGCTGTCCGGATTCTCGCTCGCAGCTTGCGGCGGGGACGCCTACCTTCTCGGAGGACTCCGTGGCGACGGTTCGATGAACACGATCGTCTACCGACTGGACGAGCGCGCGGTCGAGATTGTAGGAGATCTCGAGGCCGGGCCGGGCGGTCGAGAGCGGTTCGCGTCGACCTGCTTCTTCGAGCCTGACTGCGACGAGGGCATCGGCAAACTGCTCGTCTACGGAGGTACCGACGGGGCCGCGACGCTGCGTGGCGACCTCTGGGAGCTGAACACGAGCACCGGTGAGTGGTCGCTGCGGATCGAGGAGCGCGAGGGCTTCGGATCGCCACGCCTGTCGGAGAGGCGGGCGCTGCTCTCGTCCGCGCGCGGAGATTTCGTTACGCTGTACACGGACGGCGACAACGGGTTGGATCTCTACTTCACGACCGGGCCGGGTGAGAAAGCGTGGGAGCAGGTTGCCGGAGAGCGAGCCGAGCCCGCGGCCGTGGACTGCGACGGCGACGGTGTGCCCGAGCCCGAGACGGCGAAGCGTTGCCGCGAGTCGGACGCCTGGTACGCCGAGCTGGGCGGCTTCGTCTGCCCGGCCGGCCCCGGCGGGGACCTGTTCTGCGCTGCTCCGTTTCTCGAGGAGAAGCAGCCGATCGCGTCGTGGTCACCCGCGGGCTGGGAGTGGATCGTCGATTTCGCGGCCGAAGGTAGCAGATTCAGCTACGTGCTGACCGACGCGACGCTCTACACCTTCGACCTCGCAGTGATCAGCGATCCCCTGGCGCCGGTGGACGTCGACGAGATCGAGCTGCCGGGCGACTGCCTCTGGTGCGGCGGTCCGGACTGGAGCTTCGACGTCGAGATGCGCGACGACTACCTCTACGTTGGCTCATGGGGTGGTGTGCACGTGCTCTCGCTGGCCGATCCCGCCGATCCTGTAGAGGTGGCTTTTTATGCGAGCTACGGACCGGTACTCGGCATGGCCGCGCTCGACGCGGCTCTCTATCTTGCCGACGATTTCGGAGTCACCGTGCTGAGCATCGAAGATCCGACCGCGCCCGATGAAGTTGGGCGACTGGGTCTGGGCGCGCTCGCGCTGGACGTGGGCGTGAACGTGCGCGACCGGCGGTTGACAGTGCTCACGCCCCTGAGCCTCCGGAGCTACTCGCTGGACGTTCCCGATAGCCCCGCGGAGCTGGACCGAGTCCCGCTGGCCGGCCTGCTCTACGACTCCATGCGGGTCGACGGTCGCTGGACCTACCTCTCCGGGTTGGGCGAGAAGAGCGTCCACGACGGGGAGGACGGGCTCGAGAAGCGCGGCGGTCACGATTTGCAAAGCTGGGTCGAGGGCCGTGCACTGTGGGAGGATCTCGCCTCGAGGGTGCGACGCTGGCAGAATGTGTACGAGGTCTGGGGCGATGAGTAGGGCACGCGCACAATGGCCGCTGGCCGGGCTGCTCCTCGCGGGGCTGCTCGTTGGCGCCTGCTCGAGCTGCTCGGGCCCCGGCGCCGACCCCGATGGCGGCCCGGACTCGGGCGGTGACATGGACTCCGATATCGACACCGGGACCGGAACCTACAAGACCGACGCCGGCCCCTGGGACTGGGAGGATCTCCCCCCAGGCGAGGACTGCGGGCCAGGGTGCGAGCAGATTGCGATCACGGAGCACATAGAACCTCGGGAATGGGACGTGTGGGATGACCATTTGGTTTTCATGGAGCTATCGACCAAACGAATTCAAGTGATCGACACAGAAGAGAAAAAAGGACTGTCGATTCCAGATGTGTATCCTGACCACCCCATTATACCGGGACAGAATGGGACTCACTCCCCGGTAATATTCGACAGCAGCGTGGTCTATTATCTTTGGATATTGGAAACCGGGTTTGAGAGAATTTCCTATGTTCATACAGATCTCCAGAACTTCACTCAGGAGATTATCTGGGAAACAGACGAAAGCCCTGAGGGACCTTCGTGGATTCCGGAATTCGATGTGTACGATAGTCGCATCGCTTCGGACTCGGGAGGAAGTTGTGGTGGCGCTTCCAGTGTACTCGCTGCATGCCTCCGCGAGCAGCCTTGGCCGTCGGAAGGCGAGCCCCTCAATGATTGTTCGTTTGGGATTTCAGTGTGGGGAAATCGTATCGTTTGCATAGATACAACCAGCCCTCCCGACGACATCACCGCCTACGACCTCGACACAAAGCAGCCCTTCCCGATCACCGACGACGACGAGTACCAGATCTTCCCCCGCATCCACGAAGACCTAGTCGTCTGGCAGGACTTCCGCCTCGGCGCAGGCGAGCCCACCGGGAGTTGGGAGCACTGCGCGATTTTTGTGAAGGATCTCGGCACCGGCGACACGACCCAGATCACCGACGGCGCTGCGATCGCGGCCTACCCGGACGTGCACGGCGACGTGGTTGTGTGGCAGGACTACCGCCACTGCGACGACCCGCAGGACAAGAACGACTTCGACAACGTGGAGATCTACGGCTACAATCTGGCCACCGAGACCGAGGCCCGGATCACCAGTCTCCCAGGCAGGCCCAAGGTCCACCCGCGCGTCTGGGGCGACAGGGTCTTCGTGGACATGCAGACCCTCGAGGGCGGCAACGCGATCTTCGTGTTCGACCTGCCGGATGGGCTGCGGTAGGTTGCGTTTTCTTTCTACAACGGCGACTACCACACGTTGTCGAGCGGCGCCGGTGGATGTCGACGGGATCGAGCTGCCGGGCGACTGCCTGCTGGAGCGGCGGACCCGCACGCCAGGCGGGTGGGGCACCAGGTTGAAGCGCCACGTTCCCGGATACGAGTACGCGGGTTACGACGCGTTCGGCAACCAGTGGCTGGAGGACGTGGAGATCACCCACGATGACAGCGCGGAGGGCAAGGCGGCTTCGTACATCGTAACCGTTCAGGGGGTTGATCCCGCGGATCGGGTTGATTGTTGATGATCGGGTCGAAAAAAGTGCTGATCTTGCCGAGATCGTTGGTTGATTCCGCTTGCGAGATCGCGTCGGGCATGATCTCGTGGGGCCATGACGCGCCTCGAGAAAGAGCTTCTGGCGTCCAACGAGAAGCTGCAAGAGCAGCTGGAGCAAGCTCTGCTCCGCATCCAGATACTGGAAAGAGAAAACAGAGCATTTCGAGAAGAGAATGCGAGGCTTCGGGCTCGGGTCGCCGAGCTGGAAGAGAAACTGAATACGAATTCGACGAATTCCTCCAACCCGCCGTCGAGCGATGGGACTTCTGCGAAGGTAAAGAAGAGGAAGCGCAAGAAGAAGCCTAAAAAGAAGCGAGCGCGGAGCTCAGCGCGGCCACGAGGGCAAG
>JAWOBP010000059.1:0-3483 GCA_046484285.1 Polyangia bacterium
GGAAAAGAGCGGGCCGATCCCGCGGGTGCTGGCCTCGGACCCGGAGCTGAAGAAGCTGCGCGAGGAGCGGATCAGGGAGACAGAGCGGGAGCACCGGGAGGCGTCGCGCGACTACCTGGCCGGGGACTACTGGCGCGAGTTTCCGGCGGGCACGTTCAGGCCGCCGATCATCGAGCCCTACAGGCCCAAGCACCGGTACTGGAGGGGGTACGTCTAGACGGGTTGAATCGGCAGGGGCGAAGGGGGGAGTGACGCCGCGCAAGACGGCGCCGGGCGCCGGGGTGCGCCCGAAGCCGGATTTCCAGCAGAAAACGGACGAGATCGGGGAGCGAGCCGGGGCGAGAACCGGCCGCCGGCGGCCGATTCGGGGCGGGAACAGCCGAAATGTCAGGCAGCAGCCCGGCCGGATGTGCTTCGGCCGGCGAACACCGCCGCTGTTTGTTTTTGGTGTCTGACACCCGAGCTTGAGGCCGATTCGGGGCGCGGACAGCCGAGATGTCAGGCGGCAGCCCGGCCGGAAGTGCTTCGGCCGGCGAACACCGCCGCTGTTTGTTCTTGGTGTCTGACACCCGAGCTTGAGACCCGATCTTGAAGCGTGGACGTGCTACTAGTGCCTCGTCAACCCCACAATGCCGGGTCGGGCCGGCCCTCATCGACGATGCCTGCGTCACTCCTCCTCGAACTGGCGCCGCCAGTCCTTCGTCGTCGTTCCTTGGCCTCGCCGATGATCTCTCGCCCCGTACCCGAAATCGTCGGGTTGACGAGGCACTAGCCGATCGTCCTCGTTTCCGTCTCAGGCCGCAACCGACGAGAGGAAGCTTCTCAGCTCGCCCACGGTCTCGGCCGGGGCCGACGAGAAGCGGATGCCGGCCTGGAAGCCGACGTCCATGTCCTCGGTGCACCACACCACCTGGCCGCGAGAGTAAAACAGCGTCTCATCTCCCCGGCCGTTGCCGTCGCACGGCAGGCGCAGCTCGACGTCGACCGGAGAGCCCTCGAGCAGGGGGAGATCGATGCAGAGCCGCACGCCCCCCTCGCTCAGATCCTCGCTCCTGGCGGAGAGCCACTCGCCGTTGAAGTCGCGCACCCGGCCCAGCACGGAAACTCGGCACCTTAGATGCTTTCTTCGACATTCCATGCCCTATAATGATAACGCGAGATCTGTCCATTCTGGAGGGAAAAATGAAGATCGATGCCATCTTTTCGACGAGCGGATCGCCTTTTTGGCCGACGATCGCGGTGGTGCTGGCGGCCGCGCTGGCCAGCTGCGGGAACGGCGGGGGCGGCGACGGCGACGGCGGATCGGACGCCGACGCCGACGCCGACGCGGATTCGGACGCGGATTCGGACGCCGACAGCGACAGCGATGCCGACTCGGACACCGACACGGAGACCGAGACCGGCACCTGCACGGCCGAGGCGATTCCGTTTCCACCGCTGCGCGACGCTTTGATTCCGCTCGACGGGCAGGTGCTGTTTCCCGTGGGGCTGGACGGCGGCTGGGACGATCACCACCTGGTGATCGACACCGGCGCGGCTCGCACCACGGTGGAGGAGACCCTGCTGGCGGCGGTGTCGAACGGCGTGGGCGAGGTCGATATCGATTTCGGAGAGGGGTTGGTCCTGGAGGACTACGAGGTGCTGGCCGGCGATCTGTCCGCGGCCGTCGATCACATCGGCGTGCCGATCGCGGGTCTGATCGGCCAGGAGCTGTTCGCCGGCTTCTTCTTCGGCCTGGGCTACGCGGACGAGACCGCCACGATCGGGGCGGGCCTGCCGTACGAGCCGCCACCCGGGTTCGGCGAGGCCGACGCGATCGAGCTGGAGTACGAGCTCGAGCAGGGCCTGCCGATGGTGACGGTCGAGATCGGTCAGACGCCGGTGCGGCTGGTCGCCGACACCGGATCGGGAGTGACGATCGTCACCGAGTCGGCGGTCGATCCGGCGGTGCTCGAGAGCGGGGTCGAGGGCTACGTCTGGCATACCAGCTACGGGTCGGATCCGGGAACCGTGGTGCGCCTCCCGTCGCTGACTCTGGCGGGCCAGCAGGTGAGCGACAGCTGGGCGGTGGTCGTGCCGGACGACTTCCACCTCGCCGAGGTCTTCGAGCTTTTGGGAGTCGAGGTCGACGGCTTCGTCGGCTTTCCGGTCTACCGCCGCTTCTTCGTCTCGGTACGAGGCTGCGAGGGGCGCTTCGAGCTGTTTCCCTACGACGACCTGTCGCACGTGCCGTCCGGCGAGTGGGATCGGGTCGGGATCGAGGTGATGCGGGACGCCGGAGAGGTGGTGGTGGACATGGTCTTCCAGCCGTCGGACGCCTTCGACGGCGGAGTCGCGACCGGAGACGTGATGACGGCGATCGACGGCCAGCCGCTGGACGCCCTCTCTCTCGACGAGATTCGGCTGCTGCTCAGAGGCGCCCCCGAGGAAGTACGCACGCTCTCGCTGGAGCAGGAGGGAGTGCCGGCCGAAGTGGACGTGAGCGTGGACCGCCTCCTGCCGCCGCTTTAATTCGACCCTTTTCGAAATCATTTCCCGCGTTGGACAGCCCCTCGGTTTCGGGTCAGGCTTTCCTCGATACCGTTCGAACAATACGACAAAAGGAGCAGAGATGACCGAGATCAAGCTGCAGGGCAACCCGATCCACACTTCCGGATCGTTGCCGGCAAAGGGAGCGGAGGCTCCTTCGTTCGAGCTGCTCGGGCCCGATCTGAGCGCCGTGTCGCTCGCCGACTACCGCGGCAAGAAGAAGGTGCTCAACGTCTTCCCCAGTCTGGACACGCCGGTCTGCGCGGCGTCGGTGCGGGCCTTCAACGAGAAAGCGGCCGGCCGGGACGGGGTCGCGGTGCTGAACATCTCGATGGATCTGCCGTTCGCCCACGGCCGCTTCTGCGGCGCCGAGGGAATCGCGGACGCCGAGGCGCTGTCCGGTTTCAGATCCACCTTCGGAGCGGACTGGGGCCTCGACATCGTCGACGGGCCGATGGCCGGGCTCTACTCGCGAGCGGTGATCGTGCTCGACGAGAACGATCGTGTGACATACACGCAGCAGGTGCCTGAGATCACAGACGAGCCCGACTACGACGCCGCCCTGGCCGCTCTCGAATAGTGCCTCTCGCGCGTCGTTCCAGCTGCTCCACGAGTGGAATGGGTCCCCGCCTCCGCGGGGACGACGAAAAGAAGACCGGCCCGGACCGAGCGAGGGAAAATACGTTGTTGCCTCGAGCGCCAGAGTATGTTTATAAACATCCGAACCAAAAGGGGTGGCAATGCGTTCTCGTTCGAGAGAGTCCTGTTCAGTGTGTCAGGGACCCTGAACAAGATCTGTCAAATTCGCTCGAAGCCGGCCTGTTGGAAGTGCTCGTCGAGGGTCAAGGCCTCCGCGATTCCGCGGCTGCTCATCAGCTCGAAGCTGGCGCAGTCCACCAGGCTCAGGCGCCGTCTGTCCTCGCGCAGCAGTCTTTCCACCGCCTTGCGGTGCAG
>JAWOBP010000097.1:0-11281 GCA_046484285.1 Polyangia bacterium
GTGTCGCAGACGTAGGGCTGGCACTGATCCTGGTCGGTGGAGACGCAGCAGGTTCCCTCGTCGCAGCAGATCTCGTTGTCGCAGTGACCGGAGAGGCAGTCCTCGTCTCCGTCGCAGGCTCCGCCGTTGGGCACCAGCGTGTCCGTGTCCGTGTCGGTGTCCGCATCCGTGTCCGTGTCGGTATCCGTGTCCGCATCGGTGTCCGCATCGGTGTCGCTATCGGTGTCGGTGTCCCCGTCCGTGTCCGAGTCCGCGTCGGCGTCCGCGTCGGCGTCGGTTCCGGCGTCCTGGCAGCAGGACTCGTCCTGGCACTCCTGCTCCTCGCAGTCGACCAGGCCGTCGCCGTCGTCGTCCTTGCCGTTGCAGCACAGCTCCTCGCCGTCCTCGTACGCCTCGTTTTTGTAGGTGCAGGAGATCGCCAGCGCTCCGGCCAGGCACACGACCAGCCCGAACGCCGAAACTTCGCGAGCGGCGCCGTGGCGCCGTCGATCTCGATCGAAAAAAACCATCACCTCTCCCTCACATGCCGAAAACCGGATCCTCCGGGCCCGGAGCGTAGGTCAGACCCAGCAGAAAGCGCATCGAAGGCGTGCCGAGCAGATCGCCTGTGCCCGCCGCCGACCCGCCCGCCAACCAGAGCGTGACCGCCCTGGCCTCGTCCGGCACCCAGCCCGCCGCGCCGCGGTACTCGAAACCGACCCTGTCGAAGCCGTCGAACTCCACGAAGGCGACCCCCTCGGCCGAGAGCAGCAGGCGCCGGTCGAGCAGGTGACCGGTCACGCCCAGCCCGGCGGTCCCCTGGTGACCCACGCTCAGGTCGGCCAGCCTGCTCTTCGCGGTCCGCAGCCTGGCGCCGAAGTTGAGCGCGGCCGAGATACAACAGTCGTGGTAGTCGACGATTCCCGTGGGCATGAAGACGAACTCCTCGTCGCCGGCGAAGTTGAGCTCGTCTCCGGTCGGCACGCTCATCCCGGCGTCGAGCGCCAGGCCGAAGCCGCGCCTGTCCGGCTCCTCGGCGTTGCCGCCCAGCAGGCGCGCCTTGAGGTCGACCCGCATGTCGCGCAGCGCGGAGCTGGCCAGCTCGTAGGTGGCCGAGTCGGTCCCGGCCGGCTGGAACGGCGTGGCGCCCACTCCGCCCTGATCGAGCACCACTGGCAGCGCCAGGCCGACTTGCAGCACGTCCAGGATTCCGAACGCCCACATGAAGTCGGCGGTGGCCGCGTACTCCACGACCCAATCGTCGTCCTCGGAGCCGGTGACCGGATCGTGGATCGTGACCGCCAGCGGATCGCGGTAGTAGCCGAACAACGCGCCGAAGGCCACGCCCAGGTTGCCGACGATGTCGCTGGATTGCAGCGTGACGTAGTGGCTCGGTCCGGGCGTGGGCCACAGCAGGTTGCTGTCCACGCCCTGGCCGTCCCCCGCCTGCTGTGCCGCAGCCGTGCTCGAGGCGACCGCGAGCGCGGCTGCCAGCGCCAGTCCTTGCAGCGCAGCATTCAATCGCATCAAAGGCTCCTCCCTGTCTCGATCCGATCGAGCTTCACACGATAGCCCCGGGGCGCCCGCCTGCCAAGAAAAACTCCCGGGTCAGGGAGCTCCGCCCGCGGCCTTGCGCACCCTGGGCCGCTGCTCGCCCTTCTCGGGCACGACCTGGACCGTCGCCGGCACGATCGACTTGACCGCGATGCCCTCGGGCAGCCCCTCGACCTCCACGTCGACCCGCAGCGGCTCCCCGCCGCTCAGATCCTCGGCCGCGATCTCGACCTTGGGAACCACCTCGCCGGGATCGAGCCTGTCCAGCTTGACCTGCGCTCCCACCAGCGAGACCGCCACCTCGCCGGGCTTGATCTCGGCCACGTCCGCCTCTCCCTCGACCCGCACGAGCAGGCCGGAGAGCATGCGCTGGCCCGGACGCCAGCGGACCCGCAACGTCACGTCGATGTCTCCGCTGACCCTGTACTCGAGACCCTCGCGGCGGTGCAGTGGAACCTGGGTCTCGTGCTCGCCCGCGCCGAGCCCCTCCACGTCGACGTGCGCGGTGTGCACCTCGTTGATCGCGCGCATCAGCGAGGCCGGTCCGGCCACGGTCACCTCGGAGGGTCTCACCTCCGGCTCCTCGGCCAGCTCGGTGCCGGGCTGGAGGCGGCCGGTGGTCTTGGCGCGCACCGGGACCTTGCGCGTAACCAGCTTCTCGGTGCGCACGATCACCGACTGCGGGTTGATGTCCACCACCTCCACACTCGAGGGGAAGTCGAACATCTTGGGCTCGAAGAAGTAGGTGAACGAGCCCGCCTCGGTGTTCTCGCTCATGTCCATCACCACCTGCGGGCGCTCCCCCTGCTTGACCTCGCGAACAAGCGAGCGGCGCCCGCGCAGCGAGACGCGTAGCGTGTCCGGCGTGTCCGAGGTCAGCACCACTCCGGAGGACGCTGGAGGCCGGCGCACGTTGACCTCCACGTCGACCCAGCGCTCGACCTTCTCCTGGAAACGCACGAGTGTGAACAGCGTGACCGCAACCACGAGCGCGACCAGCTTGAGACCGAGGTTTTCGGTCACCGCCCGCCCTGCGATTCGCCTCATGCGTCTGCTCACCTCGCCCATGGTCAGCTTCAGTTCCCCTTCTCCGAGTCCGATCCCGTCTCCTCGCCGTTCTCGTTCAGATCCGCTGTTCGTTCCGGCTTCTTGCTCTCGCGCTCCTTGGCCGCCTCGCGCCTGAGCTGGGTCTTCGCCGTGGAGAACAGCCCCAGCAGCGCCTTGCGCAGGGCGGCCTGGTCGAGGTTCCTGCTCATTCGCCCCTCGAAGCACAGCGCGATCGTGCCCCGTTCCTCGGAAACGACCACCGAGACCGCGTCGGTCTCCTCGGTAATGCCCAGCGCTGCCCGGTGGCGTGTGCCCAGCACCTTGTCCAGCCTGGGATTGGCCGAAAGCGGCAGGAACACGCCCGCATCCCTGATCCGGTAGTTTCCGATGATTGCGGCGCCGTCGTGCAGCGGGTTCTCCGAGGCCGGTACGAAGATCGTGTGCAGCAACTCGTGCGTGACCGCCGCGTCGATGCGCGTGCCGCCCTCGATGATGAACTCCTCCAGCGAGGCGTCCCGCTCGAACACGATCAGCGCGCCGATCCGCTTCTTGGCGAGCTGTCCGGCCGCGCGGATCACCTCCTCGACCACCTGGGTCTCGCGAGCCTTGGAGAACCAGGCGAACTTGCCCACTCGTACCAGCGCGCGCCGGATGTCGTCCTGGAAGATGATAAGGACGAAGATCACCACCACCGACATGAACTGGTCGAGCAACAGGTAGGTGGTGGTCAGCCCCGCGACCTGGCTCAGCAGGTAGACGACGAACAGGATCAGCAGCCCCAGCGCCATCGGCACGGTGCGCGTCCCGCGGATCAACAGAAGCGTGATGTAGACCAGCGCGAAGACGATCACCAGATCGAACACCGCGGAGATCCAGGCCAGCGTCCCCTGCGCGCCGGCATCATCCACCAGGTTGCTCATGAACTCAGGCATGAGCGGCTACCCGTCTGATCGCGATCTCGCGGGCGATTGCGGCCGCCTGCTTCATCATTCCCACGTCGTGCACGCGCACGGCCCGCACGCCGCCCATCACGGCGGCCGCCACCGCCGCGGCCGTGCCTCCCAGCCGATCGCCGACCGGCGCACCGGTCAGGCGACCGATGAAGGATTTGCGCGAAGGGCCCACGATCACTCGATAACCGAGGGCGGTGAGATCCCCGATCCGGGCCAGCAGCTCCACGTTGTGCTCGTCGGTCTTGGCGAACCCGATTCCCGGGTCTATCCAGATCCTCTCGGGCGGAACGCCGGCCCGCTCCGCCCGGCGCGCGGCCTTTCTCAGCTCGTCGGACACGTCCCGAACGACATCTTCGTAGAAGATATCTTCCTGCATGTCCGCCGGCCTCTTGCGGGAGTGCATCACCACCAGCTCGACTCCGCCCGCGGCCGCCGTCTCGGCCAGCTCGCTTCCGTATCGCAACGTGGAAACATCGTTGATCATTCCCGCACCGGCCTCCAGCGCCGCACGCGCCACGGAAGGCTTGGTCGTATCGACGGATATCAGCGCCTCGCCGGTTGCGGCCAGCTTCTCGATCACCGGGATCACCCGCCGCATCTCCTCTTTATCGCCGACCGGACGGCTTCCCGGTCGCGTCGACTCGCCGCCCACGTCCACGATTTCGGCCCCCTGCTCGATCATCTCCAGCCCGCGGCCCACGGCGCGCTCCGGATCGAGGTAGCGGCCCCCGTCCGAGAACGAGTCCGGAGTCACGTTGACAACGCCCATGATTCGAACGGGCGCGGCGAGGTCGGTTGAAATCACGGAGTCAGCATACAATGTGGCGCCCCGGGTCACAACAGATTCGCCCCGCTACTCCTGTTCGAATGCCCGCCTTGCCGGGCGGACGATCGTGCAGACCGCATCCCCTTCGTCCAGCTCCACGTGAGTTGCGATCAGCTCCACCTCGGCCTCGCTTCCGTCGCGAGCGCGGTGGAGGGTCAGCCGTTTCACGCGGCCCCTGCGAGCGACCTCGGCCATGAATCCCCGCCACTTCTCCGGCGTCAGCTCGGGGTTGATGTCGCAGATCCTCAAGTCGTCGTGCTGCTCGCGCGTGTAGCCGGTGGAGCGACACGCCGCCTCGTTGACGAACAAGAAACGACCGTCCTCGTCGACCAGCGAAAGAGGGTCTCCGGCCGCATCCACCGCCAGGCGGATCAGATCGGCCTCGCGCTCGGCACGGCGCCTGTCGCTGACGTCCCGGAGCATCGCCACCATCGCGCGCGGAGTGCCGTCCTCCTCGCGAATCACCAGCCCGCTCGATTCGACATCGAGCACCGAGCCATCCGGACGCACGAGTTGGTGGGCGACCGGCTCGGTCTTGGAATTCTGGGCGATGAGACGCAGGCGATTGGCGAAGTGGCGCCGCATCTTTTGGGGGACGAAATCGAAGCAGTTCCTGCCCAGCAGGTCCTTGGGATCCTGGAACCCCGCGAGCGCCGCGGCCGAGCGATTGGCCGAGAGGATATAGCCGCCCCAGTCCAGCAGCAGGATCCCATCCGGAGCGGCCTCGACCAGAGTCCGGTAGACCTCGGCGCTCTCCGGCACCTCGGCCTCCACTTCGGCGGCCTCGAGCTCGGCGACTCGGGCGCGAAGCAGCCTGATATCCTCCAGTAGCTGGGCCTTGGTTTTTCTGCTGTCCCTGGGCAAGATCGCTCCGAAAGCCAAAGTCGAAAAAATACAGTCGACCTTGACGAGACTGCCACGACGGAAAGCGATAGGCAAGCTCGTTCGCAAACCGCAGCTTGACCGTCGTCGCGGTCGCGGTCGCTTTTCTCGATCGTGCCCATCTTTTCAATATGTTGTACAAGTTGGACAAGGAGGCGGATCATGAAAAATTACAGGTCTATTCCCACCTGCGCCACTCCGGTGCGCGTTCCCCAGGATCTGCACGTGCACACCGTCTTCTCCACCGGCGACACGGCGATATCGCCCCAGCAGACAATGGACACGGTGGCGCGCTTCCGCCCGGCCGAGGTGCAGGGGGTGAGCGACCACCTGGATTTTCTCGTGGACGGCGCGTTCGAGCTCTATCGGTCCGAGGCGCTGGCCCGCGGGTTCCACGTGGGAGTCGAGGTTGACGGCGCGGGCTGGATCGACGCGGCCGAGCAGGTCGAGGTCGAGTACTACATCATGCACTGCTACGACGACGCGGCCAGCTACCGCGGGGCGGAACGGTTGCTGGCGACCGGCAAGCCGGTGATCATCGCGCACCCGCTGGTGATCGGCACCGATCTGTCGCGGGTACCAGGCGAGTGCCTGGTGGAGATCAACAACCGCTACGTCTGGCGCGGCGACTGGAGGTCCGGCTATGCCCCCTACCTGGATCGTTTCGAGTTCGTGATCGGCTCCGACGCCCACCAGCCCAACTGGCTCAACCAGAACATCGCGCGCTGGGTGGCCCTGGAGCTGGGCGTGGAGGAGAAGCTGCTGTTCGATGGACGGCGTTGACGTTGCTCCCGGCTCGGGACAAACTGTGTGCTCCGTGGGACGCTCGAACAAATCGACAAAGCGCGTCGCTCGCCTTTCGAGGCGCTCTTTCGCGCTTTGTCCCGTCATCGCTCTTTGGCTTGTGTCCTGCCAGCTGGCGGGGTGCAGCGAGCGGACGCTGCTGTTTTCCGAGGCGATCGACGCGGTGGAGACGGGGCGCACCGATCGCGCGCTGGAGATCTGGCGCTCGTTGCTGGAGGAGCACCCCGACGATCCGGAGCTGCTCGGCTACCTGGGCTGGACGCTGTACCGCACCGGAGAGACGAACCGGGCGCTGGAGGTCCTGGAGCGGGCGCGCTCGCTTTGCGACGACGAGGCATTGGAAAGGAGCTTGCGCCTCAACATAGAGATGGTAACGGCGTTTCGTCGCGGTAGCTCGGCGCTGAGGCACGGCGATCCCAGGGGGGCTTTGATCATTTTCGAAGACCTGGCCGAGAGGTTCGGAGAGAACGCGGTGGTGCTGGATCAGCTCGCCTCGGCTCTGAGCGCTCTGGGGCGCGAGGATGAGGCGCGCGAAGCGTGGGAGAAGATCACGAGCCTGCTGTCCGCCCCGCCCGATCTCGCAAGGCGAGCCCGCGAATCCCTGGCCGACTGATTGCGACCAACACCCACCTACCACTCCGGCCGCGGGGTATCCTTCTCGGGGCTGAAAAACCAATACGTCTCGGGCGACTGGCGGTGCGTCCGTGCCAGCAGCACCACCTCCTGCCTTTCGGAGATCTTCCCGGTCGCCGTGGAAAAGACCTGGTCGAGACCAGAAGATCCAACCATTTTCACCCGAGCCGAAAGCGGCCTTGCACGCAGTGACCGCGATCTGGATAATCAGACGTGAAACCGCGCTACGCAGGAGGTCAAAATGCTCTTTGAACCGCAACGTTGGGGTAAACACCCGCTTCTCGCCGTATTGATCGCCGCCGCAGCTCTGTCCTGCGGCGAGGAGGGTACTCGCGAGATCGACGACGTCGACGACGGGGACGGCGGGGCCGACGGCGACACCGATGCTGATTCCGACAGCGACGCCGATTCCGACTCGGACACCGACCCGACCAGCTGGGACGTCTCCTGCGGCGACAGCGGAGAGGAGTGCGACGGCACCTGCACCGGCTACTGCAAGTTCGTGGTCGGAGGAATCGACTGCGAGGGGCTTTGCTGCGGACAGTGCGACGGCGATTGCACTCCGCCTCCCGATGACACCGCGGAATCCTGCGCGGGATCCTGCGACGGACTCTGCGATGGAGACTGCATTACCGACCTGACCGAGGAGGGGAGCAGCTGCCCCGGCGAGTGCATCGGAGAGTGCGGCTGACCCCGATTTCCGCCGAGGTCTGTCGAGGAAACACTGGAGTCGAGAGATGAACAAAGAAAATGTTTGCTGGTGGGGTGTCTTCCGGGTGCCGACCGGAACCGCGAAACGCTGGACGATAGGACCGCTGACACTTCACGTGCAGCGCCTGGCGGACGAGTGGCGCGTCGCCAGCCAGACCGCTGACGATCCGTTCGCCAGCGAGGTGACAGTGGCAGAAAAATCCTTTGCCGATCGAGCAGCGCTGTTCGAGATGGGCACGGCGGCGCGCACGGCTCAGATCGACGACTCCGAGGAGATTGCGCTCGTGCCGGCTCTGCCGGATCGCTCGGTGGTGACCAGCTCCGAAAGGCCCCTGACCGTGCTTCCCGGAGAGAAGGCCGCTATTTTCGTCAGCTCTCCGCTCTGGGTGCGGCTGGAGCGGCCCGACGGTGACCTGCTCGAAGAGCTCCCGATCTACCGTCCTTCCGATACCTGGTTCGGACCCAACACGCGCCAGGGCGAGCTGTGCTACGCCAGTCGAACGACGTATCGAACAAGCGTCGAGCTGATTCCGGCGCTGCCTCACCGCGCGATCACCGAGGTGGAGATGGACAACCAGGCCGGCAGCCCGATTCGCGTCGACCGCATGCAGCTTCCGGTCAAGCATCTCTCCGTCTTCCTGGCCGCGGACGGCCGGCTTCGCACCGAGGACGTCGTCTTTCGCCGCGGCGATGCGCAGGATCTCGCCGAGCTGAAGCTGCGCGAAGGAATCCGGACCGCCGCGGGCTCCGCCGCCCCGGAGAAGATCAGCGGTCCGCGGGAGAGGCCGCAGGGCAACCTGGCGATACGAGCTTTCGGATCGATTTTCAAATAGTTCCCTTTCGCGGAGGTGATGAGCATGTCCGATTTTCTCTCGAGCTTGGGATCGATGCTATCAGGTGAAACCGCTCGTCTCGCGCTGAGGGTCGCCGCGATCGTCCTCGGCGGGTTGCTCCTCGCGTTCGTGCTCAAACGCCGGCTGTGGCGCCGCCGTGCTCCGTCTCAGCACCTGCTGATGCTGCGCAGGCTGATCGTGTGGGCCGTCATCGCCGTCACCGTGCTGTGGGCGATCCACGAGATGGGGGTGGATCTGGCCGTGCTGCTCGGCGCGGCCGGCGTGCTGACCGTGGCGATCGGCTTCGCGGCTCAGACATCGGCATCGAACGTGATCAGCGGCCTGTTTCTGATGACCGAAAAACCGTTCGAGATCGGCGACGTGATCACCGTCGAGGGAGTCACCGGCGAGGTGCTGTCCGTTGACATGATCTCGGTCAAGCTGCGCACCTTCGCCAACGTCCTGGTGCGCGTCCCCAACGAGTTGGTGCTCAAATCAAAGGTCGAGAACCTGACGCGCCTGCCGATCCGCCGCGTCGACATGCAGATCGGCGTGGCCTACAAGGAGGATACGCGCCTCGTGCGAGAAATCCTCTTCGAGGTGGCGGAGCGCAACCCCCTCTGTCTCGCGGATCCCGAACCCGTCTTGTTCTTCGTGGGCTACGGCGACTCGGCGCTCGAGTTCCAGTTCTCGGCCTGGGCCGCCACCTCCAACTTCTTCGAGCTCAAGACCTCCATGTACGAGCAGGTCAAGATCGCCTTCGACGAAAAGGGAGTGGAGATCCCGTTCCCCCACGTTTCGATCTACACCGGCGAGGCCAGCAAGCCGTTTCCCGTCCAGGTGGAAAGCCGGCCGGCGTGAGACGGATCCTCGCGCTCGCGCTCGGGATGGCGCTGACGGCGTCGTCCGCCGCGCCCGCCGCCGCCGGAGAGGATTGGCCGCGGAGCGAGACGTGCGAAAAGAGCTGGACCGTTCCGCTGGTCAGGATGGCGGTCGTGGACGCCGCGATGCTGGCCGGGCTGACGGCAATCTGGCCCGAGGGCTTCGCCCCCTGGCGCGGGGCCGGCTCCGCCTCACAGATGAAGCGGACCTGGACCGAGGGCCCCGTCTACCTGCGCGGGTCACCGGCATTCGAAAGCGACGGAGATCCGGCCTGGCTCAACGCCGCCCTGCACCCGATCTACGGCTCGGAGATGCACCTCGCCGCCCGCGGCTGGGGACACGACCCGGTGGTCGCCGCCTTGTTCGCCGGTCTCTCGTCCGCATTCTGGGAGTACGCGATCGAGGGCTGGTTCAAGCGTCCCTCCGCGGTGGATCTCTTCTGGACCCCACTGGCCGGCGCGATCCTCGGCGAGCTGCGCTTCAGGGCCTGGAGCGCCGTCGCACGAAACGTCTCCTCGCCTTTCTGCCGCGGGCTGCTGATGGTCCTGCTCGATCCGCTCGGCGAGCTGGAACGCCTCGCCCTCGGCTGCGCGCCGCCGGGCCAGAAAGACATCGGCGGGAAGTGAGCCATCCGCTCTGTAGCTTTTTTCTGTGAGGTCCGCTGCTCGGGCTGATCTTGCAGCCGGTACGATAAACGATCTCGTCTTTCTGCCCGCCCGGCGCGAGAAAACGCTTGCGAGCCCATCGGTCGCAAAGCTATTCTGTTGGTAATCAGCCGTCCATCCGCGGGGGATGCGGCACCAACTGACAGGGAGGCGACGATGCGCGAGGTGAAGAGGGCGTGCTGTTCGTCGCCGGCGGCTGGTACCAGCAGGAGGACGACATCGAGACGCACCTTCTCGACCTGGGCCACGACGTCACCGTCAAGGCCGACTACCAGGTGTACGGCTCCACCGACCTGAGCGTCTACGACCTGGTCGTGATCACCGAGTTCGCGCCCAACCTGAGCTACTCTGCGCTGGACAACATCGAGTCGTCGGAGGTGCCGGTGCTGATCGTCGAGTACTGGGACTTCTGGTACTCGTACCAGCTGGGGCTGACCTCCACGGAGCAGTGCGGCTACGTGGGCACGGACACGGTCGAGGTTCTGGGAGAGAACAACCGCTTCACGCGCTACGTGGGGCGAGAGCCGCAGGTCTACGAGACCTCCTACACGGTGTACGGCATCTCTGCATGGGACCTGGAGGAGGGCGTGGTGCCGGTCGCCTACAGCTCCAGATCTTTCGACGAGTACGCGGTGCTCGTCGACCCGGAGCGTCGCATCGCGGCGACGGGAGTGTACGACACGACTCGTTTCACCGAGCGCGGCTGGCAGCTATTCGACACCCTTCTCGCCCAGGTGCAGCCGCCTGCGCCGGAATGGGAGGACGCCGGGGCGCAGGTGGAGGCGTATGCGCAGTCCGGGCTGCTGGGATACATCGACCACCTGACGGGGCGCGAGCCCGCCGACGAGGTGTACCGCCGCTGCTGGCGGACGATTCACGCCTACCACCTTCACCAGTTGATCGAGCACCTGAACGAGAGGCGACGGCCGGCATCGGGGAGCACTCGGTCAAGCTGGTGAGAGGCGAGGGCGGCTCGCTGGGCTAAGTGATGCTGTCGAACCACCTGCTCGAGCAGTACGAAGAGCAAGACGAGATACTGGCCGCGATCGAAAACGGCATCTGCGACAGCCCCTTTTGCGACAATCCGGCGGACTGCTTCGATCGCACAGACTACGACTGGCGCGGGGGACGCGTCTATTATCGCCACGCCAGATAGAGGGGTGCGGGGACAACCATTGCCACCTTGTCGCTGCGCTCCGCCGCCGCCAGCATCTGCTCCGCCTCGGCCAGGTCCATGGCCATGCGTGCCTCGGTGAGCACGTGCTTATCCGCGGCGAGCGCCTCGAGGACCACCGGACAGTGCATGTAAGGCCAGGTGCCGACGCAGACGGCGTCTACCTGGTCCGAATGGACAAGCTCCTGCCAGTCAGTGTGCACCTGAAGAATGCCGAAGTCGTCCGCCACCCGCTTCCCTGATGCCTCCGAGCGATTGCACACCGCAGTGATCTCCACTCCCTGGATCTGCTGAAATCCGGGTATATGCTTGCGGCGGGTATTCGCTCCCGCTCCCAC
>JAWOBP010000170.1:0-24195 GCA_046484285.1 Polyangia bacterium
AGAATCAGCGGCGGAACGACGGTCGTCTCCCCGGCCACCACCTCGAACGGGCTCGAGCTCTGCTCGGCGTAGCCCGCCAGCGTGGCCGTGACCGTGTGGTTGCCGACAGGCACCCCCGAAATGTGCCAGGCTCCGGTCGAGTCGCTGTCGTCGGTGAGAGAGGTGTCGTCGACCACGATCGAGACACCGGCATGGCTCACCTCGCCCTCGAGGACGACCGATCCTTCCACCGCGCCAACTCCGGTCGTACCCGTGCCCGTGCCGGTATCGGCGTCCGCATCCGTGTCGGTATCGGTATCGATGTCCGTGTCGGTATCGGTGTCCGTGTCGGTATCGGTGTCGGAATCCGTGCCCGACTCGCTGCCGGTGTCCGCAGAACCGTCCGGCTCATCGGTCCGGCGGTCATCGCAACCGGCAAAAACCAAAAGCGCAAGCGCGGCCAGCCCGATCGAGCTTCTACGCAGCATGGAATCTCCTCTTACGAACAATGGTCATCCGATGACGTCGGCCGCGTATATGTATAACTGAATTTTTCAATTATATCGTTTTTCGTATTCAAATCAAGACTTTTTTGGGCCCTCGTGGTTTGCCGCGGTTCCGGGCGGTGTGCTATGCATCGCGCCGCGCGGCCGGAGCCGGGGCCGCTGGCGGTTGAGCGATGAGCGAGCGACGAGACAGGAAGATGCTGGTGGTGATCGGCGCGATGAAGTGCGGCACCTCCAGCCTGCACCACTACCTGCGCTCCCACCCGCGAATCTCGATGTCACGGCTCAAGGAGCTCAACTTCTTCATCGAGGAGAAGAACTGGTCCAGGGGCTTCGACTGGTACCGCTCGCGCTTCGACGACGACCTGCCGGTCTGGGGCGAGTCGTCGCCCAACTACAGCAAGCACCCGCTCTTTTCGGGCGTGCCGGAGCGGATGCACGGCGCGCTGCCCGACGCGACCCTCGTCTACGTGATGCGAGATCCCATCGACCGGATCGTCTCGCACTACGTGCACAACGTCTCCAACGGGCGCGAGACGCGCTCCCTGGAAGAGGCGCTCGCCGAGCCGGAGGACAACAACTACGTGACGACCAGCCGCTACCACTACCAGCTCCGGCGCTTCCTGGAGCACTACGACCGCTCGCAGCTGCTGCTGTTCGAGCTGGGAGAGCTGTCGCGCGAGCCGCTGGAGGTGGTGCGCCGCATCTGCGAGGCGCTGGAGGTGGAGCCCGAGGTCGACACCGGCGCGCTGGGGCGCGTCTACCACCGCACCAGCCGCAAGCGGCGTCCCAACGCGCTGGCGCGCAAGGTGGAGAGGCTGCCGGGAGGCTGGGCGATGCGCCACGTGCTGCCGCCGCTGTTCACCACGCCGCTGGAAAAGCCCGAGCTCGACCCCGCGCTGCGCGCACGGCTCGCCGAGATACTGAAGCCCGACGTCGACGCCCTGCGGGAGCTGTGGGGAAGAGCGCTAGACGAGTGGTCGGTGTAGCGATCTTAGACGTTGATTCGAATTCATCTAACGCAACGTACGTGTGCAAGGTCGACACCGTTGTAGACCCCAACGTTGCAAAAAGCCATCGGCTGAAAACGCTGTCGCTCGCGCCAAAGCACGCCATCCGCGGCCGTGCTCACGTTTTGAGGACTCAACGAACCGTAGCGCCACAGAGGAGCAGGAACGGTCAATGGTCTCCAACGGTGAGTTCGCTTCCGTCCTCAAAACGCTCCGCTCGTCCACTGCTGACGCACCTTGGCGCGTTTCATCTCGATGTTTTTCGCAACGCTGGGGTAGACTCTTCCACCGATAAGCGTGGGATCCCAGTAGCATCCACCTTGCCCAGGCCCTGACCAGCCTGTGCACCATTCGCAGTCATCGCTGTCGCAGACTTGTTCGAGGCATCCGGGATCTTCCACACCGCAAATACTCGAGCTCAAATCTCCTGTTGCATCTCCTGCGATGCAGCCTCTCATCAGCGAAATGAGCTCGTCGATATCTGGTAGGCGCCAGTCTGTGTGATCGCCCCACTCGCCGCTGCCGCAGTAGTCGGTTGCCTCTGGATTACTGTAGGGATCCTCTGTTCCGCTGGCTTCGAACCAGTTCAAATCGTACTCGCTGGGAGGATCCTGCCAACACAGCCCGGTGTCGGTATCGCGAAATCCGCCCTCACAAAGCTGCATCGATGACTCTACACTTCCCGTGTCGGTGTCGCTGCTAGAATCAGTATCGGTCTCGGGCTGCTGAGCCTGCCTTACACAACGCAGGCAGGCTGTGCCAAACTCCCAGTCTCCTTATCCTTCCCGCCATTGGGAAAACAATCTTTCCATTCAGATAATGCAAGCTCCATGCCATCGAATCGCCGGAGACAACAGCTCGATATTACTGGTAAATCTGTCTCTGGTTGCTGCAACATGGCGGCGCAAAGTGTGCCAAGCCCGCACTTCTCAGGCCGTGACCTCGTCCAGGATCCGGGCCAGACCGCGGGCGGCGGTGGCGCTGTCGAAGCCCGCCGCGTCTCGGTCGACCTCGCGGCGGCGGCCCCGCTCCATCTCGGCCTGCACCGCGTCGGCCGCGGCCGCGGCGTCGTCCAGCGGGCAGACCGCGATCCCGGGCACATCCTTCGCAATTCGCTCGATCTCCGGGTTGTCGGCGATCATCAAAATCGGCCGCGAGGAGACCAGGTAGTCGTAGGTCTTGGCCGGAATGCGCTGGTCCGTCTGATGGCTCAGCGAGACCAGCAAGTCCGCCGAGCGCATGAAGGAGCCCACCTGGCGGTAGGGCACGAACGGGTGGTCCTCGATCATCTCGCGCACGCCCAGCTCCTCTGCCAGCTCCTCGGCGTCGCGGGGAAAGCCGCCCGAGACGACCAGCCTGATCCGCCTTGCGTCCAGCCCGCGCCGGCGCAATTCGGCCAGCGCGCGCAGCAGCTGCCCGCCCTCGACGAACCTCCTGAAGCGGCCGAGGAACAGCAGGGTGAACTCCTCGCGCAAGGTGAGCTCGCCCAGTGAGATCAGCTCGCGATCTCCGTGGTTGCGGATGAAGGTGAAGCGCTCGGGGGGCAGATCGGAGTAGTGCCTGCGGTAGTCCTCCAGCGCCGTTTCCGTGTTGAGCACCACCCGGGCCGAGCCCTCCACCACGCGCCTCTCCCAGCGATCGACCAGCCGGCGCTGCAAGGCCGGCCGCCCGGGCCTGCGCAAGGCGCAGGGCGCCCAGGGATCGCGCAGATCGGAGATCAGAGGCAGATCGAACTCGCGCGCCACCTTCAACCCGACCAGCAGCGAGGCGTACGGATCGGAGTTGACCACCACCGCCTCCAGCCCGCCCGCGCGCAGCAGCCCGCGCGCAGCTCGCAGGGCGTGCGGCATGTCCACCGAGTGCCTGCCCAGCGGCAGCCACTCGGGCGGCGGAGTCAGCGCGCGCGGCAACAGCGGCCGCGCCCCGATCCGCTTCTTCTTTCTTTTCTTCCCGCGGGACCGAGCCGGCAGCTCGCCGGCCAGGTAGCGCCGCTCGGTCTCGCGCGCCCGGGGACCGTAGTCGCGCACCACGCGCGTCGAGTCGGGCACTGCGCGCTCCAGGTCGCGGTCCATCGCGTCGGAGGGACGCAGGTCGCAGAGCGCCAGCGGCGCCCAACCGCAGTCGGGCAGGTGGCGCGCGAACTTGAGCGGCCGCAGCGCTCCCACCTTGCTTTGCGGAGGGAAATAGGGAGTGATGTAGAGAAATCTGCGCACTTCCAACCGCCGCCGCCCGGCCCGCCGGTTCGTCAGTCGAGGCGGGGAGCCATCACCGCCGCGGCCGCGCGGGCCAGGCCGCCGGCGAAGCGACGCGAGGTCTCGGCGCGGGTGGCGCCGCGCGGCTCTCGTCCCCACACATCCATGTAGAAGCGCCAGCCGGCGTCCGCCGCTGCCTCGAAGGTCAGAGCGCCGGCGCGCCGGCGTCCGGCGCGACCCATGCTGCGCCGCAGCTCGGGATCGTCGAGCAGCCGCTCGATCGCGCCGGCGATCGACTCGGCGTCTCCGACCGGCGCCACCAATCCGTCCACGCCGTCGGTGATCTGCTCGGCCGGACCGCCGCGATCGACGACCACCGCCGGCAGCCCGGAGGCGTGGGCCTCGACCACGGCGTTGCCCCAGGTGTCGTGCTCGGAGGGGAAGGCGAAGACGTCGGCCGAGGCGTATAGCTCGGCCAGCTCCTCGTCGCGCCGGTAACCGAGGAAAGAAATCCCCTCTCCTTGGTTGTCGCGGCGCAGCTCCTCGAGGAACGGCCCGTCGCCCACGATCGCCAGCTCCGCGTCGCGGCGTTTTCGGCGCACCTGCCGGAAGGCGTCGACCAGCACGTCGATCCCCTTCTCCCGCGAGACGCGACCCACGTAGAGCACCTTGCTCGATCCGTTCATCCCGAAGCGGCTCCAGACGCGCGGATCGCGCTTTTTCGAGTCGAACCGGCCCAGCTCGGCCCCGCGCGGAATGACCCTGATCCGCTCGTCCGGCACGCCGTACCCGCGCACGCTCTCGGCCGCGGCGCGCGACGGCACTCCCACCGCGTCTACCTGCCGGTAGAACAACGCGGTCCACTGCCGCACGATCTCGGTGACCGTCTCGTCGCCGGTGATCTCCGCGGCGAAGCGCGGGATCTCGGTGTGGTAGTAGCCGACGCACTTGATCCCCATCAGCTTGGCCGCCAGCAGACCCACCGCGCCCAGCGGTCCGGGGGTGGAGAGCTGGACCACCGAGACGTTCTGATCGGCGAAGTAGCCCATCACGTCCACCAGCGAGGGGATACCCATCCGCATCTCGCCGCCGTAACCGGGCAGCTCGAACTCTCCGATCGGCTCGAAGCTGTGCACTCCGCCCGACTTCTCGAGCGGATCGCCGTCCCACTCGTGGTAGGGCGTGCCGCAGATGCCCATCTCGATCTCGCGGCCCCGCTCGCGCATCTCGGACAGCAGCTTGCGCAGCCCGATGTTGACTCCGTTGATGTCGTGGCCGCAGTCGTTGAACACCGCCACCCTGGGCTTCACGTCCGGCGAGTAGCCGAAGCCCAGCTCGGCGACCAGCCGCTCGGAATCGTCCCGGTCGCGCACCAGGTAGCGATAGCCGAACAGGTAGGGCATGATCACCGAGCCGGCGGTCATCACGCCCGGCACGTGGTCGAACGCATTCTCCAGGTCGATCCGCTTGATCGCGTCGATCATTCCGCCGACGTAGCGCTTGAACAGATCGTTGACGATCCGGCGACCCAGCTTTCCGATCTGCTCCTGGGCCTTGTTGGTGTGGCTGTTGTCGATCGCGTCGAGCGGCTCGAAGTCCGGCTGGGAGGCCGCCGCTCCCTGGAGCACCTCGGCGATCTGCTGTCTGCGCCCCGCCGCGCAGCCCACCTCGCCGGCCAGGATGCGGTTGCGCTCCATCTCCTCGGCGCTCTCCTCTTCCTCCTCGTCGTCGAGGATTCCGCTGAACGCCGACTGGCTGGCGGTGTGCTGGAAGTACTGGATAGTGACGCTGTAGATGTTGTGCGCCAGGGTCTGGGAGGTGCCCCAGTCGCCGCCCATCTCGAAGCGCCCGGCCTCGAACGCCTCGCGCATCGCGCTCACGTCGGGGCGCGCGATGTCGAAATCGGTAAAGGCGCGCGCGATGTTGAGCCGCCCGTGGTCGTCGGATCCGGCGGTCAGAAAACGCTGCGGCGAGGGGTCGACGGGCTCGATGCCGTGCAGGTCGGCCCAGCGCTCGATGTGCTCGGCGGTCAGGTTGTCCAGCAGGCGTTTCAGTGCCAGGCCTCCGATCCGATCCCGCGTGCCGTTGCGTCCCTCGAGGTGCTTGAACAGCAGGATCAGCTGCTGGACGTGCTCGGGGCGCAGCTGCTTCTTCTCGGTGGAGAGCGGGTGCGCCGCGCTGTGCAGGATCCGCTCGGCCCGCATGTAGGCGGCCAGCTCGTGGATGTTGCCCCGCAGCCGCTGCAGCTCGCAGTGCTGCGCCTCATCGATATCGAACGCCAGCACGTGCACGTCGACACCGTCGTCCGGAAAGACCGCGGTTATCTCCTCGGAGATGAAGGTCCCCGGGAGGTGCGCGATCTCCAGCGCCCCTTGGATGGTGTCGTGATCGGAAATCGTGACCAAGTCCATCCCCCTGCCGCGCGCGAGATCATAGACCGTCTTGGGCGAGGTGTAGCACTCGCCGGTGTCGACCGCCTTGAGCATGAACGCCGGCGGCCGGTTGGAGTAGATCGTGTGTACGTGGAGATCGACTTTCATCTGCGCTTTCCCTGCTGGCTCGTGTTTTTTTGCTGCGGTCCACCCCGGCCGCACGGTGGAGGCCGGGATTGCCGCCCTCCGCCTCTAGCAATATGGATACCAGTTCACGAAATCGAAACCGGCAGGAAATCATTGGGTTTTTTGCGTGCCGCCGCTGTAGTGTAAATGAAGTATGAAAATGGACAGTCGTCGGGCGGCCACACCTGTGAAAAAAAACCACAAATTCGCGGTCGAATCTACCAGCGTCCGCGCATCATCAAAAGCAGAGTCTCGCCTTCCGGATCGAACGCGGGAAAATGGTCCCGGCGCCCCTGGTCGTCCTCGTGGGAGACCGACGGAAAGCCGCGCGCCGGGCGGAAGACCACCTCCCGTCCGCCGATGGTCGTGCGGCAGCCGGAGACGGCCCCGGCCGCCAGCAAAACCGGCAGCAACATCCAGACGAATCTCGCAAGCGTCCCGGCCATGACCTCCGCTACGCCCCCCGGCGCACCACCACCCCACCTTGAAAGCTAGTCCCGGGATCACCCCTGTCAATCAGAGCATCGCCTCTACCACGGAGCGGGCGCCCGTTTCGCCGAGGCGCCTTTCCAGCGCGGCCGCGAGCTTGTCGTTCTCCCAGAGCGCCTCGAAGAAATAGTCGCATCCGTAGGCCGCCGACCAGCCGGCCATGAACGACCAGCTGAACTGCTTGGGACCGGAATGCGGCGGGTCGGGCTCGTCCGGGCGGCCATCCAGCCAGGCCTGAACTGCTCGGGCGCGCTCGCGGTACACCTCGGACAGCGCCGCGCAGACCAGACGTTCCAGAGTCTGCTTTCTCGGAACACCATCGAGATCCTCGTCCGCTGTCTGCCACAAGACGAGTGAAACCGCGGCCCCGCCACGAGCGGAAGGCCTCCTCCAACTCGTGCGACTCTCGTCGGGCTCGGCGTCCGGCCATCGATCTGCGACCAGCTTGCCGAGGCGATCCTTGTGCGGGCCGTCGTCCGGCTCCCGCTCGTCGGAGTCGGAATCCCTGTTGACCACCAGATGACGAAGCGGTTGGACACCATGGTTCTTCAGATAGAACCCGGCTTGGTCGAATACCTTGCTGTCGCTCTTGCACGGCACGACCCTGGTGAAAACACCGGCGGGTGACGTAAAAGCGTACTGCCCGTTGGAGACCTTCTTTCCACCGGGATCCACCGCTCCTGGTCCCAGGTTCTCGAATCCCAGCCTCGCGAGCCATCCGGTCCAGAACGCCCGGTCGTGGTATCCCTCGCAGAGGATCACGTTTTGCGGCTCTTCGCTCATCTGAGGTCTTCCTCTATCTCGTCGCGGGCCATCGCCACCTCTCTGCCCGACAGTCGCGAGGAGGACAGCTCACCGTCCTCGAGGCGCATTCTGTACAGCGACAAATCGTCGAGCAGCCCTTCTTGCCCCGCCAGGTCGCGGAGCGCGTCGAGCATCTCCAGGCTGTGGGTGGAGAGGACCACCTGTACTCCGCGCTGCACGGCGGCCGCAATAGTCCGAGCCGTGAGCCGGATTGCTGCGGGGTGCTGATGGACCTCGGGCTCCTCCAGCAGGGCGAGGCCGCCGGGGTTGGTCGCCAGGTCGAACGCCAGCCTCACCAGGGCGTGAACCCCGTCGCCGGCCAGGTCGGCGGGAATCGATCCCTGCGGGTGAGTCAGCGCCAGGTAGGGCTCGTCATCGGTGTCGGTCAGTATCTCGACCGTCTCCAGGCCGGGCATCAGCTTCTGCACCAACCCGACCGCCTGCTGCTTGCGGCCCTGCTCGGCCGCCTCGGTGAAGACCTGGTAGAGCGGCGGCTGCCCGGCGCCGGACCAGGTCTCGACCAGGCGAACGTGCCTGACCGCCCTTTCCAGCACAGATCCGGAATAGGCTTCCTCCGCGCGTCCGTACCGCCTGGCGTTTCGGGTTTCCTCCACCTTGGCTCCGCTCGAATCCAACACGCGTTTTTCGAACTCCAGAGTATGAGCCTTGCCCGTAGCCCTTCTCACCTTGATTGTCGTCTCGATCGCGTTCGATTCGCCTCCGGGCTCGGAAAGCCCGACCACGATCCCGGCCGAGCCCTCGGCTCCGGTCTTCCAGACCAGCCACCGTCCGCCCACCACCGCCGATCTCTTCCGCCCGATGGCCCGCCCGAGCGCGTTTTCCGTATCGTTGCCCGCCCCGATCAAGAGCGCGTCGAGAATCGTGCTCTTGCCGCAGCCGTTGGGACCGAGCAGCACCACCAGTGGGCTCAGATCCGAAAGCTCGCCCTTGCGAATGCCGCGCAACTTTTCGATCTTGATAGAATGGATCATCTCACGCGTCCTCTCGACCGCGAGCGCATCGCACGCGGGCCACATCATTTCGACAGCGGCCGCCATTATAACGCATTGCAACGAGATGCCTACTTGGCCGGAAGAGCTCGGCCGCGAGCGCCGGGGGCGGTTTCGTGCTATGTGGCTACCGATGGTCGACGATCGCAGGACTTGCCCGGTCTGCCGCGAGGCGCTCGAGGAGATCCCGCTGGGCGATCACCTGGTGGATCGCTGCCCGGTCTGCCAGGGGCTTTTCTTCGACGCCGGCGAGCTGGAATCGCTGGTGCGGCTGGCGCGCCTGCTGTCCGAGGTGCGGCTCGACGAGCCCGAGATCGACGCGGTGCCGGCCGAGGTGGTAGGATCGAATGATGAGAAACGACAGCGAGGCAATCGCGGCGATCGGCTTGCTGCTCGCGGCCGCGTCGATCGTGTCCCTGGTATCCTGCTCCGGGGGCGAGACCCCGGCCGGGGGCAATGCACATCGACTGGTTCGCGGGGCTGATCGACAACTACTACCAGCTGGACCCGGCGGTGCCAGAGCAGATCGAGCTGCGCGAGAACGCCGCGCTGTGCGCCTACCTGGAATGACAGCAATCGAACAACAGCAATCGGGAGGAAGCGAATGACCAAGACCGAGATCGGGCTCGAGAAGAGCTACCGCCTGCTCAACCCGGGCAGCGTCGTCCTCGTCAGCGTCGGGGACGGCGAGGAGGACAACCTGTTCTCCGTGACCTGGAACATGCCGGTGCGCAAAGATCCCCCGATGGCGGCGATCCTGTCGGGCAAGCGGCACTACTCCTACCCGCTGATCGAGCGCAGCGGAGAGCTGGTGCTCAACGTGCCGGACGCCTCGATCGCCGACAAGGTGCTGGGCTGCGGATCGATCTCGGGTCGCCACGACCTGGACAAGTTCGCGCACGTGGGGTTGACCCGCGAGCCGTCGCTGCGCGTCGGAGCGCCGCGAGTGGCCGAGGCGGCGGCCAGCCTGGAGTGCCGCGTCTGCCAGGTGGTCGACCTGGGCGCCTCGTCGCTGCTGGTGATGCAGATCCTGGCCGCCGCGGCCTCGGAGGAGCACTGCCCCGACGGAGAATGGCGCTTCGACCGCGGGCTGGAGCTCTTGCACCACCTGGGAGGCAAGCGCTTCTGCACCAGCTCGCGCGACCTCCTGCTCGACTGAGCATTTATGATACAAAAAGCATCTTTTTTTGCTCATTGTAGCAAATTCCGTCTCCAAACCCCGCTCCGAGCATCTCGCTTGCAACTCTTTGTGTATGAGATGATTGGATAATTTCCCCTGGCACGGCGGTTGCTTTTTCCAGCAGCGAAATGCTCGGAAACAACACATCACCGCCGGGCCGAGGGAGGACCAAATGAAACCGTCCAGATCTTTTCGCTTCATCATCGCAAGCATCGCGTTGCCGCTCGCCGTGGCGGCCTCGAGCCCGCCGGCCGGCGCGGATCCGGCCGCGCGCGATCTCGCCTGCGGCCCGGGCCTGCGCATCGAGGCCGGCGATCGCAGCATTCCGCTTCCGCTCGTCGAGACGCGGGTCCGCGGAGAGCTGGCCGGCTTCGTGGCGCGGGTGCGGGTCACGCAGGTGTTCGCCAATCCCTACGACGACTTCATCGAGGCGACCTACGTCTTCCCCCTCTCGGAGCGGGCCGCGGTCAACGGAATGGTGATGCGCCTCGGCGATCGCGACGTGGTCGCGAGGATCGAGCTGCGCCAGGAGGCGGAACGGATCTACGACGAGGCGGTCTCGGCCGGCCGCACCGCCGCGCTGCTCGAGCAGCAGCGCGCCAACATCTTCACCCAGAAGGTGGGCAACATCGCGCCCGGGGAGAAGATCGAGGTGGACCTGACCTACGTGGAGGCGCTGCACTACGATGAGGGAATCTCGTCGTTCGTCTTTCCCACGGTGGTCGGTCCCCGCTACATCCCGGGGCTGCCGCTCGAGGGGCCGGGCTCGGAGCCGAGCGGGCGCGTGCGCGACACGAGCCGCGTGCCGGACGCCAGCGAGATCACCCCGCCCTCCTTCGACGAGGGCGAATCCGGCGTCCACCGCATCGACCTGGAGCTGGAGCTGCGCCCCGGCGTTCCGATCCGCTCGGTCGATTCCCCCTCGCACCAGATCGAGGTCACCCGCTCGCGGCGCGACCGGGCCATGGTGCGCAACGCGCCGGGCGACCGCGTGCCGAACAAGGACTTCGTGCTCGAGATCGACCTGCGCGGAAAGCGGCCCGAGACGGCCGTGCTGGCCCACCGCCGCCAGGGCGAGGACGGCTACGTGACCGTCGCGATCCAGCCGCCCGCCCTGCCCGCCGCAGGCGAGATCGCGGCCAAGGACCTGTTTTTCGTGGTGGACAACTCGGGCTCGATGTCCGGCGCGCCGCTGGCCGCGGCCAAGGCGCTGGTCGAGGAGGCGCTGGCCGGGATGAACCCGGACGACCGCTTCACTATCATGCGCTTTTCCGACTCGGTCTCGGCGCTCTCCCCGGCGCCGCTGGCCAACACTCCGGCCAACGTGGCGGCCGGAGCCCGCTTCGTCGATCGGATGTCGGGGATGGGCGGAACCGAGATGCTGTCGGGGATCCGCCGCGCGCTGGAGGGCCGCCCCGAGCCCGGGCGCGTGCGGGAGGTGTTCTTCCTGACCGACGGCTACATCGGCAACGACGACGAGATCCTGGCCGCGGTCCGCGACGAGAACCATGCCAACGCCCGCCTCTTTTCGCTGGGCGTCGGCTCCTCGGTCAACCGCTACCTGCTCTCGGGCATGGCGCGCCTGGGCCGCGGCGAGATGCAGGTGATGCGCTTCGACGAGGAGGTGCAGCCGTTCGTCGAGCGCTTCTACCGGCGGGTGCGCAACCCGGTGCTGACCGACGTCGACCTCCAGTGGCGGGGCCTGAGCGTCTCGGATCAGACTCCCGAGCTGGTTCCCGACCTGTTCGACGGCTCCCCGCTGCTGGTCCACGCCCGCTACGAGCGTCCCGGAAGCGGAGAGCTGGTGGTCAGCGGCCTGCTGGGCAACGAGCCGTGGAGCGCCGCGGTCCCGGTCGAGCTGCCCGCGCGCGCCGAGCGGCCGGCAGTCTCCCAGCTCTGGGCGCGGGCGATGATCTCGATCTGGTCGGACGAGGAGGTCTCCCGGCCCGGATCGCGGCGCGACGAGATCGCCACCGTGGCGCTCGCCCACGACCTGGTCAGCAAGTACACCTCGTTCGTCGCGGTCGATCGCGAGCTGCGGCGCGAGCCGAGCGAGCCGCTGATCCCGGTCGCGCAACGGATTCCGCTGCCCGAGGGCGTCAGCCGCAACGCGCTGGGCGCGCTCTCGCGCTACGAGATCCCGCCCGGCGATCCCTACATCGAGGTCTGGGCGCCGTCCGACGCCAGGCGCGTGACCGCGATCTTCCCCTTCGGCCTGATCAAGGACCTGGCCTACGACGAGCTGCGCGACCTGTGGCGCGGCCGCTTCCTGGTCCCGGCCGGAATCCCGGACGGCTACTACCCGGTGCTGGTCTCGATCCAGACCGCCGACGGGCGCAACGAGCTGCGCCGTGAGATCTACCACCTGGACAGCTCCGCGGCCGAGTTCGAGGTCGGCTTCGAGCGGATCCGGGTGCGCGCCGGCCGCGGCCTCTCGATCGAGGTCGACGCGATCGAGCCCGCGGCCGAGGTCTACGTGCACTGCCCGGAGCTGGGCTGGGAGCGGCTCGCGCTCGAGACGAGCGACGAGCGGGGCGTGGACTGGGAGCGCTGGCTGCGGGTCTCCGAGGACGCGCCGCTCGGCGAGCATTCCGTGCTGGTGGTGGTCCGCGACGCGGCCGGCAACCGGCTGGAGCGCGAGGTCGCGGTCGTCGTCTACGGAGGAGAGGAACAATGAAGGCTCGAGTCGAGCTGCTCGCCATCGCCCTGCTCTGCGCGGCATCGCTCTGGCTGGCGCCGTGCCGCGGGCTGGCCCGGCCTCCGCTGCTGCGCCCCGTGGCGCAGCACACCAACAGCGGCGACGTGCACGACCTGCTGGTCGCCGGCGATCGGATCTGGGTCGCCACTTCGGGCGGGATCGCGATCCACCGCCGCTCGGACGGACGCTTCCGGCGTAAGATCACCTCCGCGGACGGGCTGCCGAGCAACGGCGTCCGGACGCTGCTGGAGCTGGAAGACGGCTCGTTGCTGGCCGGCTGCGACTACGGCACGGCTCTGCTGGAGGTAGACGGCGAGGGCCAAATCCGGGTCGAGACTATCGAGCGCCGCGCGGCCGGCGAGGCGTTCGATCCGATCCTGGACGCCTGCCGCGATCGCGGAGGATCGCTGCTGCTCGGCTTCCAGTCCGGGCCGATCCGGGTCGAGACCGGACCGGACGATGGAGTCGTCCTTTCCAAAGCGGGTCGTCTCGGCGGCGCCTGGAGCGCGGTCGCGATCGACGGCGCGGGCCGGCTCGCGCTGGGAGCGCTGGACGGCGGGATCGAGATCCGCGACGACGGCGACCGGGCGGCGCGCGCGCTGCGCCTCCAGGACCCGGTGATCGCGCTGGCTCCGCTGCGAGACGGTTTTCTCGCTGCCACCGGTCGCGCCCTGCTCGAGCTGCGCGGCGGGCGGGTGCGCCCGGTGGAGAGGCCCGGCGGCGCGGGCGCTCGCCGGCCGATCGACGCCGTGGCGCTCGCCGCCGACCGAGACGGCGTGCTGGTCGGCACCGCCTCCGGGGAGATCCTGCGCTACCGGGACCGCGAGCTGTCCGTCCTGGCCGTCGCCGGCGGCCGGATTTCGGCGCTGGCGGCCGGCCCGGACGCGATCTGGGTCGGGGTGGGCCGCGAGGGGCTGCACCGCATCGATCCCGCCGGCGGCGATGTCTCGGGCGCTCTGCGTCCGCCCGGGGAGATCTGCTCCAACCACGTGACTCACCTGGCGCGACACCGCGGCGTGCTGGTGGCGGCGACCTTCGACCAGGGGGCCTGCGCGCTGAGAGACGGCCGCTGGGAGCCGCTGGCCGAGCTGCCCTCCCCGTACGTCCACGGCCTGGCCAGCGACGGCGAGTGGCTCTGGGTGGCCAGCTCGGGCGGCATCTCGCGCTACGACCGCGAGCTCGGGCCGCTGCCGATCGGCGAGGAGGATCCGCCCGCCCTGCGCGAGGCGGCCCGGATCGCGGCGACCGCGGCGGTCTCGGGACGAAGCGGCGAGGTCTGGATCAACGGGCCGCTGGGCCTCTTGCAGATCTCCCGCTCGCCCGAGGGCCTGCGGGTCAAGAACATCGGCTGGCGCGACGGGGTGCCGCCCCAGGTGACCGCGCTGGCGCACGACGACGGCGTGGTGCTGCTGGGAAGCGAGGTGCGCGGGGTGACCGAGCTGGAGCCCGACGCCGCCGATCACAGCCTCTACCTGGATCCCGTGCACCTGCCCGAGGCGTGGGTGATGGACGTCGCCGCCGCCGAGCCCGGCGGCTTCTGGGTCGGAACCTGCCAGCGCGGAGTGGCGCGCGTGAGCGACGAGAGCGGACGCGGCTTCGGCCGCGCCCAGGGAATGCCCGACGAGCGGATCATCGCGCTGGCCGCGGACGAAAAGGGCGTCTTCGCCGCCACCCTGGGCGGCCCGGCCTGGATCGGAGAGAACGGCCGGGTGGAGAGTTACGCCGAGCTGCAAGGCCTGCCCGACCCGCGCGGAGCCGCGCTGCTGCTCGAGGAAGAAGACCTGTGGCTGGGCACCGAGATGGGCCTGGTACGCCTCGAGCGCGTCCCGTCACCTTGAGAGGGAATACGCGCGCTGCCCGCCTTGGGCCGTTCGCCTCTGATCGAGCGGGCCTGGGCCGATTTTTTTCTTGACCGCGTTTGGTACGTACGTTATCTAGTTATTGTACGTACGGGAGGCGCCAGTGGAGATAACTGCATCAGAGCTGAGGAGCAACATCTACAAGATCATCGACCGCGTGCTGAGAACAGGCGAGCGGGTCGAAATCCGCAGGAAGAACGACCGGGTGATGCTGGTCCCCTGCGAGCGGGCCTCCAAGCTCTCGCGCCTGGAGAGGCGGGACGATTACGTGGTGGGCGATCCGGACGAACTGGTCCATCTTGACTGGTTCGACGAGTGGAGCCCGTGATCCAGCTCGACACCCACGTGGTGGTCTGGCTTTTCGCCGGCAGTGTCGAGCGGCTTTCGCAATCAGCCGCGAGGTTGATCGATCTGCACGAGCTCCTCGTCTCCCCGATGGTGGAGCTGGAGCTGCAGTATCTGTTCGAGGTGGGGCGCACCACCTTGCCCGCCGGCGACGTCCTGACCGCGATGCGGCGCCGGATCGGTCTGCGCCGGGTGGATATCCCGTTCGCGGAGGTGATCTCCGAGACGGAGCGGATGAGCTGGACGCGCGACCCGTTCGACCGGCTGATCGCGGCCACGGCCGTTGCGACCGACACCAGGCTGCTGACCGCGGACGAGACGATCCGAAAAAACTGCGATCTGGCCGTCTGGTGAGGCTCCGCTGGTCTTCTTCAGCCCGAATCGCTCGATCGTACTGCCAGATCGAGGAATAGCTGTTACTGCCCATGTACCCTACATCGGACGCCGGGCCCTGCGAGTTGCAAAAAAAGCGCACCAACACCTCCACCCGAACTGTATCCGGCCCTGAGCGGATTGGAGGGGAAACAGACAACAAGGCAGATCATCCACCGCTTCGAGCTGTGGGCGTTGCTGCCTTTTCACGCTTGGAAGACGCCCACAAGCGGGCAGAAGACCTGCTGAAGCGCGCAACAGAAGACGGCGATCCTTGCGAGAATCCAACCACGCGCTTCCATCGCCTGGTAAGGCGCCTGCGGGATCTCGGTTAGAAGAAGACGAGCAGCCGAACAAGAGTAGCCAGGGGAGCCGGGGCGCGGTCGGCTCCGGTGGTTTGGCAGCCGCAGCCCTTGCTGGAGGGCGAGCCGCCGCCGGCGTCCTCCTGGACTCCGGTGTCGGTGTCGGTGTCGTCTCCCCCGTCGGGGCCGGCGTCCTCGGGGCCGGCGTCCGGGTCGGGGTCGTCGACGCACGACTCGTCGGGGATCTCCTCGGCCATCCCATCGCAGGAGAAGCCCTGCGGAATGCAGGTGTTGGTGAACATCGTCTCGCACCAGTAGCCGTCCGGGCAGTTGGAGTCGCTGAGGCATTTCTGCAGGCAGTAGGTGTTCTCCATGTCGAGCGAGATCGGAGAACAGTCGAGGCCGGGCCAGCAGTCGGACCCGCGCTCGCAGGGGTTGCACATCCCGACCAGGTCTTCGCAAGGCACGATGCAGTCGTCGGGATCGGTCAGCCCGTCGCAGTCGTTATCGATCCCGTCGTCGCAGAACTCCCGGCCGTTGCTCTCCGGGTCGAGCTGGCACGGATTGCAGGCCCCGCTCTCGTCGTCGGTGCTGCCGTCGCAGTCGTCGTCGACGCCGTTGCACAGCTCGTACTCCTCGGTGCAGCCGCTGTCTCCGTAGGCCTGCGCGATCTCCACGGCGCGGGCCGCGTCGACCCGCCCGTGGGCGTGCGTCCAGCTGAAGACGACCTCCTCGTCCTGGGGAAGCACCGGGGAGGGACCGTAGTCGGCCTCGGCCGCGTCGATCGGCACCGCGCTGCGGATGATCGTCTCCCGGATCTGCGCCTCGGTCAGCAGCGGATTGACCGCCGTGATCAGACCGACGATTCCGCTCGTCAGCGGCGCGGCCGAGGAGGTGCCGCCGAAGCTCCCGGTGTAGGAGTCGGTGCTCTGCATCGACGAGGTCGTGATTCCGCAGCCGTCCCCGTTGCTCGGGGCCAGCACGTCGACCGCGTGGCCGTAGTTGGAGTACGAGGCGCGGTGAGCCTGGCAGGTGGAGGCGCCGACGGTCAGCGTGCGGTTGTAGCCGGTCGTGCCGTCCAGCGCCGCGAGCTGGTCGGCGTTGCCCGAGGCGAACACGATCACGCCGCCCAGGCCGCCGCGCGCCGACTCCGAGAAAGCGTCGATCCCGTCCTTCATCACCGCCGACATCGGGATGTAGAGCCACGAGGTGTCGAGCCCCCAGCTGTTGTTCAAGGCCGGGATATCGTGCTCGCTCGCCGCCGAGTAGTAGGCCATTCCCAGCTCGGCCTCGGAGACGACGCCGGGCAGATCGAGCTTGATCCCGACCACGCCGCAGACCGGACAGCCGCCGCTGACCCCCAGGCCGTTGTCGGCCCTAGCGGCAGCCACGCCGGCCACGCTGGTCCCGTGCCCGTCCTGGTTGTCGTCCGGGTTGATCCAGACATCCGAGCCGGTCAGGTCGTAGCCGCCCTCGACGCGCAGATCCTCGTGGCCGACCAGCACCCCCGAGTCGCAGACGCCGACCACCAGCGAGGCGTGAGGCGTCAGCGGAAACTCGGAGAAGGCCAGGTCGAGCGCCTCGGGGAAGCTGACCGAGGCGTCCTGCGCAAAGGCTCCGCCCCCGCACAGGTGCCACTGGTCGCCCAGCATCGGGTCGTCGGGATCGTAGAGCGGCACGCGTCGCACGAGAAAATCGGGCGCGCCGTAGATCACCTCCTCCAGCGAGTCGTAGCGGCTCGCCAGCTCGAGCGTGCCCGCGTCGCCGGGCGGTCTCACGAACAGCAGGCGCGGGTTCCAGGGCGCGGCGCGCTCCACCTCGCCGCCCAGATCGGCGACGATTCGCTCGATCCGATCGGGAGGAACGCCTCGCTCGAAACGCACCGCGATCCGCGGGTGTGGATAGAGCGGCACCACGCCCGCGATGCGGTAGACCGACTCGGCGAATCCCACTCGCGGGTCGGCGCGCAGCAGATCGAGAGCCAGGGCCATCCCGGCGAAGTCGACGCCGGTGACCTCGATCAGCCGCATTCCGTGGCGCTCCATCCCGCGCGGCGGCTCGGCCGGCTCGACCCGCGCCGCGGAGTACCGCTCTCGCAGCTCCCGCTCCAGGCGCGGGGCGACCTCGGCGGCAGGCTCCGCCTCCACCGCGAACAGCGATCGATCGCGCTGCACCCGCTGCGTCCCGAATGCCGCGCGATACTCCCAGACCGCCTCTCCCCAGGCCGGCGCGGAAACCGCGACGCACAGCAGCGCCGTCAAGGCTGCCATCCTCTTGCTCATCTCCATCCTCCCCGCTGCGAGGCTCTCGTCCACCAGTTAGCAAACCACGGACCGGCGCGGCGCACAAGCATTCCCAGCCCACGAGCACTCCGCCCTGTGGGGGAAATCGTTTCGGTTCGGCAGTCCGGCGGGAGCCGCTCGATCGCGATACCCCGCCTCGAAGCGTGTGAGCGGGTCTTTGATGCCAAAAACGGGGGAATGGACGGGTCTATTGCCCCTGCAACAAGATCGACGCGACCGGTACTCTCACATCAACGGCACGTCGCCCGCCGAGGCCGGGGTCTCGTCGTCTCCGACGTCCTCGTCTCCGCCGTAGCCGAGCTGGCCGGACTCGTTTTCGCCCCAGCACCTGATCCTCCCGCTGGCCATCGTGGCGCAGAGGTGCACGTAACCGACCGAGATGTCCGCAACCGTGCCTGCCACATCGAGCGGACCGACGCTGGCCGGGGTCTCGTCGTCTCCGATGATCAGCTCGTCCGTGCCGTAGCCGAGGGGAACCCCGCTGTTGGCTCCCCAGCAGACGAGCGATCCGTCGCCGCGCACGGCGCAGGTGTTGAAGGTGCCCGCCGATATTCGAGTCGCGGCTCCTCCTATCTCCACTGTCCCGGCCTCCATCGGCAGCTCGTCGTCGCCCACGTTCTCCGTGTTGCCGTAGCCGAGCTGGCCTCCGGCACCCTGACCCCAGCAGACCACCTCGCCGTTTTCCAGCAGTGCGCAGGAGTGCTGTCCCCCGGCCGCGACCTGCACCGCCGGCCCGCCCAGCTCCACCGGCCCGGCCTGGTCCGGCACCTGGGCGGCCGCCACGAAGTCGGTGTGCCCGTAACCGAGCTGGCCCTGCTCGTTCAAGCCCCAGCAGTAGACGTCGCCACCTTCGACCAGCACACAGTGATGGTCTTCCCCGGTCGATATCTGCACCGCGGCACCGCCGAAATCTATGAGTCGGTTGTCCGGGGTGACCTCGCTTTGCGACAGCTGCGGCTGGTAGGCGCAGCCCCAGGTCCGCACTTTTCCAGATGACTTCAAGGCAGATGTGTGACAGTCGGTCGCCGAGATCGCCGCAATCGATCCCTGCAGGCTCAGCACGCCGGTACCGGACGGATCGTCGACCCAGCCGCAAGGCGGAACCTCGATCCCAGGGCCGAGCACTCCGTGGCAGATGGAGCCGGGGCCGAGGTCGTAGCCCCAGCACTTGACGGCGCCGGACTCGAGCAGCGCGCAGGTGTGGTAGCCCCCGGCTTCGACCTGGACCGCCGGCTCTCCGAGATCGACGAAAGGACACGTGTCGGGCGTGGAGCCGCCGCAAACCTGCTCGTCCACGGGGTACCCCAATGGTCCGAATTGATTCGAGCCCCAGCACTTGATACCCCCGCCGTCGAGCACGGCGCAGGTGTGCGACCGACCGGTCGCCACGTCGATCACCTGGTAGTCTTCGGGAAAGGTGTCGCTGCCCGTGCCGGTTTCCGTTCCTGTGTCCGTGTCGGTGTCCGTGTCTGCATCCGTGTCCGTGTCTGTATCCGTGTCGGAGCCGCCGTCCGGTTCGACTTCGGATTCTTCTTTGGAGCTGCAAGCCGCTAGCGGCAGCAACAACAGGATAGAAACGAGCCTCACCATGGGATATCCTCCTCGCCGGTGTAGACCCCGTAAGGGCCGTAACCCCACACGGAAACAGTGTGCCAGATGTTCACGGAACCGCCGCCGTCGTAGATGTCGTCGCTGTAGGCGTCGATGATGTACGGCCCGTAGCCCGAGGTGTTCGTTTGATTCGGGTTGAGGTTGGCAAAGTGCAGGTCTCCTCGATCCGGTGTATCGAGTGGAATCCACCAGTAGAGCACCCAGTTGCTGCTCCAGCTGTTGTTCAGCAACAGCACTTTCGATGTGACCTGCGGGTCGTCGGATCGCAATAGCCGCGCCGATATTTCGCCGAAGACACGCTCGGGATCCCAGCCCTGGAAGAAACTCCAGCAGCCTTCGGTGTCGGTGGTGTCTGTATCCAGGTGATTTGGGCTTCTGAAACGATCGCATGGCGGCAGCGTCGTGTCCGTCGGGTCGTGCGTCAATGTCCCGGCGTAGCTCTCGCTGGAAGACCACCATCCGCTTCCAGTCCAGTAATTGACAACCGGCTTGCCGTTGTCGACTGCGCCGATTTCGGTTCTCTTTATAAAACCGAGAAAAATCCCGCTCTTTCGATACGGTCTGCCGGTGCCATAGAGCAGCAACCCGCCGCGAGCGAACTCCGGCTGCGTATCGTCGTCCAACAAGCAAAGCGGAGAGCTCGAATCGCCGGGGCAAATACCGTCCAGATCGGATGCGGTTACGTCGACGGCGGCGACGCTTGTGAAACGGGCTGGCTCTCCCGGATTCTGGCTGGGGTATCCGAACTGGCTGGGGGCCGGATGGGGTGACACGTCGATCGAGAACGGAACGACATCGCCGCTCTGGTCGCGATAGCAGGCGTAAAAATTGATCCCGTCGTAGGAGCAGCCGACCCATGAGGCGGGTCTCATGATGGGATAACCGTCATTGAGAACAACCGGGTTGATGGCCGTCCCGTACCACACCATCACAATTGGAAAAGTCAGCCACTGGGACGCACCGTTTCCCATCTGCACCTCTGTGACTATTTCCGTGGCAACTGCTCCGGTAGGTACGGTGAATTTGGGTTCTTGGCCCGGATTCGTCCAGTATTGCACTGAAGAGCCGTGTAATTGGGGAGAGAAGTCCCGGTGCACACCGTCGATCACGAGCGGCTTCCAGCGCGCTTCCTGGTGGGTATCGTCGAACTCGAATATCGGGCTCACGTCGATGCCGTCCTCGGGAAACGGGTCGTGCGAGATCGCGATCATGTCGTCGCAGCGAACGCCGCTCGACACCTCGCAGTCGTTGGTGGACCATTTCTGCAAGCGGGGAGTGGAATCGTCGTCGTCGTGGTCCACACCCCACGTGTCGCCCATGTAGAACAGACGACGGCCGTACAGCTCCACGCTGATCCCCATCCCCAGGTCCGAGCCGCCGTGGTAGTCGGCCCATTGATACGGTGTTTCGATAGTTGAATATGGATAAGTCTCTTCCCAGTACTGCCCAAGAAACCAGTGCTCGGTCTCGCTTCCGGGAATCCCTCCCTGGGAAGCGCCTAGCGGCGGCTGGTCGGTCGTGTGCGGTCTTTCTGGATGGTTGTAGAATTCGATCCACTGCGGAGGGGTCGGATCGAAGCCGAACAGCCCGGCGAGCTCGTAGCCCACGTACTCCCACAGCTCGTAAAGCTCCCACTCCACCGTGATCTCCCAGGCCTCCCGCTCCACCTCCGCGTACTCCCACGAGTCGGGGTCGCGCGCCAGGTCGGCCTCCACCTGCTCCACAAAGCCGTACAGCCCCGAGTCCACGTAGGCCTGCGCCACCTCCTGCGCCGACGAGTAGCCCGGCGGCTGGGGCGTCACCGCGCCGATCAGCAGGTCGAACAGCTTCCACGCGTCGTTCGTGTAGCGCGTCGTGTCGTAGACTCCGGTCGCGGCTATCCCTCGCTCGTGGTCGATCAGCACCGCCACCTCGCCGAACGACTCCGAGCTGTAGTAGACGGAACGCACGCCGTCTTCGATGTCGTACTCGTCGATCCCGTACACCGTGTAGTACGGCTGGTAGACAAGCGCCTCGGCTCCGAGCCGGCTGGTGAACGAGTCGTAGCCCTCGCTGGCCGCCTCGATCGTGTCCGTGCCCACGTAGCCGCACTGCTCCGTGGAGGTCAGCCCCAGCCGGTAGGAGTACCAGAAGTCCCAGTACTCCACGATCAGCACCGGCACCTCGGACGACTCGATGTTGTCCAGCGCCGCGTAGCTCAGGTTGGGCGCGAACTCGGTGATCACGATCAGGTCGTAGACGCTCAGGTCGGTGGAGCCGGAGACCTGGTAGTCGGTCTTGACGGTGACGCCGTAGCCCAGGTCGTCGAGGTGCATCTCGATCTCGTCCTCCTGCTCGTACCAGCCGTCGGCGACGAACAGCACGTTCAGCGGGTCGGGAGGATCCAGCGCCAGCCCGAGGCTGGGGAGCAGCAGCACCATTGCCGCCGCGAGCGCGGCCGGCGCGCCGAGTCTACATCGCCCCCCCCTTCGAAACCCTTTCCACCTCGCGCATCGTCGCCTCCCTGGTAGTTGGTGCCGCATCCCCCGCGGACGGACGGCCGATTATCAACAGGATAGCTTTGCGACCGATGGGCTCGCAAGCGTTTTCTCGCGCCGGCCCTCGCCAAAAACGATTTCGCTCCGAAGGCTTGTTGCAAAACCCTCAAAGCGCGGATTGCTCGCCTGCGCGGCGCGGCCGGGCTCGAAAGCGGGGGAGCGCGGATCGCTCAGACGTTGAAGCGAAAATTGCAGATATCACCGTCGCGCACGACGTAGTCCTTGCCCTCGACGCGCAGCACTCCGGCGTCGCGACAGGCAGCCTCGCTGCCGAGCCGGTCGAAGTCCTCGAAGGCGATCACCTCGGCGCGGATGAAGCCGCGGGCGATGTCGCTGTGCACCTGGCCTGCGGCCTCGAGCGCCGAGCTGCCGCGCCTGAGCGGCCAGGCCCGGCACTCGTCCGGCCCCCGCGTCAGAAACGAGATCAGGTCGAGCAGCTCGTAGGCGCGGCGGATGAACCTCCGGGAGGCCGGCTCGGCCAGGCCCAGATCGGCGAGGAAGGCCTGCTGGTCCTCCGGGTCGAGGGCGGCGATCTCCGCCTCGATCTGCCCGCTAAGCGGCATCACCGCCAGCCCCCTCTTTTCGGTGGCTCGGACGAGATCCTCGGGCGGCGGACGTCCGGCCTCGTCCTCGGGCTGGCTGAGCACCACCAGCAGCGGCTTGAGCGTGAGAAAGGCGAAGCCCGACAGCGAAAAGAGATCGTCGCCGGAAAGATCGAGATCCCGCAGGAGGGCCGAGTCGCCGAGCTGCTCCAGGCAGCGCTCGAGCAGCTCGAGCTGGCGCGGATCGGAGCGGTCCTTGCGCAGCCGCTCCACGCGCTTCTCGGCGACCTGCATGTCCGACAGGATCAGCTCGGTCTCGAAGCTCTCCAGCTCCCCGGCCGGGTCGGGCTCGCCGAAGCCGCCGTCGAAGCCGCGCAACACCTGCACCAAGGCGTCCATCTCGCGAATGCGTCCCAGCGTGCGGGGATCGAGGCTCTGCTCCCCGCGGCCTCCGGGCACGTCGGCGAAGGTGATCTCGACGAAGGTCGTCTTGCGCGGATCGTCTATCTCGGCCAGCCGCTCTACGCGACGATCCGGCACCTTGATCACCCCCAGGTTGACCTTGCTCTCCCCGTAGCCGACCGGAGCCTCCTGCCCGGTCAGCGCGTTGAACAGCGCGGTCTTTCCCGAGCCCGGAAAGCCGACGATTCCGATCTTCATCTCTCCACCTCCAGCGCTCGCCCGGCGGTCGCCGAACAACGACCCCGCGCACCTGGAATAACAAATGGTAATCGAGCTTGCATCGAAAAAGGTCCCTCCCTATAATGCCGCCTCCGGTTGGGCCTGTAGCTCAACTAGGTCAGAGCTCCCGGCTCATAACCGGGTGGTTCCCGGTTCGATTCCGGGCGGGCCCAAAGGAGAAAAAACAGACCGTCTCGCGGGGCGGTCCGCCCGAAAGAGGTAACAGCACCGTGCAACAAGATCTCGCGGCCCTCCTGGAACTCCAACAACTCGATCTCGAAAACCTAGAGCTCCGCAAGGAGACGAAAGAGCTGCCGGCCGGCATCGAAGAGATGCGCGGCGACGTGGCCCGCGTCGGCGACCTGCTCGAGCGGGAGCGGGAGCGGCTCGCCGAAGCCGAGCAGTGGCGCGACAACCGCGAAAAGGAGATCGAGCTGCAAAACGAGCTGCTGACCAAGAGCAAGACCAAGCTCCAGGCCGCCCGCAACGAAAAGGAGTACAAGGCCGCCCAGCGCGAGATAGACACGATCCGCAAGACGATCCAGGAGCTCGAGAACGAGGCGCTGGAGGTGATGAAGGCGATCGAGCAGTACCGCGCGGCTATCGAGGAGCACACCTCGGAGTTCGGCGAGCTGGAGGCCCACCTCGAGGCCAGCCGCAAGGAGGCCGAGCAGCGGATGGACGAGGTGGAAAAGGAGATCGCCGAAACCGCGGATCGCCGCTTTGAGCTCGCCTCGCGCGTCCCGGATCGACTGCTGCGACTCTACGAGAGGATTCACAAGCGGATGGGCGCGGCGATCGTAGAGGCCGCGGACGGAGCCTGCACCGGCTGCAACATGGAGATCCTGCCCCAGTCCTACATAGAGCTGCAACGCGGCGACAAGCTGATCCAGTGCACCAACTGCAACCGAATCCTCGTCTACCGCGGCGAAAGGGGCGAGGAAGACGAATAAGAGCATTCCGCGCTGTGAGGAAAGCGTTTCGGGCCGGGGGTCCGGTGGGTGGCGCTCGATCGCGATACCCCGACTCGAAAACCCTGCAACAAGATCGAAGCGGCCGGTGCGCTCAGATCACCGGCACCTCGCAGAGGCTGGCGGGGACCTCGTCGTCGCCTATCTCGTCTTCGACATCATCGCCGTATCCCAGCTGGCCCACCTCGTTGTCTCCCCAACAGCGAATCGTCCCGGTCTCCAGCACGGCGCAGATGTGAGACATTC
>JAWOBP010000192.1:0-2799 GCA_046484285.1 Polyangia bacterium
GCGCCCGAGGAGTTTCGCTTTCTGCAGGTCGGCGACGGCAGGGAGGTGGAGTTTCTGGCGGTGGTGCCCATCACCGGCGCCGAGCTCGAGCACAAGCTCCAGAGCGGTCTTGGGGGGCTGGGCCTCGACGCTCTCCTGCGGGGCGCCGGGGTGACGGAGCTCTGCGAGCCCAACCGGCCTGACGTGACGCAGGCCAAGTACGGGATCGGACCGAGCGCCTAGCGCCAAGACGCGCACACGGCGCCGGCTGCGAGGCGATGGGTTGGGTCCTCGCCTCGCGCCTCCAAGCCGAGCTCGTGTCCCCCTCGGACCGAGCCATAAGCCGGCGACTACCGCCCCGCCTACGGCCAGCGTCGGACGAACTCGGATTGCCGCTTCGGAAGCCGAGCAGCCTTGGTAAGGTCAGCCGCTCCAGAGGCGGCCCAATGCTAGGAGCGTCGCCTCAAGTCGAATCCATCAACGGGGCCATCGCCCTTCGCACCGGCGAGTGGCGACAAAGCTCTCGCGTCGCGGGAACAGGAGTGCTTCAAATGAGATCGTCAAGTCATGTGCGTCCATTCGCTTCCCTGGCGCTCTCGCTGATCGCAGCTACGGTCGCGGGATGCTCTGGCGGGGACGGTAATGAAGAGGGGGCTTCCGGCTTTCGGGTGGGCTGATCACGTCCTGACGACCCCCGTGGGGTAGAGGTCGAGGCCACCAATATGGAAGTAGATCGCCACGCGAAAGCGTTCCCGGTTGCGGTAGCCGCGGGCGGTGTATTTCATCCACTGGACGACGGAGTTGAGACTTTCGGCACGCGCGTTGGTCGTGTTCGTGACAACTGCGTTGATGATGCCCCACAGGTGCGACTTGATCATCCGGCCGACCTCCTTCATCGGCGCGAGTCGACAGCGGAAGGCCCAGCCGTACCACCGTATCCAGCCCTTCTCGGCCCACGTGCGACTCGTGTAGTGCCACAACTGCATGGCCGTCTCCTTGATGGCCCAGGCTCGCGCGGTTCGCAGGTTCGAGGTGCGCAGTGCTTTGAACGCCGCCCAATGGTCGTCTCGGATGTTGGCGGGATGGGTCAGCCACAGGTACTTGGTCTTGGTCAGGCTCTCGTCGCCTTGACGTCGGAGCTCTCGGTGCTCCTGTCGCCTCACCTTGTCGACCGCATCGCCGAGGTGCTTGGCGATGTGGAACTTGTCGAAGGCTATCTTGTTCTCAGCGCCGGGAATCGCGTCCTTCGTGGCTTGGATGTATGGCAGCCACATGTCCATGGCGACCGACTGCACGCGCGCACGGTCCTCCTTCGAGAATTGCGCGTAGAAGTCAGCGAGGACCTCCTTCTTCCTTTCGTCCCCCACGTGAACAACAGCCCCGGTCTGAGCATCGTGGACGATCGTCACGTACTCATGTCGCTTCTGAAACGAGGTCTCATCGACGCCGATGTGCTCCGGCAGCCTCGCCTCTCGACGGGCAAGCCCTCTGCGCACGGCCCGTTGCATGACGCCGTCGACCTGATCCCATGTCAGGCCGAGCTGCCGCGCTACTCCCGATGCGCTCGTCTCTTGAAGCCAGTCGATCACCAGCGCCTCGAACAGAGCGGTGAATCGGGATCCCGGCTCCGCCCACGGCACACGGGTCTGCAGCACACCGTGCTCCGCACAGGTCACCCTCGGAACCTTCGCCACCAAGATCGTCTGGTACTGGCAGGTGTCAAGGTGCCGCCAACGTCTCTCGCGAACGTCGTAGCCAGGCGCTGCTCTCCCGCACTCGGGACAGTGGAGGGTCCCACCGCGGTGCTCGAGGTGGACCTCGACCCGGCCCTCTCGGATGTCCAGGTCGACCTCCACCACCTTCCAGGGGCGCTCGATACCAAGGATCTTCGCGTAAAGCTCACGGTCTCGCATCCTTGGAAGTGTAGTCGCACCGACGCGCCTACATCACCCCACAGGCGTTTGTGCCCACACGTTTCCCGGAAGCCCCACTTTTCGCACCACATCCCGCGACACGTAGCGCGAGAAGGAGTCGATGAGCAGCTCTCTTTCGGTGATGTCATCTATCAGACCGACGGTGCCCTCCGGTTCGCCGTCCTCGTGATACATTCGATGCGCGCGCAGATAGACCCAGAGCGTTCGGCCATCGGGCTTGGTGAGCCGCACCTTCCTCACCGGCAGGCGCCCGTCCTTTCGCACGGCTCTCACCAAGCCCTCGCCGTCAATCCCCTCTAGCTGCTCCAAGATCTCGATGGCATCCCGCCCCAGAGCATCTTCTGCCGGAATGCCCGTGATCTCCGCCATCCTCCCGCTCCACAGAACGATCTTCCTGCTCTTCGCGTCCGCCACGAAGAGCCCAGACGACAGGCTCTCGATCACCCGACTGTTGAACTCGTTGGCCGCGCTCAAAGCTTTGACCGCAGCGGAGGCCTCCATGCTGGCCACGCGCTCGCTGGTCACCAGCTTCTTGTTCAGCCGGTGCAGCTCCTGGTTCTTGGACTCTAGCTGGCGCTGCATCACCTTTGCGAAGAGGTCCGCCGCTTCGAAGGCCATGGCCTGCATGCGCATCTCCAGCTCCTCATAGGAGGGCGCAAAGGCGGGATCGCTTCCCAGCCCGGACTCCCTCACCACTCTGCGCGCGGCTGGGAATATGCTGAAGAGCGCGCCCAGGAACTCGGCGAGCGAGAACCCGTCCTCGATGCGCGTACTGGAGCGCTCGATCAGTATGCTGCCGAGTCTCTCCGAATCATCCGCTTGCACCGAGGCGAGCGCGGCGTTCATGAGCATCTCGGCGGAGTCCCTAAGCTCGGCCGTGGAGATG
>JAWOBP010000208.1:0-4515 GCA_046484285.1 Polyangia bacterium
GTGATCATGGAGGGTCCCCCTTCCTGTTGCTGGTCGGCCGCGGTGGCGGCCGGGTTTCCTGTGCCGAACGGGTTTATCCTATCGCCCCCATACCAGCTCCGTCAAGAGTTCCTTGCAACCTATTCAAATATCGAACGATCTCCGCGAAAGCACACCGCGCCCGGGCCGCCACCTCCATCCGGCAGCGCCGCGGTGTCCCGCCCCCGCCAGACAAAGCGTCCTCGCCGGGTGGCTCCGGCGGTGGTATACCCCGGTGCCGTGACCAGATCCTCCTCCACCAGCCCCCGGCGCTTCCGCACCGGCCCGGTCCTGCTGCTCTCCGGCGCGCACTTCGTCCACGACATCTACACCGCCTTCCTCGCCCCGCTGCTGCCCTTGCTGATCGACAAGCTGCAGCTGACCCTGCTCCAGGCCGGCTCGCTGACGCTGTTTCTCCGCGTGCCGTCCGTGCTCAACCCGCTGGTCGGCTCGCTGATCGACCGCGGCGGGTTCGCCAGGGCACTGGTGATCGTCTCGCCCGGGATCACGGGGCTCTTGCTGAGCGGGATCGGACTCGCCCCCAGCTACGGGGCACTGGCCGCGATTCTGCTGTGCGCCGGACTGTCCAACGCCGCGCTGCACGTCTCCACTCCGGTGCTGATCTTTGAGGTGGCCGGCGCCCGGATCGGCCGCGGGATGAGCTTCTACATGGTGGGCGGGGAGCTGGCGCGCACGGTCGGCCCGCTGGCCGCGGTGCAGGCGGTCTCCTTCTTTACGCTCGAGGGCCTGTGGAAGGCGGCGCCGGTGGCGATCGCCGCCTCGCTGGTGCTCTGGTGGCGCCTGGGCGGGTTGCAGAGGGAGCGGACCTCCACCTCTGAGCCCTCGCACCTGCTGGCGGTCTGGCGCCGGATGGGGCGCACGATCATCGGGCTGGTCGGGATCATGGTCTCGCGCAGCTTCATGGCGGCCGCGACCGTGACCTTCCTGCCGACCTTCGTCTACGGCGAGGGCGAGACCCTGCTGATGGCCAACATCTCGCTGTCGGTGCTGGAGCTGGCCGGCGCGGTCGGCGCGCTGACCGCGGGCACGGTCAGCGACTGGGCCGGCAGACGCTGGGTGCTGTTCGTCGCCGTGGCCTGCGCTCCTCCGCTAATGCTGCTCTTCCTGGCGGTCGACGGCCTCTGGAGGCTGCCGGTGCTGGTCGGGCTGGGCTTGGCTGCGCTGTCGACGACCCCGGTGCTGATGGCGGTCATGATCGAGAACGCCGGCTCGGATCGAGCGGCGGCGAACGGAACGTTCATGATGATCAGCTTCGCCGTGCGCTCGGTGGTCGTGCTGGCGGTGGGAGGGCTGGGAGACGCGATCGGCCTGCGCGACACCTACGCTCTCTGCGCTCTGATCGCCGCGCTGGGCCTGCCGTTCGTGCTGCTGATGCCCCGCCGGCGAGGCGGAGGTTTCGACGGTTGACGGCTTTGAAGAATTCGGCGACCGTCTTCGGCCAGCCGGTTGGCGAAGGCGCCGGACCGATCTAAGGGCTCGCGCAAGAATAGGTTCGACGCACCGAGGCTGCCGAGGCGCCCGGCCCGCAAGGAGCGAGGAGGGCGAATACATTGACGTATTCAACCGACGAGCGACGCCGCGGGCCGGAACGGATCGGCGGCCGAATGCCGAAGTTATTCTTGCGCGAGCCCTAAAGCGAGCAGAATGCGCTGCCTGTCGTCGAGGCCGCTTCTCGAGAGCGCGGCTATCGGGCTCAAGAAGTCGGTCAGCGCGTCGTGGCCGGGCGCCTCCACCCGGCAGACCGGACGACCGTCCTCGTCGTGCACGTAGTAGTCGCTGGCACCAGAAAGCACCGATCCGCCTCGCCCCTGCCTCGAAGCCACCCGGTGTCGCCCGCCGACGCGACTCAGGACTCCTCAGAAAACCTCACAGCGCGGATTGCTCTGCTCGCTCGATCTCAAGGCACGGCGCGGGGCAGGCTCGCGGAAGCGTCCGGCTCGCTCTCGTCGTCCGTGTCGACCGCGGCCAGCATCTTGCGGATCGCGTCGGCGCGGCTCACGTGGCGGGGCGAGGCCGAGTAGACGGCGGTCAGGCCGCGCCATGCCGCCCTCCAGGCGAACGACCCGATCTGCTCGTCGTCCAGCCTGCCCAGCACGTCCCAGCAGGTCCACTCCAGGCGGCGGTGACGCTTTTGCGCGATCAGAATCTCCTGCAGCTTGGCCAGCGCCTCCCGGCAGGTGGGGTCATCGCGTAGCGCCCGCAGGTAGAACTTGACCGCGACCGAAGGCCGCTTGAGCTTCTGCAGCGCGATGCTGGCGGCCGCGCAGTGGTGCGAGGCGCGGCTGGCCGGTGTCTCCGCGATCCCGGCCCGGCGCTCGATCTCGCGAAGGATCTCGCGCGCCCGCGGGGTGTCCGCCGCCTCGGAAACCAGGCGGGACAGCTCCGGATCGCCCGAATCGTCGGGCTCGCAGGATCCCGCCGAGGACAGGCGGCGCCCCAGTACCACGCTCCTGACCAGCCTGAAGACCAGCATCAGGAAGAACAGACCGGTGACAGCGAACAACAGCTCTTTCATCACGCAAATGATATACGTCCCGGGCGGGAAATCAATTCGCCGTCTTTCCCTCGGCCGGATAGGGCCCGGCGCCGGTCGCGGCGAAGACCGCGAAAGAAGCCAGCCAGTGAGCGCCGCCGTACCCGCTCTCGTCCAGCAGGGAGATGCCGCCTTGCCAGTGGATATCGGCCAGTCGCGAGTACCAGCGGCGACGCTCGTCGCGCTCCGGCAGAGCCGAGGCGATTCCCCGCAAGGCGGCGGCGCGCTGGAAACAGAGGCCGATCAGGTGGCCGATGCGCGGGTCTTCGGGGTCGCGCACCTCGGGCGGCTCCCGCAGACTGGCGAAGCCGTCCTCGTGGGGCGGCGGCAGGAACCTATCCAGCCAGCCGGCCAGCTCGGCCGGCTCGAGCACGCGGCGCATCAGGTCCGCCTCGGCCAGGCAGGGCGAGACGAAGTCCTCGCCCGAAGGCTCGTAATCGAGAGGACAATCCTCGTCCTCGAGGAAGAAGCGGCGCGCCGCGCCGGCGATCGCCTCGCTCAGCTCCTCGTCGCCGGCGGCGACCGCGTAGTCGTGAGCGTGGGCGAAGGCGTAGGCTGTGGAGTGGTGGGTGCCGGCCCGCACCGGCACGGAGAGCGCGGCGGCGTACGCGGCGGTCAAGTCGGCCAACCGCTCGGACAGGGGACGCAGCGCCTCTGCCCAGCGCCGCGCGTCATCGCCGTCGTCCCAGTCGTCGAGCTCGGCCTGCAAGCGCAACAGCCAGCCCCAACCGTAGGGACGCTCGAAGAGCCGGTGGTGCTCGGCCTCGAAGTACTCCAGCTCGCCTGCGATCTTCTCCTCGGTCAGGTGGCGGTCCAACAGCTCGCGGATCTCGCCTTCGATCTCCATCTCGGGAAAGCGCCGCAGCAGGCGGACCATCGTCCAGTGCCCGTGCACCGCCGAGTGCCAGTCGAAGCAGCCGAAAAAGGCCGGGTGCATCTGGCGGGGGGAGACGACCTCCGCCTCGCCGGCCAGCACGTTGCTCGGCTTGTTGGGGTACTGGCGCGCCGCGCACTCCAGCGAGAGGCGCGCCAACCGCACGGCCAGCCTGCCGTCGATCGAGATCGGCGCCGGCCGCGGCAGATCCTCCAGCGAGAGAGACGTCTCGGAGCCATCGAAAGCGGCATCGGCCGCCCCGCGCGCCTCGCGCGCCTTTTCCAGCTCGCCCTCCCCGCCCCTGGAGCACCCCAGAGCCGCGAAGCAGATCATCGTCAATATGAAAAAGCACCTCATTTCTCGGCGATTCTCTCCTATTTGAGACCAGCCCGCAATCAGCGGGAAGGCTACCACCTCGTCAACCCTCCCAACCAGGTTCTCCCAACCACCAAACCAGGTTTGCCAACCTGCCAACCAGGTTTTGCCAACCAGGTTTGGGGCTAAACGGATCGAATTGTAATCATTGTTGATTCTGCCAACCAGGTTTGGGGCTAAACGGATCGAATTGGTTTGGGGCTAAACGGATCGAATTGTAATCATTGTTGATTCTGGAGTTGGCTCTGACCTTTCTCGACGGTTTGCTGTTTTCGCAGTGCGCGCTCGGCAGCCAAACCGGAACAGCCGGCTTCGTTCGACCTTTTCGGCCGGGAATCGTCCGGGATTCCGCTCGCCGCGCCGCCCGGCCTGCCGCTTTTCCGTCAATGATCGCTCGAAAAGACGCAGCGGTGCGCCGGGCGTCCGCTTTTCGGCTCGCCTGCGCTCTTCGTCCTTGCCTCGGTCTCGATTCGGGCTCGCCTCAGCAGGGCGCGGCCGGGGCGCCCACCGGCCACAGCGAGGACGGCGGGTAGGTTCCCGGCGGCCAGTCCATCGAGGTGCGCCTGCCCATCAGCGCCGCCCGGCGAAACGCCCCGAACGTCTCGCGGTAGAGACCCGCCGCCAGCTTCTCCATTTCGAGATGCTCCGCCTCCAGCTCCCGGTCGCGGCAGAACACCTTGACCCGCGGGCTGCG
>JAWOBP010000018.1:0-26704 GCA_046484285.1 Polyangia bacterium
TCCCGTCGCCGTGCTCCTCGAGGCTCTTGGCCAGCCAGGCGCCGATCAGCTTCAGCACTCTTGGGCGGGGTAGCAGGAAGAGGCGCTCCTGCTCGCAGCGGTTGGTGACGAAGTAGGCTTTGTCGGGGCTCCAGAATCTCATCGCGGTCCTCCCGGCTTGCGGCGCGCCGTCCCATCCGGCGCTGCTCACAACTGATATCGGCCGCTCGGCCCCGCCGGTTGCATTTTTTTGAAAACCCCAACGATCTCAACGCGATCCGTTCAGGGGTTAAGGGTGGCCTAGAAAGGGTGGCCTAAAGCCTGGCCACTTGCATTCCGCCGCGCTACGGATATGTATGATTCTGTTAATGGTGAATCCACTGGGAGCGTTTCGATGACTCACGAGAGAACCACGGCGAAGGTGGTCGAGTTGGGGCCTTCTCCGCGTTTCGACCAGTTCGAAAAACCGTCCTTCGAGCAGTGGAAGGAGGCGGCGATCAAGACGCTCAAGGGCGCGCCGTTCGACAAGAAGCTGCTGACCCCCACGCCCGAGGGCGTGACCCTCGAGCCGATCTACGATTCGAGCGCGCTGGAGGGAGTGCCGCACGCCGGGAGCCTGCCCGGCTTCGCGCCTTTCGCGCGCGGGGCCAAGGCCGCGGGCAGCGCCACGCATCCCTGGTTGGTGGCGCAGACCGCGAGCTGCGCTGCTCCGGAGGAGGCAGGCCGGGTGGTGGCCGGCGAGATCGCTTCCGGGTCGACGGCGATCGGGTTGCGCCTCGACGGCGTGACACGCTCCGGCCGGGATCCCGCCGGCGCCGGGGTCGAGGAGGTCGGGGCGGACGGGATCTCGCTGGCCAGCGCGGCCGACCTGAGCTCGGCGCTGGGCGGCGTCGATCCGACGCGCGCGCCGGTCCAGATCCAGTGCGGGATCTCCCCGCTGCCGGCGCTGGCGATGCTGGTCTCTCACGCGCGAGCGGCCGGCTCGGATCCCAAGGCGATCCGAGGCTGGGTGGCGGCCGATCCGCTCGCCGAGCTGGCGGCGGCGGGACGGATCGGGATCGGTCTGGACGACTGCTACCGGCAGCTGGCGGCCGCGGTGCGCTGGACCTCCGAGCACGCGCCCCGGCTGCGGACCGTGGCGGCCTGCGGGCATCCCTACCACGACGCCGGAGCCAGCGCGGTCCAGGAGTTGGGCTTGGCGCTCTGCGCGGCGGTGGAGCACGTGCGGGCGCTGGTCGAGCGCGGCGTGAGCGCCGAGTCAGCGCTCGAAGCCACCGTTCTCGAGTTGTCGGTGGGACCGCGGCTGTTCCTGGAGATGGCCAAGCTGCGCGCGGCGCGTGTGTTGTGGACGATGATCGCGGACGCCTGGGGCGCCGGGCGGGCCGCCGGCGAGCTGTTGATCCACGCTCGTACCTCGAACTGGAACGCGACGATCGACGATCCGTACGTCAATATGATCCGCGTCACCAGCGAGGCGTTCTCGGCCGCGGTCGCGGGCGCGGACAGCATCGAGACCGTCCCGTTCGACGCCTTGGTGCGCACGCCAAACGAGTTCTCCCGCCGCATCGCGCGCAACGTGCAGATCGTGCTGCGCGAGGAGAGCGGCGCCGGCCGCACGGCCGATCCGGGAGGCGGCTCCTGGCACCTGGAGAAGCTCACCGACGAGATCGCCCGCCGCAGCTGGGATCTGCTGCGCGAGGTGGAGGGCGCGGGCGGGCTGGCCGAGGCTCTGCAAAGAGGCGACGTCCAAAAGCGCGTGGCGGGCACGGCCGAAGGAAGGGGCCGGGACGCGGCGCGGCGCAAGATGGTGATGGTCGGAACAAACTCCTACGTCAATCCGCACGAGCACGCCCTCGAGGTTGCGCCCGGCGATCCCGAGCATCTGCGCAAAAACAGGATCGAGGCGGTGGAGCAGGTGCGAAAGGCCGGCGATCGCGGCTCGCGCGACTCTGCGCTTTCCACGCTGCGAAAGGAGATCGGCGATGATCCGATCCGCGCCGTCGAGGCGGCGATCGAGGCAGCCGCGAATGGTGCTTCGATCGGCGATCTCGTGCGGGCCGCGGCGTCCGGAGAAGGCGGACCCGAGGTCGAGGCCCTGGTCGCGCGCCGGGCCGCCGAGCCGTTCGAGCGGCTGCGCCGCAGGAGCGCCGAGCTGGAGGTCGCAAGCGGCAGCCGGCCCGCGGTCTTCCTGGCCAAGATGGGGCCGGTCAAGCAGCACAAGGCCCGCGCCGACTTCTCGCGGGGCTTTTTCGAGGTGGGCGGCTTCGAGGTGATCGACGCAGGCGGCTTCGACTCGCCGGAGGAGGCGGCCGAGGCCGCGGCTGGCAGCGGAGCGCGGGTCGCCGTGCTCTGCTCCAGCGACGACACATACCCGGAACTGGTGCCGCCGTTCGCCCGCAAGCTCGGCGAGTTGGACGACAGAATCGCGGTGGTGCTTGCGGGCAGACCGAAGGATCTCGTCGAAGAACTGAAAGAGGCCGGAATCGACGAGTTCATTCACCTGGGCGCGGACAGCCTGGAGCTGCTCGGCGGCCTTCTCGACCGGATCGGAGCAGAGTCATGAGCCGCAAACCCGATTTTTCGAAGATGGAGTACGCGCCGCGGCGCGAGGACGGCGACGCCGCGGCCTGGCGCCAGAGAGCCACGAGCCAGATCGGAGGCGATCCGGACGATCTGGCCTGGCATTCCAACGAGAAGATCGACGTGCGCCCCTCGTACAGCGAAGACGACGTTCGCGATCTGCCGCATATCGGTTTCACGGCGGGTATTCCGCCGTTCTTGCGCGGCCCGTACCCGACGATGTACGTGACGCGGCCGTGGACCCTGCGCCAGTACGCCGGCTTCTCCACCGCGGAGGAGAGCAACGCCTTCTACCGCCGCAACCTGGCCGCCGGCCAGCGCGGGCTGTCGGTGGCGTTCGACCTGGCGACGCACCGCGGCTACGACTCGGATCACCCGAGGGTGATCGGCGACGTGGGCAAGGCCGGAGTGGCGGTCGACTCGATTCTGGACGCCAAGGTGCTGTTCGACGGGATTCCGTTGGACAGGATGTCGGTCTCGATGACGATGAACGGCGCCGTGCTGCCGGTGATGGCCTTCTACATCGTCGCGGCCGAGGAGCAGGGCGTCTCCCACGAGAAGCTGACCGGCACGATCCAGAACGATATCCTAAAAGAGTACATGGTGCGCAACACCTACATCTACCCGCCCGAGCCCTCGATGCGCATCATCGCCGACATCTTCGAGTACACCTCCAAGGAGATGCCGCGCTTCAACAGCATTTCGATCTCCGGCTACCACATGCAGGAGGCGGGGGCGACGGCCGACCTGGAGCTGGCCTACACGCTGGCCGACGGCCTGGAGTACATCCGCGCGGGCTTGGCCGCCGGGATCGACATCGACGGCTTCGCGCCGCGGCTGTCGTTCTTCTTCGGCATGGGGATGAACTTCTTCATGGAGGTCGCCAAGCTGCGCGCGGCGCGCCTGCTGTGGGCCGACATCGTCAAGCGTTTCGATCCGCACAATCCCAAGTCGATGGCGCTGCGCACCCACTGCCAGACCTCGGGCTGGAGCCTCACCGAGCAGGACCCCTACAACAACGTGGCCCGCACCTGTATCGAGGCGATGGCCGGCGCGCTGGGGCACACCCAGTCGCTGCACACCAACTCGCTGGACGAGGCGCTGGCGTTGCCCACCGACTTCTCGGCGCGGATTGCGCGCAACACGCAGCTCTACCTGCAAGAGGAGACCGGGATCTGCCGCGTCGTCGATCCCTGGGCCGGCTCCTACTACGTGGAGTCGTTGACCGACGCGCTGATGCGCCGCGCCTGGGAGCACATTCTGGAGGTCGAGGAACTGGGCGGGATGGCCAAGGCGATCGAGACCGGGCTACCCAAGATGCGGATCGAGGAGGCGGCGGCGCGCCGGCAGGCGCAGATCGACTCCGGGCGGGAGCCAATCGTGGGGGTCAATCTGCACCGCCTGGATCGCGAAGCGGAGATCGAGATCCTGGAGGTGGAGGGCACCGCCGTGCGCGAGAGCCAGTTGCGCAGGCTGGAGAAGCTGCGCGCCGGGCGCGACGAAGGGGCGGTCGAGAAGGCGTTGAACGCGCTGGAGCGCTGCGCCGAAAGCGGCGAGGGCAACCTGCTGGAGCGCTCCGTGGAGGCCGCCCGCGCGCGGGCCACGCTGGGCGAGATCTCGAGCGCGATGGAGCGCGTCTTCGGGCGGCACAAGGCCGTGACCAGATCGATCTCCGGCGTCTACAGCAGCGAGTTCGGCGGAGACGGGGACGTGGAGTCCGTGCGCGAGCTGGCCGACTGGCTGGCCGAGCGGGAAGGGCGCCGCCCCCGGATCCTGGTCGCCAAGATGGGCCAGGACGGACACGACCGCGGAGCCAAGGTGATCGCCACCGCCTTCGCCGATTTGGGCTTCGATGTCGACATCGGTCCGCTGTTCCAGACGCCGGAGGAGACCGCGCGCCAGGCCGTGGAGAACGACGTGCACGCGGTCGGGCTCAGCTCGCTGGCCGGCGGCCACAAGACGCTGCTGCCGCGCCTGATGGAGGAGCTGCGCAAGCTGGAGCGGGACGACGTGGTGGTGGTCGCCGGCGGGGTGATTCCGCCGCGGGATCACGAGCGGCTGCTGGCCGCCGGAGCGGCCGCGGTCTTCGGTCCCGGAACCGTGATTCCAAACGCCGCCCGCCGCGTGCTCGAGGAGATCGCCGAGCGCCTCGGCCACGACGCCGCGTGACGTTTTTTCGGGCGCTATCCCTACCGCAACGCCGTTGCACCAGTCGGAAGCTTCCCCGGCTCCCGAGAGGGGCACGCCCCGTTGGAAGATCTTTTTTTTGCAACTTTCGGGCCCGGCGGCCGATATCTGTAGCAAATCGTGCCAACCGAATTGTGGTAAGGTAGAAAAGCAGGAGGGCGAAACGATGGAGACCGGGTTCGAGGAGATCAAAGAGCTGTTCAGGCAGACCGACTGCAAGATGCGGGAGACCGACCGCAGGATGCAGGAGACCGACCGATTGATCCGGGAGATGTCGGCCGAGACCGACCGCAAGATGCAGGAAACCGACCGCAAGATGCAGGAGACCGACCGCAAGATGCAGCAGGTCTCGCGCAACCTGGGCGATATCGGCAACCGTCTCGGCGAGTTCGTGGAGAACCTGCTCGCCCCGGGTCTGGTGCGCTTTCTGCGCGAGCGCGGCGTGCAGGTCACCGAGGTCTATCAGCGGGTGCGCTCGCTCGACCACCGCGCAGAGATCGACCTTTTGGCCGCCAACCGGTCCACTGTCGTGGCCGTGGAGGTCAAGTCGAAGCTCGACATCCCCGGAGTGGACCGCCACCTGGCCAAGCTGGATCGCTTCAAGCGGCTCTTTCCCCGCTACGAAGACTGCGTCGTGCTGGGAGCGGTGGCCGCGATGCAGATGCCGGCCGACGCGGCCGAGCACGCCGAGAGCCGCGGCCTGTTCGTGCTGGTCCCGAGTGGAGAGGAGCTGGAGCTGCTCAACGAAGACGGCTTCGAGCCGCGCAAGTGGTAGACCTCGTGCCACGGGTCACCCTGCGAAGCCCGCAGCACCAATCGGCATACTCTGGCCAAGAGGGCGAAGCAGGGCAGACATCCGTACCGTTCATTCAGCCCGGGCCCTGGCGGGCCAGTCAAAAAGCGGGCAATTTGGCCCGCTGTATCATTCGATCAGGATGACTTTCGTCCTTTTCGTCGCGGCGCGACAGAGGCGGGCGTCGCAGGTCAGCAGCCGCGCTTCGAGCGCCTCGGCCAGAGCACGGTGTACGCCGCGTCGTGGGCCGTCATCCTGTTTCTGAGCTTCCAGATTCCGGGCAGCAGCACGTCGTGCGGGTGTCGTGCGGGTGCGGACGCGTCGAGAACGATCACCTGGAATCACGCTCCTCGCGGACCAGCTCGGCCGCGCCGGCGGGTAGCTCGACGCGCGGTCGCGACCGAATCCGCTCCAGGAGATCGGAGCGCGACGGTCGCTCCAGGATCAGCTCCAGCTCGCGCAGCAGGAAGTCCGACATGCTCAGCCCCTCCAGCGCGGCCCGCGCCTTGGCCTTGCGGTGAGCTATTTGAACATCATATACGCACATCAAGCGGCGCGCGTCCCTCAAGCTCCGGGATCCTTCTGCACCCGGATTTAGATTCTGTTAGACTTGGGCCCGTCGAACGCACAACCTCGGGAGGGACGGATGTTCTCCAAATACCTAACGGGCCCGGCGCGGATCTGCCTGGTCGCTTCTCTTTTCGCCGTGGCCGCGGCCTGCTCGGACGACGAGGCCGCGACCGCTTCGACCGCAGACGCCCCCGAATCGGCCGGGCCGAGCGCTTCGCCGTCCGCCGGGGAGGTGACGGCTCCGTTCGACCTGGCCTCTGTGGTGCGCCGCGTGCGGCTCGGGTTTCGCGGCGGCGACGGCGGCTTCACCGCCGGCTTCTCCAGCCATCGCTGCGCGGTCGGAAGCGACGGCTCGTTCAGCGTGTCGCCGCTGATGTCGGCCCGCGAGGTCGACCCCTCGGCCGGTCGCGAAGAGCTGGTCGAGGGACCTGCGCTCGAGCTGGAGACGGTCGCGGTCGAGTGCGGCGGGCGCGACCTGACCGAGGGTGGCCAAGCGGTGCGACGGCGCGACGACGGAGGCCTGGAGCTGTTGCGCGGCGCGGTGCTGGAGCGCTTCCACAACCGCGAGCAGGGGCTCGAGCAGATCTTCGAGCTGGGCGCGGAGCCGGCGGGCGGCGGCGACCTGTCGATTCGCGTCGCGGTCGGCGGCGCGCCGTACAGGAGCTCCACCTCCGGCGGGCTGCACTTCGGCGGGGGCGAGGATCGGCCCGGGCTGCGCTACGGCAAGGCGACCTGGATCGATGCGGCCGGGAGACGCGCGGAGATCGAGCCGCGCTTTGCCGACGGCGAGATCGAGATTCTGGTGCCTGCCGAAGTCGTGGGAGGCGCGAGCTACCCGGTCGTGGTCGATCCGGTGATCAGCGCCGAGTTCGGTGCCGACCAGCAGGTGCCGCTGCCGCTCAACGAGGAATCGATCGCGCCCGACGTGGCGCACGACGGGACCAACTACCTGGTGGTCTTCGGCGACAACTACGACATCATCGGAGCGCGCGTGGCCACAGACGGCACCGTGCTCGACGAGGGGGGCTTCGACGTCTGCGCGGCCGCGGACACCCAGAGAAACCCGGCGGTGGCGTTCGACGGAATTGCCTACACCGTGGTCTGGGAGGACCAGCGCGACTCGTACCAGGACGACATCTATGGCGGTCGCGTCGGCACGGACGGAACCCCGCTGGACGGAAACGGCTTTGCGATCTGCACGGCGACCGGGTACCAGACATATCCTCGAATCGATTACAACGGCACGGGCTACCTGGCGGTCTGGCAGGACGGGCGCAACACCTCCCAGCAGGACACCTACGGCGCCGTGCTGGACACCGACGGCACCGTGAGCGTGGCGGACGTCGAGATTTCCACCCCGGCGACCAACCAGTACGTGCCCGACGTGGCCTGCACCGGGGGCGATTGCCTGGTGGTCTGGCAGGACGACCGCGACGGGTCGGACTACAAGGTCTACGGCTCCCGCGTCGACGCGGCCGGAGGCGTGCAGGACCCCGGCGGCCTGCTGCTCGGGGACCAGACCACCGCCTGCTACAATCCGTCGATTGGCGCCGGAGGCGGTCGCTACCTGCTGAGCTACGCGGCGGGCAACGATCGCCTGGCCGCGCGGGTGGCTTCCGACGGCACTCTCGAGGACGCCGCGCCGATCACCGTCGCCGCGGGTCACGTGCACAGCGAGGCGGCGGCCGTGGCCTACGGGAACGGGCAGTTCCTGCTGGCCTGGCGTGACGAGCGCGACGGCTTCGAGCTGGATTCGATTTACGCCGGGCGCGTCACCGACGCCGGCGCGGTGTTGGACTCCGGCGGATTCCGCGTCTCGGACAACGCCTTCGACGAGGGATCGCCCGCGGCCGCGTCCGACGGCACCGACTTTCTGGTCGCCTGGCACGGCGGCGTCAGCACCAGCGCCGAGCGGGTCAGGGGCGCGCGGGTGAGCGGCGGCGGAGAGGTGCTCGACGACGAGCTGTTTCCCGGCGGCGAGCTGGGCTGGCGGGACCAGAGCGCTCCGGACGTGGCCTACGGAAACGGCGTGTTTTTGGTGGTCTTCGCCGACGAGCGCAACTGGTACGCCTCGCAGGGGAGCGACATCTTCGGCGTGCGCGTCGACACCGGGGGCGCGATTCTCGACCCGGCCGGGATCGAGATCGCGGCGGTTTCGGGATACCAGGAGCACCCGGCGGTGGCGTTCGACGGAGAGAACTTCCTCGTCGTCTGGGACGACACGCGCCAGTACAGCTACGAGGACATCTACTGCGCGCGGGTCGGGAGCGACGGAACCGTGCTCGATCCGTACGGGGTGAGAGTCGCGTACGCCAGCTACGACGAGTACACCCACCCGGACGTGGCGTTCGACGGCGAGGCCTACCTGGTGGTCTGGGATTTCGAGCACACCTACGTCTACGGGCGGATCGTGAGCACCGAGGGCGATCCGCTGGGCAGCGGCTACTTGACGATCGGCTCGGCGGTCAACTACCAGCGCTACCCGCAGCTCGCCTCCAACGGAGACGACTTCCTGGTCGTCTGGGAGGACAGCCGCAACAGCGACTACACCTACGACATCTACGGAGCGCGGGTCAGCGCGCTGTACGGCCTGCTCGACCCGGACGGGATCGCGATCGCCTCGCTGATGGGCCTGCAGCAGAACCCGGCCGTGGCCTCCAACGGCTCGGACTACCTGGTCGTCTGGCAGGACGAGCGCTTTTCCGCCAACGAGGACATCTACGGCGCCCGCGTGGACGACCAGGGAGAGGTGGTCGACAGCGACGGCTTCGCGGTCGCGGTCGCCGGCGGATCCCAGAGCCGGCCGACCGTGGCGCTGGGCGGAGACGAGTACATCGTGGCGTTCGCCGACACCCGCGATGCGGCGAGCAGCGGAGCCGACATCTACGGCGCGCGCGTCGATTTCGCGGGCCAGAGCCTCGATCCGGCGGGGTTCGTGGTCTCGGCCGAGGACGGGGACGAGGCGCTGCCGGCGCTGGCCCACGGCGGCGGGGTGGGGCTGCTCGCCTACGAGCGGCCGGTCGCCTCGCTGGACGACTTCTCGCGAGCGCGGATGAGGCTCTGGGGCGCGGGGGTCGATCTGCCCGACGGGGAGCCGTGCTCATCCGGCGCGGCCTGCCTGAGCGGCTTCTGCGTGGACGGTGTCTGCTGCGGATCGGCCTGCGGCGGAGACAATTCCTCGGACTGCCAGGCCTGCTCGATCGAGGCCGGCGCGAGCACGGACGGCGTCTGCGAGACGCTCGGCTCGAGCGTGGAGTGCCGTCCCGAGGCCGGCGACTGCGACGTGGCCGAGAGCTGCGACGGCAGCTCGGTCTCCTGTCCCGCCGACGCGGTGCTGGGCGGCGGGACCGTCTGCCGCGCGGCCGACGGCGACTGCGACGTGGCCGAGTCGTGCAGCGGCTCGAGCCCGCTGTGCCCGACCGACCAGTTCGAGCCGGCGAGCACCGAGTGCCGGGCCTCGGCCGGCGAGTGCGATCCGGCCGAGAGCTGCACCGGTGTCGGGCCGAGCTGCCCCGCGGATCTGAAGTCGACCGACGTCTGTCGCGCCGCGGCCGGACCCTGCGACCTGGCCGAGCACTGCGACGGGGTCGACGACGACTGCCCGAGCCTCGACGTCAAGTCGACCGGCGTCTGCCGGCCCGCGGCCGGGCCCTGCGACCAGGCCGAGTACTGCGACGGGACGAGCGACGACTGTCCGGCGGACGGTTTTCTCCCGGACAGCACGGTCTGCCGTCCAGCGGCGGGCGACTGCGACGTGGCCGAGAGCTGCAGCGGCGGCTCGGCCCAGTGCCCGGCCGACGGGTTCTCGCCCTCCAGCGTGGAGTGCAGGGCGGCGGCCGGACCCTGCGACGTGGCCGAGAGCTGCACCGGCACGGATCCGGACTGTCCGGTGGACGCGCTCAGACCGTCGGGCTACCAGTGCCGCGCGGCGGCGGGAGATTGCGACCTGGCCGAGCAGTGCAACGGATCGGATCCGGGCTGCCCGATCGACGAATACAGGGATTCGACCTTCGTCTGCCGCGAGGCGCTGGGAGTTTGCGACGCGGCCGAGCGCTGCAGCGGCGTGGATCCGGGCTGCCCGGCCGACGAGCTGCGGCCGAGCGGCTTCGAGTGCCGGCCCGTGGCCGGGCTGTGCGATCTGGCCGAGAGCTGCACGGGCAGCTCGGTGGACTGTCCCCACGACGGGTACGAGGACGCCTCGACGGTCTGCCGTCCCGCGGCCGGAGAGTGCGACCTGGCCGAGAGCTGCACGGGCACCGCGGCCGAGTGCCCGGCGGACGAGAAGTCCACGGCGCTCTGCCGAGACGCGGCGGGAGTCTGCGACGCGCTGGAGTTCTGCAACGGCGTCAGTGACGACTGCCCGGCCGACGCCAAGTCGACCGGCGAGTGCCGGGCCGCGGGCGGTCCCTGCGACCCGGCCGAGCACTGCGGCGGAACCGGCGACGACTGCCCGGCGGACGTGGTCTACACCGGGGGCGAGCCGTGCGACGACGGCGATCCGCTCACCTGGAACGACAGCTGCGACTCCGAGGCGGTCTGCCAGGGCGAGCCGTTGACCGGCAGCTGCGCCGCGCCGATCCAGGCCGACTCCGACATCTACGAGGACGCCTCCACCACGGTCGGAGCGCCGGGCTCGCTGAGCGACTACGCGCCGGCCTGCGGCGGAGTGGGGCAGTCGACGCCGGACATGGTCTACGTCTTCGAGCTGGCCGCTGGCGAGCAGCTCGAGGTGAGCGTCGATCCGGCCTCGGACTTCGACGTGGCGTTGCGCCTGGTCGGCGCCTGCGAGGACGGAGCGCAGTGTCTCGCCGCCGCGGACGAGGCGGGAGAGGGCGCGGCCGAATCGGCGCTGTTCGCCCCGTACGAGGAGGCGCAGGTCTACGTGGTGGTCGAGGGAGCGGCGCCGGGCGAGGTGGGCGGCTATCTGCTCAGCGCCGAGATCGGCGCGCTCGGTCCGGACGCCGGTCCGGACGCGGATGTCGACACCGACGTGGACACCGATACCGACACGGACATGGACACCGACACGGACACCGACACGGACACCGACGCCGACACCGACTCCGATACCGATACCGACACGGATGCAGACACCGACGCGGACACGGACTCGGAGTCGGACAGCGACAGTGTCTCGGACACATGGGACACATCGGACACGTCGGACACGGGGTCGGACACGTCGGACACGTCGGACACAGGGGCGGACTCCGACTCCGACTCCGACTCCGATACCGATTCCGACAGTGCCGGCGGGGTCTGCCAGGACGGCCGGACAAAGTGCTTCGGGCACGCCGTCTACGTCTGCGAAAGCGGGGTCTGGACCGAGTGGGACGACTGCGTGCAGCAGGGGCTGACCTGCGTGATGATCGAAGGCGAGGCGGTCTGCGCCGAGTCGGACGCGGGATTGCCCGAGGACGAGGGCGGAGGTGGGAAGGATGGTTGCGGCTGCCGCGCCGTCGGAGAGGCCGCTGGTGGCGGTCCGCTGCGTCTGCTGCTGGGATTGATCTGACCGCCGGCGCTATCCCGCCCAGTACCCAAAAGCCGCGCGTCGGTGTATGTTGTTCTGCCATGTCGGATCGTGCCCCAGGAGATGACCCCCGCCGGCCCGAGTGGGCTTCCGACGAGGCGGGCTCGGAGTTCGCCAGCCGCGTGATCGGTTCAGCGGAGCGAGGCGGGGGCGGTCCGCGCGGCGAGGGCGGCCCCCCTCACCAGCGGCGTCGCCTCGAGATCGACGAGCACGTGGAGGGAGTGCTGAGCGGAGACAGGACCGTGCTGGCCCGCACGATCACGCTCGTAGAGAGCGACTCTCCGGCGCACCTGGCCCGCGCCCAGGAGGTTCTCAGGAGACTGCTGCCGCACGCGGGAGGCTCGATTCGAATCGGCGTGACGGGGGTGCCGGGCGTGGGCAAGAGCACCTTCATCGAGGCGCTGGGCACGCGGCTGCTCGATCGCGGGCATCGCGTCGCGGTTCTGGCGATCGATCCCTCCAGCCGCCGTACGCGCGGATCGATCCTGGGGGACAAGACGCGCATGGAGACGCTGGGCCGCGATCCGCGCTGCTTCATCCGCCCCTCGCCCACCGGCGGGGCGCTGGGCGGAGTGGCGCGCAAGACCCGCGAGTCGATCGCGGTCTGCGAGGCGGCGGGCCACGACGTGGTGCTGGTCGAGACCGTGGGCGTGGGACAGAGCGAGGTCGAGGCGCGCTCGATGGTCGACTTCTTCTTGCTGTTGCTGCTGGCCGGCGCCGGAGACGAGCTGCAGGGGATCAAGCGCGGCGTGATGGAGCTGGCCGACGCGCTGTGCATCAACAAGGCCGACGGGCCCAACCGCGAGCGCGCGGCCGGCGCCCGGGCGGAGTACGAGCGCGCGCTGCACTTCCTGCCGCCGGCCACGCGCGGCTGGACGACGGTGGTGCGCAGCTGCTCGTCGTTGAGCGGAGAGGGGATCGACGAGGTCTGGGAGGTCGTGGAGCGGTTTCGCGAGCGAGCCGAAACCACCGGCGCGCTGCAGGAGCGCCGCCGGCGCCAGGCGCTGGACTGGATGAGGGCGATGCTCGAGGAGAAGTTGGTCGGGGAGTTCTTCGCCGACGAGGAGGTCAAAAAGACGCTGCCCGGCGCGGAGCGAGAGGTGGCCGAGGGGAGGCTGCCGGTCACAGCCGCGGTGCAGGAGCTGTTGGCCGCTCGCGATCGTTCGATCGGGCGGGCGGAAGAGGACTGACGACCGTATTCCAGGGGGCGCTGACGAGGCAGAGCGGATGAACGCCAACGAGCAAAAGCTATCGGGAAAGACGATCGAGCGGCTGAGCCGCTACCGCAGAGAGCTGGAACAGGCCTTGCGCCAGCGCGGGGAGAAGGCGCAAGTCTTCTCCCACGAGCTGGCGGAGATGTGCGGGTACACGGCGGCGCAGGTGAGGCGCGACCTGATGGCGGTGGGGCACAGCTCGAGCACCTCGCGGGGTTACGACTGCCGCGAGCTGGTGTGCGCCATCTCAGAGACGCTGGGTCGGCGCAAGGTGAGAAGGATGGTGCTGGTCGGAGCGGGGCGGCTGGGGCGCGCTCTGCTGGGGCACTTCGTGGATCGGCGGCACATGTTCGCCCCGGTCGCCGTCTTCGATCACGACGGAGAGAAGATCGGCAAGATGATCCACGGCGTCCCCTGCCACGCGATCGACGACATGGAGGAGTTCGTGCGGCGCGAGAGGGTGCGAATCGCGATCCTGACCATGCCGGCCAAAGGGGCGCAGGAGATGGCCGAGCGACTGGTGCACTCCGGTGTGCGCGGCATCCTGAACTTCGCGCCGATCGCGCTGAGAGTCCCCAGCGGGGTCTTCGTCGAGAACACGGATATCTCGGTCACGCTCGAGAAGGTGGCGTTCTTCGCCGGCGGCGAGGCTCCGGTCGGCGAGGAAGGGCAGTAGCCCTCCCTGTTTTTGGTACTCAACAGCGAGAAAACTTCTATTTGACACAGAGGCGAACTCGTCGCATTCTCTGTGGCGAAAGAGGCTCAGGCAAAAACAGAGCCTAATAAAAAAAGGTAAATCTAAGCTAATTAGACAAGGCAAACAGCTGGCGAGGCGAGCGAGACTCGTACCTGCAACGCAACCAATCGAGGTCGTTCATGACGGAGAATCTGCAAAGTGCAATCAAGGAAATCTGTCGCGCGTGTAACAATGATCGCACGCGAATGATGGATATCGTAGGGGCGGTCCAGGATCGTTTCGGGCACGTGTCCGGAGAGGCGATGGAGATCATCGCCCGCGAGGTGGACAGCCACCGGGTCGAGGTGGAGAGCGTGGTCTCCTTCTACGCTTTCTTGTCCGAAAAGCCCAAGGGCAAGGTGACCATTCGGCTGTGTAACGACGTGGTAGACAAGCTCTACGGCGCGGACAAGGTGGCCGACGCCTTCCGCGAGGAGCTCGGCATCGATTTCGGCGAGACCACCGAGGACGGCAGGTTCTCCCTGGAGCTGGTGCAGTGCATCGGGATGTGCGACCAGCCGCCCGCGGCCCTGGTCAACCACAAGGTCATGACCTGGCTGTCCACCGACGCGGCCCGCCGCATCGTCAAGACGCTGCGCGAGAACGATTGCGACGTGGACAAGCTGCAGCACACGCTCGGCGACGGGAACAACGCGCACGATCTGGTCCGCTCGATGGTGTCGAACAACATCAGGGAGAAGGGGCCGGTCGTCTTTGACGAGTTCGAGCCGGGATCGGCGCTGGGCAAGGCGGTCTCGATGACGCCCGCCGAGGTGGTGCGGGACATCAAGACCGCGCGGTTGCGCGGCCGCGGCGGAGCCGGGTTTCCCGCAGGGATGAAGTGGGAGTTCACCCGCGCCGCCGCCGGGGATCGCAAGTTCATCGTCTGCAACGCCGACGAGGGCGAGCCCGGGACTTTCAAGGATCGCGTGATCCTGACCGAGCGCCCGCACCTGCTGTTCGAGGGCATGACGATCGCGGGCTACGCGATCGGAGCCGAGACCGGAATTCTGTATCTGCGCGGCGAGTACGCCTACCTGCGCGAGCTTTTGGAGAGCGTGCTGAACGAGCGGCGCGAGTCGGGCATGCTGGGCAAGGCGGCGGGCGGCAAGGACGGATTCGATTTCGACATCCGGATCCAGATGGGCGCCGGCGCCTACGTTTGCGGCGAGGAGACCGCGCTGCTCAGCTCCTGCGAGGGGCTGCGCGGCGATCCCAAGAACCGCCCGCCGTTCCCGGCGCAGGAGGGCTACTTGGGGCTTCCGACCGCGGTCAACAACGTGGAGACGCTCTGCTGCGCGGCGAGGATCCTCAATCGCGGGCCGGGCTGGTTCGCCTCGATCGGCGTGCAGGGCAGCCCGGGAACCAAGCTGCTCAGCGTCTCGGGAGATTGCAAGAGCCCCGGCGTCTACGAGGTTCCGATGGGCATCTCGGTGCGAGAGCTGCTCGATCGGGTCGGCGCCCCCAAGGCGCACGCCGTGCAGGTGGGCGGCCCCTCGGGCCGCATGATCGGCGAGAAGGAATACGAGCGCACCATCTCCTACGACGACCTGGGGACCGGCGGGGCGGTCGTGGTCTTCAACGCCGACCGCGACGTGCTGAGCGTGGTCCGCGACTACATGGAGTTCTTCATCGAGGAGAGCTGCGGCTACTGCACTCCCTGCCGCGTGGGCAACCGGCTGCTGCTGGAGCGGCTGGATCGGATCATCGACGGCCGGGGAGAGCCCGACGACCTTCCCTACCTGGAGGAGCTGGGCAAGACGGTGATGACGATGAGCCGCTGCGGGCTGGGGCAGACATCGCCCAACCCCGTGTTGACCACGCTGGAGAGTTTCCGCGGGGAGTATGAAAAAAGGCTCGGCGAGCGGGACGACGGCATACAGCCGGGCTTCGACGTCCGCAAGGCGCTGGGCGACTCGGAAGGGATCGCCGGGCGCAAGTCGGTTCATTTCAACGAGTGAAGCCAAGGAGATAACGAATCATGAGCGAAGAGTTCACCATCGAGATCGACGGCGTGGAGGTCGGGGCCGAGGCGGGCCAGACGATCATGGAAGCGGCCGACGTGGCCGGGATTTACATTCCCCGCCTCTGCGCCCTGGACGAACTGTCGCCGCACGGCAGCTGCCGCTTATGCACGGTCAAGGCCAACGGTCGTCCCCAGGCCGCCTGCACCCAGCCGGTGGCGCCCGGGATGGCCGTGGAGAACGATACCGAGGAGCTGAACGCGATGCGCGCGGCGATCGTCGACATGCTGTTCGTCGAGGGCAACCACTTTTGCATGTTCTGCGAAAAGAGCGGCAACTGCGAGCTGCAGGCGCTGGCCTACCGCTTCGGGATCACAGCGCCGCGCTACCCGTACATGTTCCCCCAGCGCGACGTGGACGCCAGCCACCCGGATATCTTCATCGATCACAACCGCTGCATTCTCTGCGCGCGCTGCATCAGAGCCTCGCGCGACGTGGACGGCAAGAACGTCTTCCAGTTCGTGGGGCGCGGTCACGAAAAGAGGGTCGCGGTCAACGCGGAGGCGCGGCTGGCCGACACGAACGTGGACGTGACCGACAAGGCGATCGACGTCTGTCCGGTGGGAGCGATTCTGCGCAAGCGGGTCGGCTACGAGGTGCCGGTGGGCAAGCGGCAGTACGACCACGAACCGATCGGGTCCGAGATCGAGGCCCGGCGTGCCAACGACTGAAGAGCAAGGTAAAGGGAAGATGACAAAACCGAAAGTCGCGACGACGTCTCTGGCGGGGTGCTTCGGCTGTCACATGTCGCTGCTCGACATCGACGAGCGGATTTTGAAGCTGGTCGAGCTGATCGACTTCGACAAGTCGCCGATCAACGACATCAAGAAATTCACCGATCGCTGCGCGATCGGGCTGATCGAGGGCGGCTGCGCCAACGACGAGAACGCGCACATCCTGATGAGCTTCCGCAAGAACTGCGACGTGCTGGTCTCGCTGGGCGACTGCGCGATCAACGGCGGCATCCCGGCGCTGAGGAACACGATCCCGTTGAAGGAGTGCCTCGCCGAGGCCTATCTCGACGGGCCGACCGTGCACAACCCCGAGCGCAAGCTGCCGCGCGATCCGGACATCCCGTTGATGCTGGACAAGGTCTACCCCTGCCACGAGGTGGTCAAGATAGACTATCATCTCCCGGGCTGCCCGCCGCCGGCGGACGCGATCTGGGAGGCGCTCGTCGCACTGATCGAAGGCAGGCCGCTCGAGTTGTCGTACGAGCTGATCAAGTATGATTGAAAACAGGAGGATTCCCTTGGAGGCCAAAACTTCCGGAAACAAGGTGGTCATCGAGCCGGTGACCCGAGTCGAGGGACACGGCAAGGTGACGATTCATCTCGACGACGATCGCCAGGTTACGCAGGCGCGCATGCACATCGTCGAGTTTCGCGGGTTCGAGCGCTTCATCCAGGGTCGTCCCTTCTGGGAGGTCCCGGTGCTGGTCCAGAGGCTGTGCGGCATCTGCCCGGTCAGTCATCACCTGGCCGCGGCCAAGGCGATGGACCTGATCGTCGGAGTCGACGAGTTGACGCCGACCGCGGAGAAGATGCGACGCCTGATGCACTACGGGCAGACCTACCAGTCGCACGCGTTGCATTTCTTTCACCTCTGCTCGCCCGATCTGCTCTTCGGTTTCGATGCAGATCCCGTGATTCGCAACGTGATCGGCGTGGCCGAGAAGCACCCGGAGCTGGCTGTGCAGGGCGTGATGATGCGCAAGTTCGGCCAGGAGGTGATCAAGGCCACCGCGGGCAAAAAGATCCACGGCACGGGCGCGATCCCGGGCGGGATCAACAAGAACCTCACGATCGAGGAGCGCGACGAGCTGCTCGAGGAGATGGACCAGCACATGGAGTGGTCGCGCGCCGCGCTCGAGATCGCCAAGAACTACACGATCGAGCACCTCGAGGATATCGCGGAGTTCGGATCGTTCGATTCGAACCACCTCTCGCTGGTTCGCGAGGACGGTGCGATGGATCTCTACCACGGGAACCTGCGCGCGATCGACGCCCAGGGCGAGAGGATCTTCGACCAGGTCGATTACCAGCGCTACCTCGATTACGTGGCCGAGGAAGTCCGCGATTGGTCGTACATGAAGTTTCCGTTCATCAAGTCGCTCGGCACAGAGAAGGGCTGGTACCGCGTCGGTCCGTTGGCGCGGCTCAACACCGCCGATTTCATCGACACGCCCGAGGCCGAGGCGGCGCGCAAGGAGTTCGTCGCGGTCACCGACGGCAAGCCGAACAACATCACGATGGCCTACCACTGGGCGCGGATGATCGAGACGCTGCACGCCGCCGAGAAGATCAACGAGCTTTTGCACGATCCGGATCTGCAAGGCGAGGACCTGGTCCTGAGCGGCGAGCGCCGCGGCGAGGCGGTGGGTCTGCTCGAGGCGCCGCGCGGAACGCTCTTCCACCACTACAAGGTCAACGAGAACGACCAGGTCGAGATGGCCAACCTGATCGTGTCGACCACCAACAACAACCAGCCGATGAACATGGCGGTCGAGAAGGTGGCGCGCGATCATCTCAGCGGAGTCGAGATCAGCGAGGGGCTGCTCAATCGCGTCGAGGTCGCGATTCGGGCCTACGATCCGTGCCTGTCCTGTGCGACGCACGCGCTGGGGCAGATGCCGCTCGAGGTCGAGCTGATCGACAGCGCGGGCGGCGTGATCGATCGGCGTTGCACCTGATGGCGAGCGCGGCGACCAGAGTTCTGTTCTACGGGTTCGGAAACCCGGGACGCCTGGACGACGGGCTGGGGCCGGCTTTCGCCGGGGCGCTGGAGCGGGAGTCTCCTCCGGGGGTGGCGGTGGATGCCAACTATCAGCTTGCGGTCGAGGACGCCGCGGCCTGCGCCGAGAGCGACGTGGTGGTCTTCGTCGACGCGGATCTGAACGGCCCCGAGCCGTTTTCCTTCTACCCGATCGAACCGGATCGACGCCTCGGCTTCACCAGCCACGCGGTGCGGCCCGAGGCGGTGCTGGCCTTCGCCCGCGAGGTGCTCGGAGGCGAGATGAGCGGTTACATGCTGGGAATCAGGGGATACGAGTTCGACGAGTTCGGCGAGCGCCTCTCGGAAGGCGCCAGAGAGAACCTGGAAAAGGCGCTGGTATTCGCGCGGCGCATGATCGAGCGTGGCAGCTATGTCGAAGAAGCGAGATCGCCAATGTCGGAATCGGTCGCGAAAGGCGAGCCGGTCGGCAGCAACAACGAGGTTGTGAGATGAAAGACGGAAAGTACGTGGTTCTCTACGTCGACGACGATCCCGACTTCCTCGACTCGGTGCGCACGGTGCTCGAGTCGAACGGCTACGTCGTGGTCACTGCGTTGAGCGCCAAGGAGGGGCTCGAGAAGTTCAAGGCCAGCGACCCCGACCTGATCATCGTCGATCTGATGATGGAGGAGGTGGACGCCGGTACGTCGCTGGTCAAGGATCTCAAGGTGGCCGGCAACGAGGCTCCGGTCTACATGCTCAGCTCGGTCGGGGACCAGCTCTCGATGAGCACGGACTACAGCGGCCTGGGGCTCGCCGGGGTTTTCCAAAAGCCGGTCAGCTTCGATACGCTGCTTTCCACGCTGAAGTCCAAGCTCGGTTGAGCGACAGGGGCGTTTTCCCGCCAGTGGTTTCGCAAAACGACAGGACAGGCTGCGCGAGGGGCGGTTCCGCGGCGGATTCGGTTTTAACCTCACGGCGAGCGGTGCGGCGTTGTCTCTCGGTCGAGCGGTTGGAGATGTCGTTCGTTGAGCCAACAAGGAGCAGCGTACCATGGGCGCTATTCTGGTAGTAGACGACGATCGTGACGTGGTGGAAGCCTGCCGCCTCTTTCTCGAGGGAGCGGGACACGAGGTGAGCGCGGCCCACAGCCGCGGCGACGGAATGCGGGCCGTGGAGAAGCGGTCTTTCGACCTGATTCTGCTCGACGTGATGATGGAGCGGCCCGACGATGGAATCACGATGGCCAGGGACTTGCGAAAAGGAGGATTTCGCGCTCCGATCGTGCTGTTGACCAGCGTGGGGCGGACGACGGGGATGACTTTTCGGCCCAACGGAGAGATGCTGCCGGTCGAGAAGCTCCTGGAGAAGCCGGTCGCTCCGGCCGAGCTGGTCGAGACAGTGGCCGAGCTGCTGGAGCGAGGCCGGGAAGACGGCTGATGCTGCTGACCGAGCGCGAGAGACAAAGAGAGCAGATCCTCGAGCTGGCGCGCGACGCGGGCCGCGGCCGCCAGCGGCTGATTCCGATCCTGCAGGAGATCAAGCGCGGCTACGGCCACGTCAGCGAGTACGCGATGCAGGTAGTGGCCGATGCTCTCGATATCCACCCGGTGGAGGTCCACTCGGTGGCCTCTTTCTACTCGTTTCTGGGCGGCAGCCCGGCCGGCAGGTTCGTGATCAGGCTCTGCAGCGCGCTTTCGTGCGAGATGGCCGGAGGACGGCGCGTGGCGCGCCAGCTGGAGAACGATCTCGGGATTGGCTTCGGGGAGACCACCGCCGACGGGAGGTTCACTTTGGAGTGGGCCAGGTGCCTGGGGCTCTGCGACCAGGGACCGGCGATGCTGGTCAACGAGCGGGTCTACACCCAGGTCACGCCAGCGATGGTGCACCAGGTGCTGGAGCAGTACCGCCGCGCGATCGGCGCGCACGCGACCGAGAGCGACGAGGGGAACCTGGTATGAAGAGCTCGATCGCCGGCAAGCTGACTTTCAGCTCCGCGCCGGCCGAGGCCGGTCTGAAGCGGGCGCTGGCCGGGAGCCGCGCCGACGTGATCGACGTGATCGGCGAGTCGGGGCTGAGGGGGCGTGCCGGGGCCGGTTTTCCGGCCGGCGTGAAGTGGAACCTCTGCGCGGCCTCGCACGGCGAGAGCAAGTTGGTGGTCTGCAACGCCAACGAAGGCGAACCGGGCGCCTTCAAGGACCGCGTGGTGCTTTCGGGTTTCGCCAACCTGGTGTTCGAGGGGATGACGATCGCGGGTTTCGCGGTCGGGGCCGGCGAGGGAATCCTCTACCTGCGCGCCGAGTACAGCTACCTGCGTTCGCACCTGGAGTCGGTGCTGGCCTCGCGCCGCGAGCGGGGGCTGCTGGGGGAACGGGTCCTCGATCGAGACGGATTCGATTTCGATATCCGCATCCAGCTCGGATCGGGCTCCTACGTCTGCGGCGAGGAGACCGCGCTGATCGAGTCGCTGGAGGGACAGCGGGGCGAGCCGCGCAACCGTCCGCCCTTCCCGGTCGACACCGGATTTCAGGGGCGGCCTACGGTGGTCAACAACGTCGAGACGCTGGCCTGGGCGGCCTGCATCGTCGAGCGGGGCGCGGACTGGTTTCGCGGCTTCGGCAGCGAGGAGTCCCCGGGCCTCGAGCTGCTCAGCGTTTCGGGCGATTGCGAGAGGCCGGGCGTCTACGAGGTGCCGATGGGGATCCCGGTCCGCAAGCTGTTGCGCGAGGTGGGAGGCGAGCAGGCCAAGGCCGTGCTGGTCGGCGGAGCGTCCGGACGGCTGGTGACTACGGGCGAGTACCGGCGCACGATCTCGTACGAGGACCTGCCGGCCAACGGCGCCGTGATCGCAATCGGCGAGGGCAGGGACCTGCTGGACGTGGCTCACAGCCTGTTGGAGTTCTTCGTGCACGAGTCCTGCGGGCAGTGCACGCCCTGCCGGGAAGGCAACCGGAAGCTGCTCGACGGCGTCGAGATGCTGCGCCGCGGACGTTGCTCGAACAGTTACCTGGAGGATCTCTGCCGGCTGGGAGAGTCGATGCAACTGGCTTCCAAGTGTGGTTTGGGTCAGTCCAGCCCGCGCGTCTTTCTCGCGCTGGTGGAGCATTTCAGCGACGATCTGCTGGGACGGGAGCCGTCATGAGCGAGCAGCACACCTCGCGCGAGACTTCCAGGGCGCCGGCCAGCCAGCGCGGGACGCGGGGCGCGATCGCCGTCGGGACGCAGGGCATCGGCGCCACGGTCGAGGTCGTGATCGACGGGCAGAGCGTGCGCGTGCCGCTGGGTACCACGATCCTGGAGGCCGCGCGCCAGGTCGGCGTCGAGATTCCGACCCTCTGCTACCACCGGGACCTCTGCGTGGCGGGCGTCTGCCGCCTGTGCGCGATCGAGGTCGCGGGCGAGGAACGGCTGCAAGCGGCCTGCTCCTATCCGATCACGAGCCCGATCGAGGTGCGGACCCACACCCAGGAGGTCCGCCGGGCGCGACGTCACCTGATCGACCTGCTGCTCTCGCGCAGTGGCGGAAGCTGCGTGACCTGCCCCAGCAACGGAAGCTGCGAGGTGCAGCAACTCGCCAGGAAGCACGGAATCGAGAGCCTGATCTTCGGTCGCTCTCGCGAGGTCGAGAGCCGCGTGGACGAGAGCGGTCCCGGCCTGGTGCGCGACGCCGGCAGGTGTGTGCTGTGCCGGCGTTGCGTGAGAGCATGCATCGACCTGCAGGAGGTCGGAGTGCTCGAGGCGATCGGCCGCAGCGACGAGACCGTGATTGCCGCTTTCGCCGGCAAGCTGATGGAGAACGTGATCTGCATCCAGTGCGGCCAGTGCGTGGCCCGCTGTCCGACCGGCGCGCTGCGGGACAAGGAGACGACCGGGGAGGTCTGGAAGGCGCTCGACGACGAGGAGAGGCACGTCGTGATCCAGACTTCGGCCGGACCGCGCGCCGCGGTCGCCGAGGCGTTCGGCGAGGAGCCGGGCACCGATCTGACCGGCGAGATGGTGACCGCCGCGAGACGTCTCGGCTTCGACGCCGTGATCGACTCCAGCGCGGCGGAGGACCTGGTCGTGCTGGCGAGCTGCGTCGAGCTGGTGCGCCGCATGCGCCACGGCGACCCGCTGCCGATCCTGACCAGCGGCTGTCCGGCCTGGGTGCGTTACCTCGAGCACTTCCACCCGGACCAGCTCGAGCGGCTCTCGCCGCTGAGGAGCCCGCAGCAGGTGCTCGGCGAGCTGATCAAGACGCGCTACGCTCGCGAGCGGGGGCTCGATCCGTCGCGGATGGTCAGCGTGGCGCTGATTCCGTGTGCGGCCCGCAGGCTGGAGAGCAACCGCCCGGAGATGAGCGCCGGGGGGCTCAAGCACGTGGACTGCGCCTTGAGCGTGCGGGAGCTGGCCACGATGATCGGTCAGGCCGGGATCGATCCGTCCGCGTTGCCGCGGGCCGATTTCGACGAGCCGCTGGGCGCCGCCAGCGGCTCGGGAGTGATCGGCGGAGTCACGGGGGGCGCGATGGAAGCGCTGTTGCGCACGCTGCTGGAATGGATCACGGGCCGGCCGATCGAGCAGGTGCTCGGCGGTTGCGAGGTGACACCGGTGCGCGGTTTCGACGGCGTCAGGTACCTGGAGATTCCGCTGGACGGCAGGGGCGGGGTTCCACCGCAGTTGGAGGGCGTGATCGAGGACTGGGACTGGCTCGAGGATCGCAGCTTGCGGGTCGGCATCTGCCACGGGACGGCCAATGCCAAGAAGGTTATCGAGGACATCGAGGCGGGTGGGACCTTCGCCGCCTGCCACGCGATCGAAGTGATGGCCTGCCCGGGAGGCTGCATCGGCGGCGGGGGGCTGCCCGCGCCGACCTCGCCGGAGATCCGCTCGGCCCGGGCCGGCCTGGTCTTCGCGAACGAGGAGGCCTGCCGGGTGAGGAAGGCGCACGAGAACCGGGTCGCCGTCGAGCTGTACGATCGGTTGCGAGAGGACGATCGCTCGGACGCGCTGCGCGCCAGCTACACGCAGCGCGGAAAGTTCATCGCGTAACGCCATGGAGCGAGATCCGACCGGGACTGCGACCAGGAGAGAGTGGTTGAGGGCCGTGGCCGGCGCGGCCGGGCTGGCCGCGGTCGGGTGCGGTGAGAAGCGCTCGGAGGCCGGCGGGCGGAAGCTCGAGGGCGAGCCGCGTCCCGAGCAGTGGTGGGTCGAGGGGCGCTGGGTCAGTCACGAGGCGGTGCTGACCGATCGTCTAGATCAGGGGGTGATCCGGGCCAGGGCCGGAGGCGAGTGGCGCGATTTCGAGATCGCCGCGCTGCCCGATCGCTTCGTCGAGTGGAGCCTGCGCGAGCGCGTGCGGCGCTTGGAGAAGCTGGCCGAGGTGGGTTTCGACCCGCGCGATCTGGACGGCCCGCACAACGCCTGCGTCGCGACCTGGGGAGGCTGGCGGCGCGACTCGGCGATATCGCTGAACACGGCCTACAAGGGGATGGGCTTCGTGCCCAGGGACGAGCTGCTCGACGAGGCGCTGGCGGAGCTGGAGTCCGCGCACGCCGATATCGAGCGCAGGGCCGGGCGCGATTTTCGCGCTTCGATGAGGCTCAAGACCGTGCACCTCGCCGAGCTGTACCACAGCACCGAGCTGTGGGATCGCACCAAGCAGGCGTCGCTGGAGCTGTTCACCACGCCGCGTTGGGCGACGCACACCTTTCTCAACATGATGGCCAATCCGGTGGCTTCGGCGTCGTTTCTGGCCTATCCCACCTTCGAGCTGCGCGCGGTGCCGCAGCTGCTGCATACGCGCGATCCGGGGCTATCCGAGCGCGAGCGGGGTTTGACTCGTTGGGTCAACGCGATCCACGATTTCGTGCACGGGGGCAGCGGAGATCGGATCGCCTGTGTCTACCATGTGATCGAGGTCTTCGACGACACTCCCAACCAGCGGGGCAGGGGACGTCGCATCGTGTAGAAAAGAGGTGTTCGTCCAATGGCGACGGTGCTGTACATAGAGGACGACCCCGTCACCCGCAAGCTGGTCCGCAAGGTGCTGGAGGCGGACGGCCTGGCGGTGATCGAGGCGGCCGACGGCATCAGCGGAATCCGGGAGGCGCTCTTTTCGGAGGTGGATCTGATCCTGCTCGACGTCGGCCTTCCGGACATGGACGGCTACGAGGTGACGCTCAAGCTGCGCGGCGAGCTGGCCGGTCGCGACGTGCCGATCGTGGCGGTCACGGGCAAGGGCGACAGCCGGATGCTGCGCGCGGTCGGCTGCGACGGTCTGATCTCCAAGCCGATCGACGTCGACGCGTTGCCCGGAGAGGTGCGCGAGACGCTGCGAGGTGCGCGAAAAAGGGGCGGGGAGGCGTCGCCTGCGGAGAGCGATCGGTTGCTGGTGGAGCAGAGCCGCAAGATCGCTTCGCGCTTGCAGGCCAAGATCGAGGAGCTGGAGCAGACCAACAGGCGGCTGGTCGAGTCGGAGAAGGTGCGCGCCGATTTCTACCGCAATCTCTCGCACGAGCTGTCCACGCCGCTGACGCCGGCGGTGGGGTACCTCAACATGCTGATGGACGAGGAGCTCGGCACGCTGACGCCGCTGCAGAAAAGGGCGCTGGGCTCGATCGAGCGCGGGGTCAGGCGGGTCAGATCGGTGGTCGAGAACCTGCTGGCCATGACTGCACTGACGACCGGCAAGATGGTCTTCGACGTGCGTCCCTACGATTTCAACAAGCAGGCCAGGGAGGCGGTCGATCTCTGCCGCGAGCGCTTCGGGGAGCGGGGCATCGCGCTCGAGACCGCGATCACCGAGGTTCCGTTCCGCGCCTTCGGCGACGCGGAGAAGCTGGGGCGCGCGATGGTGCAGCTGCTGGAGAACGCGGTCAAGTTCTGCAAGGGCGGGGGGCGTGTCCACACCTGTACCCGCCGCGCCAGGGGGGAGCTGTCGTTCTTGGTTTACGATTCGGGCGAGGGGATTCCCCCCGACGAGCTGCACGCGATCTTCAAGACCTTCTACCAGATCGACGGCTCGCCCACCCGCGAGCACGGCGGCGCCGGGCTGGGGCTGGCGCTGGCGCGCAAGATCGTGGATCGCTTCGGAGGGGAGATCTGGGCCGAGTCGCCGCCCGAGTCGGCCAAGGGAAACCTGGCCTGGGCGCGCACGCTGGTGGGGTTGAGGGTGCCGGAGCGGATGCCCGGAGACCACCCGGCCCCGAGCGAACGGTAGCTTCTGAGACCAGGCGACCGGGGGCGGGGTTTTCCTCGAAGATCCGAGGACTGTCTGAGTCGTCTTTTCGATGTGCGAGTTCCGCAGGATCGGAGAGGAATGCGCCGTCTCCGGTCGCTCGGACCGTCGAGATCAGGCCTTGTTCAGCTCGCGGCCCAGCGACTGCTCGACGCTGCGTTGCTTGCTCTCCAGGCGCCCGCCGCGGCCCGCGCGGTGGTCGAACTTGACCGAGAGGCTGATCCGATCCGACTTCTCCTCCAGGTTGCGAAAGCAGCGGTCGAGCAGCTCCAGCAACTCGGCCCACTCGCCCTCGACCACGGTCCCCATCGGAGTCAGGCGATACGCCAGCCCGCTGCGGTCGACGATGTCCAGAGTCGCCGCCACGTACTCGGAGAAGCTGTCGCCCTTGTCCAGCGGGATCATCGAGAATTCCATCAGAGTCATCAGAGGGCTCCTTCCGTGCAGTTGGATCAAAAGCGTCGAGATCACATCGTTCGGACGAGATCGCCGGCGTCGGTCGGTCCGACTTTTGACGGGGAATACATTGTGTGTTTGCTTTCCTATCGCCGTCGATGGCATCATAGTATTCCTGTCCGAAAAATAGAAGGCGACCCATCCGTCGAAACGAGCTCACGACAGGAGGGAGCATGATTCGTCGAAATGCGTTGATGCTCTGCTTGTTCGCGGCTCTGTCCGTCACGCTCGTGGCGCTGCCCGCGGGAGCTTCCGATCATCGGCGGCGGGTTGTTCGTGCTCGCGGGGGTGCCGACGTTGATCGCGGGCGGGGTGCGGAGAAAGCGCCCGAGTTGAACGGCCCGGTTCGGTCGGCCGGCCGATCAGAGCCCGGGCGCAAGTTTCCGAAATGCTCGATGTTCCAGCTGGCGACCTCGATCTTCATGGGTTCCATCCTCTTGTCTCCCTCTCCCGAGATCTGGGAAACCCGGGGCCTTGTGATTGCAACGGACGAGCGAAATGGTTTTGATGTCGAGCCTTGCTCGAGGCATACAGGTGTTCTTTCGAGGTGAAGCGCCTCCTTCGGCCGAACGAGGATCGCTTCTTTCGGGCAAAAAGGGAGCGATCCTTCAAAAAAGGTCGGCAAGCCCGCGCAAGGCCCCGGGCCATCCCGGTACAAAGGTGATCCGAAACAGCGGATGGCTCGGCTTCAGTCGCGAAGA
>JAWOBP010000049.1:0-26938 GCA_046484285.1 Polyangia bacterium
GCCGGCGATCTTCGCTGTGGTCTTGCGGGTCCACTTCAGGCCGGTCATCGGATCCCCGGCCGTGTCGTGATCCATCAGCTCTTCGATCTTGTCGATGATCTCGGGCGTTTTTTTTCCACCGGCTTGCGCCCCCCGCCCGGCTTGCGCACCCGGCCCACCTCCACGTCCTCCGCCAGCAGGGCGCGCCGCCCGCGGGCCACCGTGCTCACGTCGAGGCCCAGCAGGTCGGCCACCTTCCGATCGCCGCCGTGTCCCCACTTGAGCGATTCCAAACCGGCGAACAGGCGCCGTTGCTGCTCGTCGAGCAGGCAGTAGAAGAGGATGATCGCAGCCTTCAGATCATCGTCGATCTCGCCCTCGGGCAGCCGTCCCTGGAAGGGCTCGGCCAAGAGCGCGCGTCGCAGCGCGATCTGCCGTTTCCTCTCCTCGGGGTCGGGCGCGCAGTACAGGTAGCGGCCGCCGAACATCTCGCGGGATACCCGCCCTTTGCGGGAGAGACTCAGCAGGGTCTCCTTGGTGCCCACTTCGAGGAGGCGCTCCAGCTCGGCGGCGTAGAACCCCGCGTCGGACCGCGTCACGAACGCCTCGGCGGTAGCCAGGAGCGTACCGTGCCTGGAGAAGCGCGCCGGGCCGAACACCCACAGCCCGTTGTCATCGAACTGCGCCAGCTCCTCGAGGCTGTAGTACCGGCCGCAATGCGAGTAGCTCGTGATGTAGCCGAGCTGCCTGAGCTTCCGCAGCACGGTCTGGTAGACGTCGGTCTTCAGCGTCGCCTTCAGCTCGTCCATGGTGGCGATCGTCCGCTCGTGGAGCAGGTCTGCGAGATCTCCGGCCTTGAATCGCTCGTTTCTCATGATGTTAGCTTATCTCCTTTCAGGGAGATATTCTAACATTATGAGGCGAAAGGCAAGAACTTCTCCGAACGGGAGAAACCCGCTCGACGTCTAGACGATGTGACCAATGCTCTCTCGGAAGCGCCGTGCCGGTCCTGTTAGCTTATCTGCCTATAGTTTGTATTTATATTTCCGTGAACCCTAAAGAGGCTGCTCGCGCACAGCTGGCCGGGCAACGTCAGGGAGCTGGAAAACGCCGTGGAGCGCGCGATGGTCACCCGCCATTCCGGCGTCTTGAGCGAGGAGGATTTCTCGTTTCTCGACGTCTCCAGCCGCGATCGCGATGGTCGGCCGCTGCTCGGTCACGCCAGCCTCGCCGAGCTCGAGCGCTGCGCGTTGCAGGCGACGTTGAGCCGCACCGGGGGCAACGTCAAGGAGGCTGCGGCCGTGCTCGGCGTCGACAGGTCCACGATCTACGGGAAGATGAGAAAGTACGGGATCGAGCGCTGAGCCTGGACGGAGATCAGGGCTGCGGCTCGGCGAGCAGCGCGTCGTGGATGCGATTCCAGGGTGCGGTCGGCGCCGCGCCGGGCAGGTCGTTTGCCAGCGCGCCGCCGTCGGCCAAAGCCGGCGCCGCCGACCCGGGCGAGAGCAGGGCGTGGAGGCGGTCCAGCTCCCTGGAGAAGAATCCGGCCAGCTGGTTTTCCGGCACTCCCTCGCGCGCGGGGCCCTCCTGGCTCGGCTCGATCACGAGCAGGTATCCGCCGTCCGACCGCTGTCCGCGATCGATCACGCGCCCCGAGACGGGCGAGCGCAGCGAGAAGCAGCGCGCGCCGATTTCGACCTCCAGCAGCGGCTCGCCGGCCACCAGCGTCGATTCGAGAGACGGCAGGTGCAGCCTGGCGGTTTCGCCCAGCAATCGCCGCGCCAGGTCGTCGAGCCCCAGCTCGAGCGATCCGTTTTCGCGGCGGCGCGTCCAGGTGTGGTTGCGGTAGTAGCTGCGGCCGGCCGGCAGCGCCAGACCGGCGACCTTCCTGACGGCGGTGGTCTCCCCGGTACGGGCCAGGCGACGGGCGGTGCGCAGCAGGGCGACGGCGAAGCAGCCGGCGATCACCGCGATCGCGCAGGCGAAGCAGCCGAGGAAGATCAAGTGGTGGGGCTCGTAGAGAAACTCGTACGATCCGGGCAGCATGATTCACCTCGCAGTCGTCTCGCCGGCCTTTGACCGCACCCGCGGGTAGAGCGGCAGGTAACGGTAGCTGAGCGAAAAGAGCAGCACTCCCCAGGCCGCGATGCCGACGAAGAGCAAAGTCTCCTGCCAGCTCGGCAGGTAGATCGAGAAATCATCGAACGGCAGCGTGGGCAGCGCCAGGGTCTGGATCGTCATCGCGAATCGGTTGATCACCACACCCAGGCAGGCCAGAGAAGCCGCCAGCACCGTCAGCGGCTGGCGGGCGCGCAGGCGCCCGGAGCAGAGAATCACGGCCGGGACGCCGCAGCACAGCCCCACCTCCACCAGCAGAATCCAGACGCCGAAGGGGGGATGGATGTAGAACGATCGCGGCACGACGCCGGTAGCCGGAACGGCGGCGTTCAGCCAGTAGAGAGTGTCGACGCACTTGCATGCTCCGTAGACGGCCAGCAGCCAGCCGGAGATGCGGGCCAGCAGCCCGTAGGTGGATCTCGACGCCAGTCGTTTGCGGGTGATCGTCTCGGTCAGCTTGTTGATCAGTAAAAGGAAGGACGGTCCCACCGCGATCGACGAGAGCACGAACAGAAAGAAGGTCGTGGGGAACGGACCAAGTCCGGCACGCGCCGCGAACGGCCGTCCGTCCAGAACGCCGTACAGCCCGCCCAGCGATCCCTGGTGGAAGAAGGACAGGCAGGCGCCCACGCCGGCCAGCACCGGCATCACGCGGTGCAGCTCGCCTTCGAAAACCAGCAGCGACGGCACGCGGCTGAGGCGGCGATGGCGTAGCAGCAGCGGGATGTACTCGACGACGAGCACCAGCAGGTAGCAGGTGATGCAGAACGTCACCTCGGCCAGCATCGAGTGCGCGTTGGGGTGCCAGAAGGTGAACCAGGCGCGCAGCGGCTGTCCCACATCGACCAGCAGCGCCAGGATCGCTCCGCTGTAGCAGGCCAGGCCGATCACCACCGCGCTTCCGATCACATCTTCGAGCTCCTTGCGCCGCATTATGTAGAACAGAAAACCGGTGAAGAAGGCGCCAGCTCCCAGCGCGATCACCGCCAGATCGAGAAAGATCCAGAGGCCGAAACCGAACTGGTTGTCCATGTTGGTTCGGTTCAGTCCAAAGCGCAGGCAGGTGTAGCCGGCGTAGAGGCCGGCGATCAGCAGCGCGGACCACAACGCGATCCAGGGAAAGAACACACGCCGCGAAAAGTTTTCACGGCTCGATCTAGACATCGCGGAGCTCTTCGAGCAAGCGGCCGCCCTCGACCCGCGCCAGCTCGTGGACCCAGCGCCGGCTGGAGAGGTAGACGACCTTGTTTTCGAAACCCAGCGACTCGAGCAGGCGAAAAGCGCGCGGGCCGAGGACGGCGGCACCGACGTCGCTTTTCGGATCGCCCAGATCGCCGATCCGGATCGCCCTTGCGGGACAAGCCTCGGCGCAGGCCGGAGTCACGTCCCCGGGACCGGGGCGCGGTAGACCCTCGGCCGCGGCCCGCGCTCGAGCCGCCTGGCGTCTCGCGTGGCAGAGAGTGCACTTTTCCACCACTCCGCGCTGCCGGGGCGAGACTTCCGGATTCAGCCCGCGCGCCAGTGCCGGCGGCCAGCTCGGATCCCACCAGTTGAACGAGCGCGCGTGGAACGGGCAGGCCGCCATGCAGTAACGGCAGCCCAGGCAGCGCTCCGGGATCTGACTGACCACACCGGTGCGGGGATCGACATCGGTCGCGTTCTGCGGGCAGACCTCCACGCAGGGCGGCTCGCGATCGCAGTGCTGGCACATCACCGGGAAGAAGGCGGTGTCGTCGTCGGTGTCGGCGCGTTTCAGCGTCAGCCAGCTGACCCCACGCGAGGCGCCGGCCTCGGGCGGCGGAACAGCCACGTTGTTTTCAAGGGCGCAGGCCACCGAGCAGTTTCCGCAGCCGATGCAGCGATCCACGTCGATCACGAGCCCGAGGCGGATGCGTTCTTCGTTTCGTTCCGCTGTCATCGTTGCTCCCGCGCGCGCTCGAGGCGACAGATCCGCGGCGGTCGCCCGTGGTCGAGCAGATCGACCAGCCGCGCGCGCCTCGGCGCATTCTCGTTTCCACCGCCGTCGCCGAAGGTGTTCGTCTCGAGCCCCAGGCAGACTCCGACCGTGTCCTCGCGAACGCGGGGAACGACCCGCACTTTCAGCTCCAGCGTTGCGTCGCCGACCACCAACCGGCATCGCTCTCCGTTCTTCAAGCCGCGTCCCAGCGCGATCGATGGAGCGATCAGCGCGGTCGCCTCCTCGCTCTCGAGCGAGCTCTCGCGCGCGAGCTTGGCCAGCACGGGTGGTAGGGCGTCTCGCGCCCCGGCCAGCCGGGAAGAGCGGGCGTCGACAGCGAGCTCGACCGGCTCGGCGCGAATCGCCCTGCGCGCTGCCTGCTGGAGAGAGCGGCGGGCGCCGTCGGTCAGCGTCAAGCGTCGGGGCTCGAACGGCTCGCCTTTCTCGTCGTGCCACTCGCCGCCCGCGCGCAGCAGGTCGACGAGTTCTCCGGCGTCGTCGATTTCGCCGACGGGGCGGGGCTCCGCGCCGTCCGACGGCGTGACCGAGCCGCGCCTCGAGGCTAGGATCGCCGCGGCGCAGGTCTCGATTTCGGGCTCATCCGCGGCGCCGGTGGAATCGGAATCGTTCGTCTCGAGCAATCGGGCGGCGCGGGACAGCACCTCTCCTGCATCGACCGCCGAGGGCCGGGGCTCGAACAGCTCCGGGGAGAGCGCCAGCCGCGCCCGGGAGCCGTCGAGCGCGCGCCCGGAGTCGGAGCTGCGCTCGAGAAAGGAGGCGACCGGAGCCAGCACGCCGCTGCCGGGAAAGCGTGCCGGGCAGTGAGTGGCGAAGACCAGCAGCCGTCCGCGCTCGGGATCCAGCTTCGGCTCCAGCCGGCTCAGCAGACGGTCGGTCCCGCCGTGTCCGGCGTCGATCACCGCCAGCTGCAGGCTGCCGTCCTCCAGCTCGTCGATCTCCTCGATTTGGCGGCCGCCGGCAGCCTTTTCTTCGACTCGCGCGATTTCGGCGATCGAGCGGCGTCGCACCAGGGGCCGGCCGCGCCCGATCAGGTTGAGCGCCGCGATCGCCGCCTCGGTTCCGCGGTCGAAAGCGCCGAGCAGAGGATCGACACCGGCGATCGCGGCCGTGGTTTCGAAGGCGATCGAGCGCGCCGCGCGGCGAATCGAAGCGGCGTCGATCCCGGCGATCGCCGCGGATCGCTCGGGAGTGAAGCCGCGCACCAGCGAGAGGTAGTCGGGATCCAGCCGGGGAACGCCGGTCGCGGGAGCCGCGGACTCCAGCAGCGCGGCGTGGGCGATGCCGAGCGCCGCGGCCGCCTCGCCGCCCGGACGGACGCGCAGCCATTCATCAGCCGCCAGCGCGGTGCGATCTGGCAGCGAGGCGATCTGAGTCAAACCGGTGCGGCTTTCCCGCGGCGCGCGCAGGTGCTCGGCCAGCCAGTCGCTCGAGAGGTAGCCCTCCAGCACGGGGGCCTTGAAGCCGAGAATACGATCCGCAGCGTCGAGATCGTAGGCGAGCTCGCCGCTGTCTTCTCCGCAGCTGAACAGCAGGCGGTCGAGCCCGCCGCAGGGGTGCGGAGCGGTCAGCAGGCGGGCCTCGGGGCCGACCGCACGGGCGAAACGGGCCAACGAGGCGCTGCGGATTCTGCCGGGTCGGCCGTCGACGACCGCGACCGAGCCTGCGCCTCCGCGGCCGGCCGCGGCGCGGGCCGCAGAGGCCAGCTCGCCGGGGACCTCTCCGGGGGAGATCGTCTTGCAGCGCCGGCCGGAGCGAAATACGACCGAAAGCGCGATCCGCCGCGGGTGGTTTCTGAGCTGGTGGGAGGCGAGCCCCAGCGCGCAGATCGCGGCGGAGCCGTTTCCTTCGGGAGCGCTGGGAAGTACGGCGAACGGCTCCTCGCCGACGGTCAGCACCCGCACCGCGCACGAGGACGGGCAGAGAGTGCAGCGAGCGCGGTGCTCGCCGATCGAACCGCGGGGCAGCGGCGTGGAGAAAGCGCGACCCTGGGTCCAGATCGCGACGTCGTCGAGCAGCTTGTAGGGCAGAGGCGAAAGCGCCAGCCCGGCGGCTCCGCCACCGAGCAGGCCCAACAGCTGTCGTCTGGAAAAGGTGAGGCTCAACGGCGGTATCCTCCTATCGATGGCAGCTCTGACAGCTGTCGACCACATCGTTCTCACGATGGCAGTCCACGCAGTCCGACATCTTCATTCCCTCGCCGGGCGCGTTGCCCAGGCGCGTCATGCTGGGGCCCCACACGTCACGCGAGAGGCCGGTGATTCGATTCCGTTCGTAGAATCGCAGCTCGTCGCTGAGCGCGTGGTCGCCGTGGCAGTCGGCGCACGGGATTTCGGCGCGGCGCACGTGCTGGGCGTGCGGGAAGTGCACGTTGTCCGGCTGTCGCGAGTAGACGAGCCAGGGGATCTCCCGCTGTGGCTCGATGTACTTCTCGACCAGGATCCGCTCCGCTTCACTCTCTTTGAGCGGCGACCCGTGGCACTCGGCGCAGGTGCGAACCGAGGGGATTTTGCCGAAGCGGCCCGAGGCGTCGAACCCGTGGCAGTCCTCGCAGGTCATCCCTACCTCGTCTCCGGTGTGGATCGCGTGGCTGAACGACGCCGGTTGCTCGACGCGCTCGTACAGCACGGCCGGAAATCCGACCCAGCCGGCCAGCAACCCGCCCGCTGCTCCGGCCGCGATTGCGATTCTGGTCGTCAGCCCCTTCACGGCTCGCACCACCCGCGATCGTTGGAGAAAAAGGTGTTGAGCAGAAAAATGCGGTCTTCGGTCAGCAGATGCCGAATCACCCCCGGAGCGAAGATCCCACCGTCGGCCATCTCGATCGGCCCGCTCTGTCTCAGCGGCAGATCGGAGAGAAAGCGCGAGAAGCGAGCCAGCTCGTCTCGCATCCAATTGCGGGCCTCTGCTCCGGAGACGAAGTCGCAGCCTCCCAATGCCTGCTTGCAGTTTTTTTGATTGTCGATCCGCTCGAAGAGCCAGCCCGTGCCGTAAGGATCGCGCGTCAGCCGTTCGGGATGGGCCATCAGATCGCTGTTGACCTCGAAGGACGTCATCCGGCGGGGAAAAATCAGGGCGTGATCGACGCCCCAGCAGCGGATCGCGACCGCGGGTTTGGAGCAGCGGCCGCTGCTGTCGTAGGTGATCTTCTCCACCTCGCCGATCGCGCGCGCCAGAAAGCCGTCGATCCCCACGTGGCAGCCGCCGTCCTCGTCGGCGTCGATCCAGAGGTGGTTGCGGCTGAACGAGAAATGCTCCGGGATTTCGATCTCGTCCGGCGGGAGAGCCGCGTCGGCCGCGGTACCACGCGCGCGCTCGAGGTAGATCTCGCAGTAGCGGTGGGCGCTGGTGTTGCATCTCGAGCAGATCGCCTCGTTGAGCGGCACGAACTTGGAGAGCGGCGCGGCCTTGCAGAACTGGACCGTGGTGCGGCACAAGAAGGGGCACACCTGCTCCTCTTCGTGACCGGCGCAGTGCTCGCGGGCGGCCTTGCAGCTCTTCCACCCGGGAGACGAGCAGCGCTGGAAGCTCTCCGCGATCGAGGCCGCGGGGACCAGTTTCCTCAACGGAGACACCTCGCAAAAAAGCATTTCGGTCTCTTCGAGGAATGGACACTTGTTGCCCATGGCGACGCCTATTCGCCTCTCGACCCGTCCGCGTTTTCGTCGGAGCTCGTCTCGTGCTCGATCGGGCTCCCGCCGTCCGCCGCGACCGTACCGAGTCCGGGCACGAGCTGGACGTGCGTGTCCGTGGTCGCGTCCGCGGCTCGCTGGCGGTGTCTGCGAACCAGTTCCTTGCCGGCGCCGACGATGACGATCGCGACAAACGCGGCGCACAGCAGGCCGAGCGCCAGGTTCACGCCGAGCAGCCACATCTCGTCGGTGCTCAGATTTCCACTGCGTACCGCGTCGATCATCGCGGCCGGATCAGTGATGTCGATCATTACAAGCCTCCGGGTTCGCCTGGGCCCGATCGAAACGGTCGGGCATTTTTTTCTCTCTCGCAGCGATTGGAAAGCAACCGGTGTGCCAGCGCGGCGGCCAGCGGTGCTGAGATTTTAAGTATATGAAATAAAACAGCAATTATGCCGAAAGGCCGGTGGGCGAGCCGGGTTTGGGTCAGGGGTATGTCGGATTTTTCGACACGGCATCCCAAATCTCCACAGTCGATGGCGAGAGAAGCCCGATTCCATCCACCGACGTTCGGGGTCTATTCCCCGGCTATGCGAGCGCTGATAGCTCGCTGGGATTCGAGGTCGATTCGCGCCGGCCTCGAGCGCGGCGACGTCACCGTGCTGGGTCGTTCTTGAAAAAGGCGATTCGGATTCCCCAGCCGATCCGGGTTTCGTTTTGGCAGGACAGCACGCCCTTGTCGTGGCCGGTAGAGGCGGAGGCGAACAGCTGCATGTCGGCGGCGCGCCCCACGATCACCGCGCCCAGCAGCGCCCGCAGCATGTAGACGTCCTCGATCCGGCGCCGCTCCCCGTACCAGCTCAGCGTCCTGCCGACGACGTACTCGCCGAACAGCGAGAAGAACGGGTGGAGCTTCTCCAGCGCGCGCCAGCGCAGGATCGCGTCCGCCCCGGGACCCACCAGGTAGGCCTGGGAGCGGCCCACCGGCAAGAAGGTCTTGTACTGGACGCGCAGATCCAGGTCGAAGTCTCCCAGCGGGAGGCGCAGCGCGGCCTCGGGCATCACGAAGTCGCCCATGTACGGCACGTCGCGGAAGATCGGCCAGCGCGTGTTGCGGCTGCCCGTCCAGTGCGCGCTCTCGTGACGGTAGACCAGCGCCAGCTCGAGCCCGCCCCGCTCGCCCAGCCAGCGCCGCGCGGCCTCGTCGAACGACAGCGCCAGCGAGTAGCCGAGCAGACCGCGCCAGACGTGCGGAGCGGCCGGGACGTTCATGAAGCTCAGCGGCTGGAAGCTGGTGGAGCTGACCTCGATGATCCCGAACATTCCTGCGCGCAGCTCCAGCCCGGCCGCGCGCAGGCCCAGCAGGGCGAGGTCCCCGCCGCAGGTCAGCACCACCCGCGGCGTGACCTGGTAGGCCATCAGCGCCGTGTCGCGCGAGGCCGAGAGAGCGGGCGAGATCGCGTGCGAGGAGCCGGGCAGCACGGTCCACTCCACCTCGGAGCCGCCGTTCTCCTCCCCGCTCGCCGGCTCCTCGGCGAAGAGCGGCCGGGCGCCCGCCGATGCGATCAGGAAAAGCAGCGCAAGGAGGGAGTATCGCACCTCGTTCCTAGTGCCTCGTCAACCCGACGATTTCGGGTACGGGGCGAGAGATCATCGGCGAGGCCAAGGAACGACGACGAAGGACTGGTGGTGCCAATTCGAGGAGGAGTGACGCAGGGATCGTCGATGAGGGCCGGCCCGACCCGGCATTGTGGGGTTGACGAGGCACTAGTCGGCCGCCGGCGTGGTCTGCGCGAAGTCGGCGCCGATCTCCTCGAGCAGATCGCCGGCGCCGTGCACCCGATCGGCGAGGAACAGCGCGTAGCGGATGTCGAGCACGATGCTGCGCTGGTCGTCCGGCAGGAACTGCCAGTCGCTGAGCACCGACTCGGGCGTGCCGTCGAACAGCAGGCCGACCAGCCGGCCCCGGCCGTCGACCACGGGCGAGCCGGAGTTGCCGCCGGTCGTGTCCAGCGTGCAGGTGAAGTTGACCGGCACGTCGTCGATGCGCGGGTCGACGTGCGGACCCTTGTCGCCGGCCGCGGCCTCGGCGAGCCTGTCCGGCACGCGGAACGGGTATTCGCCCTCGTCCTTGGCGATCACGCCCTTCAGTCCGGTCAGGTAGCGGTGGGTCTCGCCGCTGTCGCTCGCGGTGTAGTCGTCGACCTTGCCGTGGCTGAGCCGCAGCTGGAAGTTGGCGTCGGGGAAGGGCGCCTCGATCAGCGAGGCGTAGGCCGGCCGCAGCACGGTATCGAACGTCTCCTCCACCGCGCGGAAGGGGCCCTTCTCGATGATCTGCAGCTCGCGGGCCACGTCGCGACCGAAGTCGAGCAGCGGATCCTCGAAGCGCCGCGCGTCCGCGGGCGGGTTGTAGAACAGCCGCCGGCGCTGGAAGAGGGCGCGTTCCTTCTCCTCCTGCTCGTCCGAGTGGGCGACCAGCGCCGTGCGGGCGTACATCAGGTCCACGGCGGTTCGGATCGGATCGTCGCTCGGCTGCGAGCCGGTCAGCTCGGTGTAGCGCTCGTCGTACTCGCCCCCCTCTTGGCGCGCCTCCCGCTTCAGCTCTCGCTGCGCCTTGCGCCCCCGGCGCACCAGCTTCTCGACCGCGCGCACCCGCGCCTTCTTCGGCAGCTTCTCGGCTTGCCTGAGCAGGTGGATCAGCAGGGCCTTCTCGCCGGTGATCGTGATCTGGTCGTCGAGCGTGTCGGATTTGCCGACGGTCTTGTACATGTTCTTGTTCTTGTAGGCCTCGTCCTTGCGCATCCGGTCCGGCTTTTTTCGTTCCACGGTCCAGCGCGCGATGTCGTGGGCCACGCCGGCGCTCTTCACCAGCCACGCCAGGCGCTGCAGCATGAAGTGCTTGGGATAGACGCGCTCGTAGTTGCGGTAGACTCGCTCTATGCGGCGCAGCACGTTTCCGTGCTCGCGGCGCGCCCGCCGGTCTTCCTTCAGCGTCGCTTCTACCTGGGCGTCCCGCTTTTTGCGTTTTTCCACCAGCTTCCATTTCTCGAAGCCGGCCAGCGAGTCGGTGTAGTACTTGACCGCGTTGTTCAGCGCCGCGTCCAGCCACTGGTAACGCCGCGCGGTGACCTCGTCCTCTTTTCCCAACTCGCCGATCAACTCGATCATCTCGCCGTAGAGCTTCTTTCGCGCCGGCATGTCGACCTCGGCGGCGAAGCGCGCCGAAGCCGACGGATAGTTGCGCCTGGTGCGGGCCGGGAACCCGATCACCGCCACGAAGTCGCCCCTGCCCACGCCCTCGGTCGAGACCTCGAGGTGCGTGGCGGGCTGGTAGGGCACGTTGTCCGAGGAGTGGTCCGCGCCCGTCCCGTCCGGAGCGGCGTAGGCCCTGAGGAAGGTGTAGTCGCCGGTGTGGCGCGGGTAGCGCCAGTTGTCCACGTCGCCGCCGTACTTGCCGATGTCCTTCTCCGGCGCGTAGACGAGGCGCACGTCCTTGATCAGCTGGTAGACCATCATGTGGTAGAAGCGCCCGCCGTCGAGCGGCTCGGCCGAGCAGAAGCGGCCGCGCTTCTCCTCTTGGCACTCGCTCTCGAGGTCGTCCATCGCCAGTCGGATCGCCTCGAAGCGCCGGTGTCCCTTCATCTCGGGCCTCACTGCGGCGCGCACCTCGTCGGTGATGTCCCGCACGTCCTCGACCACCATCAGGTCGTAGTTGGGGCAGGGAATCTCGTCGGCCCGGCTGGCCGCGGTGAAGCCCTCTTCCATGATTCCGGCGTGCTTCGAGGTGCCGTCCAGCGCGGCGATGCAGCGGTAGGCCACGTGGTGGTTGGTCACCAGCAGCCCGTCCTCGGAGACGAACGATCCGCTGCCGCCGCCGGCGACCTTGGCCACCGCGCCGCGCAGCTCGAGTAGCTCCCGAGGCTCGAGCTCCAGGCCCTGCTTTTTCATCTCGTCTGCGGGTAGGAACGAGGTGTCGTGCAGCGGATACATCCCCTCGTCGGCCCGAGCCCGCGCCGCGATCAGCACGAGCAGTGACGAGAGCGCAATCGGAATCAGGCGTGAAAAATACATCACGAGAGCCCCTCCTTGCCGAAAGCCCGCCTCGGCGGACTGGAATCCATTGAAGTAGAAAGCTGTCACAACGCCGCGCAACGGTCAATCCGAGCGCCTGCGAGCGGCTGCGCACGCTGCGGGCCTCGTGATTCGCGATACTGGCGTGCTCTGCGGCGAGCCGTCTATAATGTGAACTATGAGAATCCTCCTTGCCGTCGTCACGTCAGCGCTGCTCGTCGCCGGGCTCTACTGTTGCGCCACCGAGCCGAGCGATGGTCCCGGACCGCTGCTGAGCGAGGTCGTTCCTGCGGAGGGGCAGGCCGGCGCCGAGCAGACCGTCACTATTCGCGGAGACGAGCTGAGGCCGGCGCTGTTGCGCGACGCCGACTGCTCCGGCAACGCCGGCGCGATGGTGGACGACGACTTCGACGCCGAGCTGGGCGATCACGGCCTGCTGGCGGTGAGCTGGATCGCCACCGACCGCCTCACCGGCCGCGTGCCGGCCGACCTGGAGCCGGGCACCTACGACCTGGTGGTCGTCGATCCCCACGGCCGCGTCGGCTCGCTGCCCGATGCCTACACGGTGCTGGCCGGCTCGGACGGAGACGTAGACGCGGACGCCGATGCCGACACGGACGCCGACACCGACACCGACGGGCCCAACAGCTGCCAGAACCCCCACGCGATCGACGCGTACCCCACCCAGTGGAGCGGCCAGTGGTCGGACTACGAAAACAGCTTCGCTCCGAGCAACGAGTGCGGCTCGGGCGACCGGGACATCTGGTTCGCGGCGTTCGTCCCCGCCGGCGCCACGTTGACAGTCGAGGAGATCGGCGCCGCCGACGTGCTGCTGCGCCACGTGGAGAGCTGCACCAGCTTCGCCTGCATCGACTGGACCGACGAGCCCGAGCAGCTGGCGATCCCCAATCCAGCTAGCGACGCCTGGATACGGGTTGTGGTCACAGAGACCGCCTTGGGCGCGCAGGAGCCGCCGCTGGTTGTTTTCGATCTGCAGCCTTGAACGGTCGAGGTGCGGAGAGGGGCTACTGCAGGACGCGGTCGATCGAGGCGACCAGCCCGGATCCGTCGGCGCCGCCCAGCGCCCAATCGTAGCCGTTGACTCTCACCAGCTCGTAGTAGGCGCGCGGCGTGTCGAAGTTGGTCGAGGTGGACTGGAAGCTCTGCAGCACGTCGACCATCTCGGCGGCGTCCTCGTGGAACTCGAAGCGCGAGGCGCTGTTGGTCTGCACGATCGGGTAGCTGCCCGGCGTCTCGGTGTTGACCGCGGGGAAGGCGAACATGAAGTTGAAGTAGAGCAACGCGTCGAGACCGTGTGTTCTGCGGCCGCCGGGCATCTCGTCGGTCTGGGTCGCCCAGGCCTCGTTGTCACCGTCCGGTGAGAGCAGCTTGCAGACCTCCATGTCGCTCAGCCCGCCGTTGGCTGCTCCGTCGTGCTGGTCGTCGCCCATGATCGCCATCAGGTAGATCTCGCCCTCGCCGACCGACTTGTCGAGCGGGATGTCCGGATCCTCGGGGACGAAGCCAGAGCTTTCCTGGCCTTGGTTGGTCAGCAGCGCGTAGAACGAGCGCGGGGTGTTCATCGAGTGGGAGAGCGTCTCGAACGCTGCCAGCTCTCCGTCCTCGAGCACCTCGGCCTTCTCGCCGCTGGCGAAGTAGCCGGTTCCCGTCGCGTCCGGCCTGCCGCCCACGGCGTAGAGGTAGGTCTTGTCGTCGACGTCCTCCTCGCCGCTGGGGATCGTGATCACTACCGAGTCGACCCCCTCGCGGGCGTTCTGCATCGTCTCGTCGAGCACCGCCCACTTGCCGAGCGAGCCGTACGGCAGCGGAACCGGAGCGTCCTCGGCGATCGCCGCCGAGCCGTCGTCCACGAAGATCGTGCCGGTCTCGCCGCTGGCCAGCAGCGCCACGGCGCCGCCGTTGCCGCTCGCGTCTGCGTTGCGGTAGATGTTGTAGCTCTCGGCTCCGTCGACAGCCGACCACTCGATCGTGATCGTGCCCGAGGCGCCGTACAGCATCTCTGCCGACGAGGCCAGCGACTCGCCCCAGGGCCCGACCGCCGAGACCTTGTAGTACCAGGTGCCGGTCTCGAGCGTGCCGCCGTCGGTCCAGGAGGAAGAATCGATCGTCGGCCGGGTGTCGAGGCCGAGGATCCGGGCGCGCTCCACCGAGTCCAGCGCGTCGGCCTCGGGCGAGGCGACCGAGGTGTCTACGCTGGTGCCGCCCACCGCGTACAGCCAGTCGCCGGCGCGCACCAGCGCCAGCCCGTTGCGCGGCACGACCAGCGCGTTGTCCGCCCGCGGAGTCTCCGCGTCCACCCACTGCTGGGAGATCCAGGGCGTGCCCGCGTCGCCGAAGATGCTGACCGGCAGCACCTCGACCGTGTCGAGCACGTTCCCCTCGGCGTCGAGACCGCCGGCCGAGTAGATGTAGGCGCCGAGGAAGTCGTCGAAGCCCTCGCACGATCCCTGGCGCCAGCGGGGCGTGACCATCTCCTGGCCCGAGGGGGAGAACGGCTCCAGGTGTCCCGCCGAGGAGGGCGTCGCCTCGTAGGCGTACCAGATGTCGTACTGCAAGTCCGGGTTGACCACCTTCAGCGGGTAGACTCCCTGGGCCAGCGTGCCACTGGGCAGGTCGACCGAGAGCGTCTCGGCGCTGACGTAGGTGGTGGTCAGCTCCAGCTCGCTGTAGTCGGGCAGGATCGCGTAGGTGGTCGCCCCGTCCTGGAAATACGATCCCGAAACGTCGAGGGTGATGTCGCTGGCGGCCGGAGAGCGGAACGGGTCCACGTCGTGGATGTTCGGCGGGGGCGTGTCGGTCACCTCGAACTCGCCGAGCTCGCCTTCCTCTCTCCAGAAGGCGCCCAGGCCGTTGGGGTTGACCACCTCCACGTGGTAGAAGCCCGCCGGCATCTGGTCGGATTCTGAGGGGCAGATCGATCCCAGGTTTTCGGCATCGGTGAAGAGGGTCAAAGCGGCCGGGTAGCGCGCCTCGGAGTCGTTGACGTCGACCCAGGTCACGGCCGGCGTCTCCAGGAAGTTGGTGCCGGAGATCACGACCTGCTGGTCGGACAGCACCTCGTCGGTCTCCGAGCCCTCCCAGGCGCTGGGCGGCGTCACCGAGGTGACCGTGGGCGGCGCCTGATCCAGCCAGTCGATCGTATCCGGGCAGGTCGCGGTCTCGGAGTCGGGATTGGTCAGGATCACCTCGTAGGTGCCGGCGTCCACGTCGCCCGCGGCGACGTCCATCGTCGAGGCGTGCGGTCCGCTCCAGGCGACTTCGCCCAGATTCACCGAGTCCGAGGAGGTCGTCTCCACGACCTCGACCGTCATCTCCGGCTGAAAGCCGGTTCCGATCATCGAGAAGGTGCCGTCCTCGAGCGTGCTCATCGCGTCGGGCTCGACGCCGTTGCAGACGAAGTCCTCGGCCGGGCCGGTCCCGGTGTCGGTTCCGGTGCCCGTGTCTGTGTCGGTGTCTGTATCCGTATCGGTGTCCGTGTCGGTATCGGTGTCCGTGTCGGTATCGGTGTCCGTGTCGGTATCCGCATCCGTGTCGGTATCCGCGTCGGGACCCGCATCGGAGGCGGGGCTGCTCCCGTCGCTGCACGCGGCCAGTCCGGCCAGCAGACCGAAAATCAAAACAACTAGCTTGGTTCTCATGGCGTTCCTCCCATTTTTTTGTCGGCGGGTTCCCCCGCTACTCGATCACGTCCTGGGACTCGCAGCCGAAGGTGGCCGTCACGTCGCTCCAGACCCCGTCCTGCAGATCCTGGCAGGCCTCGTCGCAGAACCTGACGGTGTCCTCGTCGACCCACATCCAGCCCGAGCCGTCTTCGCAGTCCTCGTCGTAGGGAATCAGTTCGCCGTCCCCGTAGAAGTTGACCTTGGATTGATCATGGGCCGCGTCCTCGGGCAGGCTCTCCCAGTCGATGTCGAACTCGCAGGTCATCAGCTCGCCGACGATCTGGGAAAAGGTATCCGAAAGATCCTCCGGGTTCTCGGCCGGGAAGTAGGAGTCGCTCCCGCCGGCGGACGCGATGCCGTTCATCACCTCCTGCCAGTCGAGGCTGTCTCCGACCCCGATCACGTAGACCGGGTAGCCGGCGTCGAAGAGCACGCCGGCGGCGTCGGTGGCCTCCTCGTCGTCGAGACAGTTGAGGTTGTAGTTTTCTCCGCCGTCGCAGGCGTACTCGTCCGAGGTGCAGACGCAGGTGGAGCCGTCCAGATCGCCGTTGCAGTTGGGAGCTCCGTCCGTGGCCAGCAGCACGAATTTTTCGAACTGATCGTCGACGGTCCCCAGGTAGCTCGCGGCGGCGTTGAGAGCCGCGGCGGTCGGAGTGCCGCCGCAGCAGCCCACGCCGGACTGCGCGTCGACAGCCGCCGCGATGTCGGCCGTGGCCTCGGCCGAGCCGATCCCCACGTGAGGTCCGGTCGGGCCCGCGCACTGATTGTCGAGACCGGAACAGGCCAGCGAGGGGAACAACATCAGGCCGAAGTTGACCTGTTCCTGCAAGGAGACGGTCACATCGACCAATGCGTCGCCCATGGTCTTCCAGAGCGTGGGCTCGTTGGCCTCGTCGCACATGCTGTTCGATCGATCGAGAACGACCAACACATCGATCGGGACACCGGTGATCTCGAAATTGGACTCCCCGCAGTGGGTGCCGCTATCCGTGTCCGAGTCGGTGTCGGAATCGGAATCAGAATCGGCGTCGGAATCCGAGTCGGAGTCCGCGTCCGTGTCGCTGGAGCCGTCCGGTCCGCCGTCCCCGCTCGCGCTCGGAGAGCTGCCGCCGCAGCCCGACGCGCAAAGCATCGCGAGCAGCCCCAGGGCGAACGGTGCAATACCAGTGCGCTTTCGTTCCATGCCGTCACCTCCTGCTTTCAATTACAGTATAGACGAAACCGGCGAATGATTCACTGGTTGTTTTTTTTTCAGGTGGCGGGGGTAATCGGGGTCGAGGCTGGCGACCACCGCTGAGCGTCACCGGCAGGATCGGGATACCGGCGCGGCGCGGCCAAGCGCAACTCCCGGTTCTCCGGCTTGACCCGCGGCCGCGCATCCCTAACCTGTTTTCGCAATTTGCGGAGGTGCCGATGCGCGACGGAGACGACCTGCGGCGTTCCCTCGAGCGGATCGACGGGCGCGGCTACAAGGCCTATCGCGATATCGAGGGGCGCTACGAGCTGGGCCGCTTGGAGCTGATGGTCGACCGCGCCCAGGGCGATCCGTTCGCCGCGCCCAGCAGGCTGCGGGCGCGGCTGCGTGCCGAGGTGGCGGGTTTTCCTCCGGAGCTGCTGGGGGGACGCAGTCGGCCCGTGGCTCTGCGCGATTTTCTCGCGCGACGCTTCGGAGAGGCGGCGCGGCGGATCGCGCGCGGCGATCGGGGCAGCGGCAAGAGCGGCCTGATCGACATCGAGCGGCCGGGACAGGAGATCCTGGAGCGCTCTTCGGTGGTGCTGGACGGCGACGGCGGGGTGGAGGTCCGCTTCGTCGCCGGTCTGCCCGCGTTCGGCCGCAAGGTGGCGGGCCGCCAGGCGGCCGCGATGCTGCTCGACGAGGTACCGCGCATCGCCGCCGCCTCGCTGGTGTACGAAGCGCTGGACGCGGGAGCCCTGGAGCGGCACGCCGAGATCGCCGAGGACGCCGACGCGCTGCGCGCCATGCTGGGCGAGCTGGATCTGGTCGGCTTCGTCGCAAACGGCGCGGTGCTGCCCCGGGCCAGCGGCGTCGACGAGCGGCCGTTGACCGACGGGCGTGTGGTGCCGTTTCGCTCGCCGCCGAGCCTGCGCGTCGAGGTCGAGTTGCCCAACCACGGCCGCGTGGCGGGGATGGGTGTGCCCCGCGGGATCACGCTGGTGGCGGGCGGCGGCTACCACGGCAAGTCCACCCTCCTGACCGCGCTGGAGGCGGGGGTCTACGACCACGTGCCCGGCGACGGCCGCGAGCTGGTGGTCAGCGATCCCGCGGCGGTCGAGATCCGGGCCGAGGACGGGCGGCGGGTCGAGCGCGTGGACATCCGGCCGTTCATCAACGACCTGCCGTTCGGCCGCGACACGAAGGCGTTTCGCAGCGAAAACGCCAGCGGCTCCACCTCGCAGGCGACCAACATCATCGAGGCGCTCGAGGTCGGCGCCAACACGCTGCTGGTGGACGAGGATACCTCGGCGACCAACTTCATGATCCGCGATCACCGCATGCAGGAGCTGGTGGCCTCGCAGCGCGAGCCGATCACGCCCTTCATCGACAAGGTCCGCCAGCTGCGCGACGAGCGCGGGGTCTCGACGGTGCTGGTGCTGGGCGGATCCGGGGACTACTTCGACGTGGCCGACACCGTGATCTGCATGGCGGAGTATCTGCCCGAGGACGTCACCGAGCGCGCGGGCGAGATCGCCGAGAGGCACCGCGCGCTGCGCAGCCCCGAGGGCGGCGAGAGCTTCGGCGATCCGACTCCGCGCTTGCCGCTGGGCGAGAGCATCGATCCGCGGCGCGGAAAGCGGCCGGTCAAGATCTCGGCGCGCGGCAGGCGCGCGATCGAGTTCGGCAGACAGACGATCGATTTGAGCGGTGTGGAGCAGCTTGTGGATCGCGCCCAGACCGCGGCGATCGGCGAGGCGATCGACGCCGCCAGAAAACGGATGGACGGCCGCCGCGAGCTGGCCGAGGTGATCGATTTCCTTTTGGAGGATATCGAGGCTTGCGGCCTGGACGCGCTGAGCAAGTTTCCGCGCGGAGATCTGGCCGAGTTCCGCCGCTTCGAGCTGGCCGCCGCGATCAACCGCCTGCGCACGCTGGTCGTCGAGCAGGATCGATAGCGGATCGCCGCCGTCGATCCGCCGCGGATACGAACTGTTACGAAATCGCTGGATTCGGCTACGGTCGCACCGCTCTCAATCCGCTATCCTGAACGAGACGGGCCGGTTTGTTCGCCCGGGAGAGGCGGTGCTACGATGTGCGCCGATGGCGATTCGGGCATCAGGACGAAAGCGCCTTCGGCGATGCAAGGGCTGAGCGACAGGAAAGCTCTGCTCGTCGAGGACGACGCCAAGCTGGCCGAGCTGATGCGCGACTACCTGCGCTCCACGCTCGGTCTGACCGTCGAGATCGAGCCGCGCGGAGACGACGCGGTCGAGCGCATCGTCCGGGAGCGGCCCGATCTGGTGGTGCTCGATATCATGCTGCCGGGCAAGTCGGGGCTGGAAGTGTGTCGCGAGGTTCGGCCTCGCTACGACGGTCCGATCCTGATGCTGACCGCGCTGGGCGACGAGGTGGACGAGGTGGTCGGGCTCGAGATCGGCGCCGACGACTACGTGGCCAAACCGGCCAGCCCGCGGCTGCTGGCGGCGCGCGTCAAGACGCTGCTGAGACGCTTTCGACGCGGCGGCGAGTGGGGAGACCCGGTTTTTGGCAGCCGGATCGAGATCGGGCCGCTGGCGATCGACTCGGCCGAGCGGGGCGCGTGGATCGACGGGGAAGTGCTGGAGCTGACCACCGCCGAGTTCGATCTCCTCTGGTTCCTGGCCGAGCGGGCGGGCGAGGTGGTCTCGCGAGAGGTGCTCTACCGGGAGCTGCGCGGGATCGAGTGGGACGGCCTGGATCGTTCGATTGATCTGCGCGTGGCGCGGCTGCGCAGGAAGATCGGCGACGACGGACAGCGACCCGATCTGATCAAGTCGGTGCGCGGCACCGGCTACCAGCTGGCGGTCTCGCAATGACCAGGCTGTTCGCGAAAATCACGGTCAGCCTCCTTTTGACTCTGGCCGTAGCAGTGCTCCTCGCCGGTTTGATCCTGATGGAGCACATGCAAAAGCGCTGGGAGCAAAACGCGCCTCCCTTTGTCGAGCTGGTCGGCATTGCGGTTCGCGACGCGGCGCCGGAGGGAGCAGGCAGCGAGGATATGGAGGCCGCGATCGAGCGCTTGAGCGCCCGGCACGGGCTGCCGATGGAGATCGTCTCGCCGGCCGAGGTCGACTGGCCGCGGGCGACGAGGGACGCGCTGGAGGCCGGCGGAATCGCCTGGTGCGTGGACTGGAAGCCGAGCCCGGGGGCGGATATCCGGTACGGCGCCAGCGTGTTCGTTCCGATCGAGGACGGCGAGCGGGTGATTGCGGTCGGCCCGCACCGGCCGGTGCTTCCCGGCTGGGAGGTCTGGCTGCTGGTCGGTCTGGCGGTGTTTGGCGTGGTTTCCCTGGTCGGGCTGGCCGTCACCTACCCGGTGGCCCGCTGGCTGGGCGACCTGGAGAGAGCGGCCGACCGGATTGAAAGAGGGGATCTGGAGGCGCGATCGACTGTTCGGTCGAGCGGTCCGATCGGCTCGCTGGCGGAGTCGTTCAATCGTATGGCCGATCGCATTCAGCGGCTGCTCGAGGACCAGCGGCAGTTGGTGCAGGCCGTGGCGCACGAGTTGCGCACACCGATTGCGCGGGTCCGCTTCGGGCTCGAGATGATGGAGATCGAAGCCGATCCGGAGCAGATTGCCGAGCGCAGAAGGTCGCTGGAGGGCGATCTGGGCGAGCTGGACTCGCTGGTCGGGGAGCTGCTGCTCTTCAGTCGCTACGACAGCGGCCGAGCGGTCGTGCATCCCGAGCGAAACGACGTCGAGGCGCTGGCGCGGTCCTCGATCGAACGGTTCGCGCCGCTGGCGCCCGGGCTGAGCTTCGAGATCGATTCCGAGCTCGGGAAAGACGGCGAGGCAGTGATCGACGGCAAGTCGTTTTGTCGAGTGCTGGAAAACCTGCTGGCCAACGCGGCCCGTCACGCGGAAGAGCTGGTCGTGGTGCGGCTGGCGCGCGATGGCGAGCTGCTGTCTGTCGCCGTGCACGACGACGGTCCCGGCATTCCCGACGAGGCCCGTCGGCGCGTGCTGGAGCCGTTCGTCCGCCTCGACGAGAGCCGCAGCCGCTCCTCGGGCGGCACCGGTCTGGGATTGGCGATCGTTCAGCGCGTGCTGCGCGCAAACCGAGGCGAGATCCGCGTCGAGCGCTCGGATCTGGGCGGCGCCGCGGTGATCACCCGCTGGCCGCTGCCAGCGGATCTCCGGCGTTAGCCCGGCCGGATACGAACCGAAACAAATCGAAACTCTAGCGCGACGGATATCCGGGGCGGAGAGGCGCATTCTTCCCGAAGAGAGGAGATGCGCCATGCTACAGAACCGTGACAGCGCGCGCGCCTCGGCCGCTATCGCCGCGGTCGTCTTCGCGATCGCTGCATCGCTGCAGATCGGGTGCTCACCGCCTGTCGGAGCCGACACATCCCCGGGAGACGCCGGTCCCCGGCTCAAAACAGTGCACGTTTCCGAAATCGAAACGGCGGATATCGTCGACCGGCGGCGCTACACCGGGGGGCTGGAGGCCTCGGCCGAGGTCGAGCTGTATCCGCTGCTCTCCGAGCGGATCGTCGATTTTCCGGTCGAGGAGGGTGAGCAGGTGGCCGCCGGACAGACCGTGGCACGGATCCGTGCGGTCGGGCTGCGTTACGGCCAGGCGCAGATGCTGGCCGAGATCGAGTCTTTGAACGAGACGATCGCAAACCAGAAAAGAGAGTTGGAGCGCGCGAAAAGGCTTCACGAGACCAACGTGGTCACCGAGCAATCGCTCCAGCAGATCGAATCGTCCTACCGGTCCGCGCTGGCCAAGCGAAAATCGCTCGAGGCCAGCCTCGGCCAGATATCGGTCAACGCCGGCCACGCCGTGATCGAAGCGCCGTTCGATGGCGTCGTGACCGCAAAGAGGTTCGAGGTCGGAGACATCGCCTCGCCGCAGGCGCCGCTTTGCAAAGTGGTCGAGACCGATCCGATCCGTCTCGATCTGGAGGTGATCGAGCGCGACCTGGGCGACGTGCGGGAGGGGCAGCAGGTGCGCGTCGAGGTCGACGCCCACACCGATCGCGTTTTCTTCGGCGAGGTGACGCGCATCATGCCGGTCCTGGACGCGGCGACACGGACCAACGAGGTCCGCGTGGAGATACAGAACCCGATCGAGAAAACCAGCGGACGTCGACCGCTCAAGCCGGGCATGTTCGCGCGAGCGGAGATCGTGGTGGGCGAGCGCCCCGGCGCACCGGTCGTGCCGGCGCGGGCGTTGATGGTCGACACCCGGTCCGAAGCGGGAGGCGGGGGACGCGAGGTGCTGGTCGCCGGCGAGGGAGACGTGGTCTCCAGGCGCACGGTGGAGGTGGGGGTGCGCAACGACGACAGCTACGAGATCCTCGCAGGCCTGCGGGTCGAAGAGCGCGTGGTGGTGCGCGGCCAGTACGGGGTCGAGGACGGCGAGCGGGTCCGCGCGGTCGAGGCCCGAGGAAACCCGGAGCCCGCCGGCGATGTCGGGGATGCGAGATGAGCATTTCGTCGCTGTCGGTCAGGCGGGGCGTCACCTTCGGAATGGTGTTCGCCGCGATCTTCGGGTTCGGCGTCTACTCGTTGAGCCGGCTACAGCTCGATCTCTATCCGGAGACCACTTTCCCTGTGGTGATGATTCTCACCGAGTACACCGGGGCGAGCCCGGAGGACGTGGAGTCGCTGATCACCGAGCCGATCGAGAGCGCCGTGGCCGCCGCCGAAGGTGTCGAGGAGCTGAACTCCAAGTCGAAGCAGGGCTCTTCGGTGGTGATGGTGGAGTTCGGCTGGGACGAGGACATGGATCAGGCGGAGACGGACGTGCGCCGCAAGCTGGAGCTGGTGGAGGGGCTGCTGCCCGACGACGCCGAGGATCCGCTGGTGATCGCGATGGACCCCTCGATGCAGCCGATCGCGATGCTGACGCTCGAGGGGTCACATCCCTCGGACGAACTGCGCAGAATCGCCGAGGACGAGGTCTGCGCGCGAGTCGAGCGGCTGGACGGAGTGGCCTCCTGCGACGTGATGGGCGGCCTCGATCGCGAGATCCGCGTTGCGCTCGATCCGGCGTCGCTCGCCGCGCACGGGCTCGACGCGCTGGCGGTGCTGGGAGCGATCGGACGCGAGAACGTCGAGGAGCCGGGCGGCACTATCGAGCAAAATGGATTCGCCTTCGAGATCCGTACCGAGGGCAGGTTCCAGAGCCTGGAGGAGATTCGCGACGTGGTGGTCGGCCGGCGCGCCGGCGCGGACGGCAAGATGGGTCCGATCCTGCTGGGGCAGGTCGCCGAGGTGCGCGACACCTTCGCCGAGAAGACCAACGCGATCGAGGTCGGAGGGGAGCCGTCGGTCTGGATCAACGTGCGCAAGCAGTCGGGGCGCAACACGGTGCGTGCCGCCGAGGCGACCATCGCGGAGATTCGTCGCTTCGAGCGGGAGTCGGACGGCCGTTTGCGCTTCGGCGTGATCATGAACCAGGCCGACTTCATCAACAAGTCGCTGGGCAACCTCTCTACCACCGCCCTGATCGCGGTCGGGATCAGCCTGGTGGTGCTGCTGGTCTTTTTGGGAAACCTGCGCAGCGCGCTGGTGGTCTCGAGCGCGATTCCGCTGTCGGTGGTCGCGACCTTCTTCATCATGGATCAGGCCGGGATGACGCTCAACGTAATCTCGATGGCCGGGCTGGCGCTGGCGGTCGGTATGCTGGTGGACAACGCGATCGTGGTCCTGGAGAACATCTTCCGCCTGCGCGAGCAGGGCTTGCCGTTGCGGCCAGCCGCAATCGAGGGCGCCGCAGAGATGTCGACCGCGGTGGGCGCCTCGACCTTGACCACGGTTTCGGTCTTCGTGCCCGTTTTGTTCGTGCCCGGGATCGCGGGAGTGCTGTTCGAGGACATGGCGGTCACGATTTGCTTCGCGTTGCTGGTCTCTTTGCTGGTGGCGATCAGCTTCGTGCCGCTGGCCGCCTCCCGCATACTCGGCGACCGCAAGGGCCTGTCGGTCCGCGGCCGCTCCGTCAGCCGCTGGAACCCGGTCTCGCACCTGCAGGAGCCGTACGCCAGGCTGCTGCGCTGGGTGCTGGCCCGGCGCTGGGTCGTGGTGGTCGGTCTCGCGCTGTCGTTGGCCTTCACGGGGCTGCTCGCCGGCGCGATGCCCACCGAGTTCATGCCCGAGCAGGATCAGTCGTTGCTGCAGCTCGACCTGGAGGCGCCGGTGGGAAGCGACCTGGAGCTGACCCGTGACTACGTCCACGAGGCGATCGCGTCCGTGCGCGAGGTGATACCGAAAGAGCATCGCGAGATGATCGCCGCCAACATCGGCACCGGATCCGGATTTTCGGCCCTCTTCTCCGAGGGGATGCATTTTGCCGGGCTGACCATCCCGCTTTCAGGCGTCACCGAGCGCGACCTCTCCCAGGCCGAGTACGAGGACCGCCTGCGAGAAGAGCTGTCGGAGATACCCGATGTTTCGGTCTCGATCGGTGGAATGGACATGACCGGCGGCGAGGGAGACATGGAGATCGAGATTCGCGGGTACGATCTCGACGAGCTGCGCCGCGTGGGCGGCGAGATCGAGCAGCGGATCGAGGCGATGCCGCGCGTCGGCCAGGTAGATTTTTCGTTCGCGGACCCGACGCCGCAGCTGGCCGTTCGCTACGACCGAGAAAAGATGGCCGAGATAGGGCTTTCCACCTCGAGCGTGGGCCGGGCGATCGCCATCTCTTTTCTGGGCAAGACAGCGGCGCTCTATTCGGAAAAGGGCGACGAGCACGAGGTTGTGGTGCGCTACGACGAGAGGCACCGCAACGATGTCGAGCAATTGCGGCGAATGCCGGTCGGCCTGGCCGGAGGAGAGACGATTCCGCTGGGCAACGTGGTCGAGATCGGATTGCAGCCGGGACCGATCTCGATCGAGCGCGCCGACCAGGAGCGGATCACCACGCTCGACGTGACTCTGGAGGAGGCCTGGATCGACTCGGAGGGCAACGAGCGGACCAAGGACCTGGGCGCCGCGATCGGAGAGGTTCGGGAGCTTTTGGAGGACTGGGATTGGCCCGAGAAAATGGGTTTCGAAGTGGGCGGCAGCGCCGAGGACTTCATCGAGTCGTTCACTTACCTAGGCCTGGCGCTGGCTCTCTCGGTGCTGCTGGTCTACATGGTGATGGCCGGCCTCTTCGAGTCGTTCCGCCAGCCGTTCATCATCATCTTCACCGTGCCGCTGGCGCTGATCGGGGTGGTGCTGATCTTCGTGCTGAGCGGCTCGAGCATCGACGTCACGGCCTTGATCGGCGTGATCATGCTGGTCGGAATAGCGGTCAACAACGGAATCGTGATGGTCGACGCGGCCAATCGGCGGCGGCGGGAAGGGCTGGACCGTTTCGCGGCGATTGTCGACGCGGCGCGGACCCGGCTGCGGCCGGTGCTGCTGACCAGCACGACCACGATCTGTTCGATGATTCCGCTGGCGCTCGAGATCGGTGAAGGCTCGGAGTCGTGGTCGTCGATGGCGCGCGCAGTGATCGGCGGGCTGTTGACCGCGACGGTGTTGACCCTGGTGGTGGTTCCGACTTTCTACACCGTCTTCGCCAGGAAGGGTCGAGAGGTGGAGGCATGAGTGCGCGACGCGGGCTGCAGGGGGCGCTGGTGACGTTGGCGGTTGCGGCCGTGGCTCTCGTAGTCCCTTGCGGCTCGCGGGCCGAGGAGGGCTCCGGCCAGGAGAGCGAGGGCGAAAACGCGGCCCGGGTGCCGCGGCGGGAGATCACGCTGAGGCGGGCGCTGGAGCTGGCGGGAGAGCGGAATCCGAGCGTGGCCCGAGCGCGGGCCGAGGTCGCCGCGTCCGAGGCGCGGATGCGAAAAGCCTGGGCGGCGGTGATCCCCTCGATCAGCGCCGGCATGACATACTCGCATCTGGACCACCCAGACGAGATAGATACAAGCTCGATGATGGGCGATACCCCGGCGAGCATGGTTGGCGACTCGGAGCCGATCGTGGTCCGTCGCCAGGACGATCTGTCCGGTTCGTTGACAGTGGACGTACCGCTGGTCAACCCGGCCGCGTGGGCCTCGATCGGAGTCTCCGATACCGCCTTGGACGTCGGCGAGCTCAGCGCCGAGCAGACGCGCGAGGCGGTGCTCTACAGCACTGCGCGGGCTTATTACCTGGCTTCGATGTCACGCGCGCTCGTCGATCTCCAAAAGGAGCAGGTCCGCTCCGCATCCCACCACCTGGAGGTCGCCGAGCAGAAGAAGGCCGCCGGTTCCGGCCTGCGGATCGACGTGCTGCGGGCTCGCACCGATCTGGAGCAGGCGCGTCAGGACCTCGAGGAAGCGAGGTTGTCGCTGGAGACGTCGTGCGACACGCTCGGGGTGCTGACCGGGACCGGCGGCCTTCCCCTCCCGGCGGAGTCGCCGGTCCTGAATCGGCCCCGGCTAGACGAGGAGCGGCTGGAGGAGCGCGCGGCGAAGAATCGACCCGATCTGGCGCTGGCGCGCAAGAGCGTGGAGCTGAGCGACGAGCAGCTCGACGCGGCCTGGCTGTCGCTGCTGCCCTCGATCAACGGGATGTGGCAGGGCACGCACCAGTTCACGGAGATGGCCGAGATGGGGGATCCGGACGAGACACGCTGGTCGGTGATGCTGATCCTCAACAAACCGATTTTCGACTGGGCCGGCTACCACGAGATCGGTGAGTGGCGCGCGGCGCTGGAGAGCGCTTCTCATCAGTTGGCCGAGGCCGAGCAGGCTGCGGGACAGGAGCTGCGCCAGGCGCGCCGGGAGTACCTCTCGGCGTTGCGCGAGGTCGAGAACGCCGCCTCGCAGGCGCGACTGGCGCGCGAGACGCTGCGGCTCGCGACCAGCGCCTACGACGCCGGGGCCGGCAGCTCGCTGGAGGTGACCGACGCGCGGCGCACCGCCTCGGCGGCCGAGGTCAACCTGGTCACAGCGCGACTGAAGGCGCAGCTCTCGCTGCTGGACGTGCTGCAAGCGGCCGGGGAACCGGCGGACGAAATCGCCGCGCGCTGAACGCAACGGATCGAATTGAGGCTTAAACGGATCAGGGCTTAAACGGATCAAATTGAAATCGTTGTCGATTTTGGCGTTGGCCTTGACCTATCCCGAAGGTTTGCCGGTTCTATAACGCGTGCTCGGCAGCCAGACTGGAACAGTCGGCTTCGTTTTCACTTTTTCACCCAGGGATCACTCGAAATTCACTCGCCGCGCCGCCCCGCCTGCCGCTTTTTCGTGAATGATCGCTCCCAAAGACGCAGCGGTGCGCCGGGCGTCCGCTTTTCGGCTCGCCTGCGCTCTTCGTCCTTGCCTCGGTCTCGAT
>JAWOBP010000080.1:0-5333 GCA_046484285.1 Polyangia bacterium
TCGGTGTCCGCGTCGGTGTCGGTGTCCGCGTCGGTGTCGGTGTCCGCGTCGGTGTCGGTGTCCGCGTCGGTGTCGGTGTCCGCGTCGGTGTCGGCGTCCGCGTCCGCGTCGGTGTCGGTGTCCGCGTCGGTGTCCGCGTCGGTGTCGGTGTCGGTGTCCGCGTCGGTGTCGGCCGCGCCGGCGTCGTCGGAGATCTCGTAGTCGGTCTTGATCAACGAGCACGAGCCGACGAGCAGCGCCAGCGCGACGAGCGCGGTGGTCGGGTGAAGTGTGTACCGGCTCATCTAGAACCTCCCCTGGATCCCGGCGCCCGCGACGCCGGGACCGAGCAGCGGCGTCACGGCGACCTCGGAGGCCGGGTGCTCTTCGTCGCCGTAGCCGATTATCAGCAGCACGACCCCGGTGATCGCCGCGGCCGCGCCGACCCCGATCAGCACGTCCGTGGTCAGGGCCAGGTTGTCGAGCTTGTCCACGTCATCGCTCTTTGCGCTGGTGCAGACCTCGCCGTCGCACTTCTCGGCCAGCTCGTCGTCCAGGGAGAGCACCATGCCGCCGGTGCTCCCGCCGCCGATCAGCGCTCCCGCTCCCACGCCCAGCGCCACCCAGCCGCCTATCACCAGCGGGCTCGTCTCCCGGCTCGAGCCGTCATCCGGCTCTGCGGCTTTCTCGGCGACCGGCGCCGACGCCGCGGGATGGCCGGACTCGATCTCGACCGTGACGCGCTTGCCGCTGGAGACCCTCACCTTGCGGTCGAGGATCACCTCGCCCTCGTGCTCGATGCGGACCTGGTGCTCCACCCCGGCGGAGACCATCATCGGGCCGGGAAGCGGCGTGCGCTCCCGCTCGGCGCCGTCGACGAAGACGATCGCCCCGGCCGGTGCAAAGACCTCGATCTCTCCGACCATCGCCTTGAGCCGCTCGATCTCCGCGACGCACTCGTCGCGCCGTTCCAGGACGACGTCGTCTCCACCCTGGGCCAGGTACGCCTCGAACGCTTGCAGCGCGAGCCCGGGGTTCTTGGCCGCTGCCTCGGACTGGGCGATGTTGTAAAGGAGCCTCCAGTTCGGTCTCAGCTCGTTGGCGCGCCGGAACGCGGCCGCGGCCCGCTCGTAGTCGCCCTGCTCGAAGGCCGCCTTGCCCTGCTCGAAGGCCGCCTTTGCCTCGGCCTTGACGTCTTGGGCGGCGACGGGCCCGGAAATGGACAGAGATGCAGCCACAGCGAGCACAGCCAGCAAAATTCTCATCGCTTCTCCTCTGATTCGGTAAATTTTCTCGATACTCCATTATCATAGACCAAAAATGGAACCGATGTCGATCGAGCCCGGCTCAGTGCAGGGTGTGGATCTCTCCGTCCACCACGACCTTGGTCTTGACGCGGCGGCGGGATTTCTGGTCGCCCTCGAATCTGTCGGGCATCCGCGCCGAGCCGCCTTCCAGCTCCGCCTGCCTGCGCAGCTCCTCCATCACGCCGATCAGGCGCTCGACCGGCTCCTCCTCGGCCGCCATCTCCTCCAGCCGCCGCTTGCGCCGGCGGCGCACCGCCAGGTAGGCGGCGACGAACAGCAGGGTCATCGCCCCCCACAGCGCTCCGGAGCCGGTCACCAGCGCCACCCAGCGCCAGTCGTCGCTCAGCTCGGACCGCCAGTCGCTCTCCGCCTCGGCCAGCGGTCGTCCGTAGACTTCGAGGAAGGCCTGCTCGAGCTCGGCTTCCTTTGCGATCGATTGCAGCAGAGCGCGGATTCCGGGCCAGCCCTCGTCGCGCAGCAGAAAACCGACGAAGTCCGCCGACTGGGCGTAGGCCAGCGGCACTCGCCCCGCGCGCCCGGGGTAGCGCTCGATCGCCTCGAGCGGCATCAGCTCGTCGCCCAGCGCCGCGCGCCACAGAATGCTCTTGCGTCCCAGCGAGGATCCCTCCGACTGCAGCACGGCGATGCCCTCCGACAGCCAACGCGGCACCTCTGTCCCGGGCGGCAGCGACCTCCGCAGGGCCAGGTGGCTGAGCTCGTGCTCGAGCACCGCCTCCAGGTTCCCGACCGGCCCGCCGCTGCGGTGCCGCAGCGAGAGGACGACCAGTCCGTATCGCGGAAAGGCGACCGCCCCGGACCAGTCGGGCGGGTGCATTCCCGGCGGGGAAACGCTCTCTATGTCCTGGGGCCTGGCCACCACGCGGACGCGGATCGAGGCCCGGTCGACCGCGTCGGGGGCTCCCAGCTGGCGGAAGATCGGCGGCGCGGCGCTCCGACAAAAAGCGCCCAGATCCTCGGCCAGCTTGGCGTTGCGCCGCGGCACGGCGATCTGGCACGGCCCCGCTTCGAAAGAGGTGTAGCCCTCCGGAACGGAGAGATCCGGACCGGCGCGCGCAGCGGCGCCGGGGGCCGCCAGCGCCGCGGCCGCGATCAAAAGAGCAAGCAACAAGAGCCTCATCACCTGGACCTCACCATCACCAAGTATCAATCAAGAAGGGCGCCTTGGCCAGGATCCCGTCAAACGCCCGAACGGCGCGGCTGCGAAATCCTCATCGCGTCGACGAGGCACTGTCTGGTAGCACGTCAGGCCTCCGAGATCGGGTAGAGCCTACGCAGCTTGATCCGTGCCTAGCAACTGAAGTGTCAGACACGCTGAAGCGCGGCGGGGGTTGATGAGCAGTTGATTGGAAAGTTCCGTTCCGGGCGGTTTTTCGCGCCGGGCCCAACTTTTTTGCCGGCCAGCTTTCGTACCGAGCCGCTCGGAAATGCCGAAAGCGCGGATTGCTCCCTGATGTCACCCGATCGCGTACGCCATCGCCGTCCAGAGGGCCAGCCCGCCCAAACAGATCGCCCAGCCGGCGAGCCGGGCGCGTCCGCTTCGCCTGCGCGAGAGGCAGAGGTGGGCCGCGCCGCCCAGCCAGGACGCCAGCCCCAGGGTCAGCAGGATCGTCAGCAGCGGATCCGGGTCGTCGGGACGCCGCGCCGGATCGGCGGCGGGTCCGTCGCTCCCTGCGGCCTCCTCGCGGAGGCGCCGGATCTGGCGCTCGGCCTCGACCAGGCGCTCGGCGTGCGGCTGGAACACGTTTCTCGAGGCCAGCACCGAGCGCCGGACAACCTCCCAGCCGTGGAGCGATCGATCGCTCTGGCCGCGCATCTCCCAGGCCCTGGCGAGCAGGGCGAGCCTCCGCAGCGCGCGAGCGGGGTAGGGGCTGCCCGGAATGTAGGCCCGGGCCGCGTCCTCGAGCTCGACCGCGGCCCGTTCCTCCTCTCCGGCCGCCAGCAGGCGCAGCCCCTCGTCGAGGTGTCGCTCTCCCTCGACCAGCAGGCGCGCGCTGGTGGCGGCCAGCAGCAGCGCCAGGCCGAGCAGCACCGCTCCGGCGATGCGCCCCGCGCTGGTGGCGATTCCACCCATGGTCAGACGAAATCCCGCCGCGAGATCAGCAGCACCGACAGCGCCAGCAACGCCGCGGCGTAGAGCAGCCCGTAGCCGCTCGCGTGGAGGATGTATCCGCTGGAGACGAACTGCTCGCGCACGCTGATCCAGGCGCCGTCGACCATCTTGCCGCTGGGGTAGAACAGGTAGAGGTTGGGAAGCACCGCCGTGACCCCGTCCAGCAGCGGCGCCATCCAGCCCAGCGACTCCTTCTCGGCCAGGCGCGAGATCAGCTCCGCGTTGCGGCCGGAGGCGAACAGACCGAGGCAGAACAAGCCGCTGAGAAAGGGGCTGGAAAAGGAGGTGAACATCATCGCCATCGCGATCACCACGAGCGTCTCGACGAAGATCAGCGCCAGCGCGGCGGCCAGGCCCGGCCCCGGGGCGCCGCCCTGGATCGCCAGCAGCGCGACGAACGCCCCGGTCATCAGCGCGATCTGGACCGCCATCGTGCCGGCCAGCCCCAGGAACTTGCCCAGCACGTACAGCGGGCGCGAGACCGGCTTGGCCAGCACCGGGAAGATCGTGCGCTTCTCGATCTCCTTGCGCAGCAGCGTGATGCCCAGGAAGATCGACATCAGCACCGAGAACAGCGAGATCCCGGCCAGGCCCACGTCGATCGTGACGCGCAGATCCTCGTTGAAAGAGAGGCGCCCCAGCACCAGGCTGAACAGCAGCAGCGCCACGGCGAAGAACAGAAAGCCGTAGAGGATGCGGTCGCGAATCGCCTCGCGGAAGGTGTTGCGGGCGATGGCCAGCAGCTGAGTCATCGAACGATTCCTTCCAGGTTGCCGAATATATACCAAAACCGACCCCTTCGCTCCAAGAGATCGGGCGGCGGACCGGATTCGGACGCGCCGCCGCTTCTCTCGGCCCGGGCGCGTTCCCCGTGCCCGCCCGAGCGGTTCGATGTATGCTGGCCTGCGTCTGCGAAAGGAGGGTGTCATGAGCGTCGAAGTGACCTGGTTGAGCCACGCCTGTTTGAGCATCGATGTCGAGGGGACGAAGCTGCTCGTCGATCCGTTCCTGGACGGCAACCCGCTGGCCCCGCTTGGCGCCGCAGAGGTCGAGGCCGACTTCGTGCTGGTCTCGCACGGGCACGCCGACCACGTCGGCGACACTGTCGCGATCGCCGGGCGCACCGGCGCCACCGTGATCGCCAACCACGAGATCTGCGGCTGGCTGCAAGGCCGGGGGCTCGACGAGGTCCACCCGATGCACATCGGAGGCGGACACGACTTCGACTTCGGCCGCGTACAGCTCACGATCGCCCACCACGGCTCGGGCCTGCCGGACGGAAGCTACGGCGGGGCGCCCTGCGGCTTTCTGCTCGAGCTGGGCGGCAAGAAGCTCTACCACGCCTGCGACACCGGCCTGTTCTACGACATGAAGCTGATCGGCGAGCGGGGAATCGATCTGGCCTTTCTGCCGATCGGCGACAACTTCACGATGGGCCCCGACGACGCGCTGCGGGCCGTGAAGCTGATCGAGCCGCTGCGCGCGGTGCCGATCCACTACGACACCTTCGAGCTGGTGGCCCAGGACCCGGCCGCCTGGAAGAAGCGGGTAGAGGCCGAGACCGACACCGAGGCGCTCGTCCTCAGCCCCGGCGAGTCGGTGGTACTGTAGACACGGATCCGCGGTCGAACCAGAGAGATGCAAGCCCACGAATAGTCCCGAGCCCTACGAGCAGCTCGAACCGCTTGGATTCCAAGCTGTGGCTATCTAGTGCCGAGTCAACCTCTCCCGTTCGGGTGAGAGCGGCCCCTGCCTGCGTATCCCGGCATCGGACACCAAGGCCCGGGTATCAGACACCCAGAACAAACCGCGGCGGTGTTCGCCGGCCGAAGCACTTCCGGCCGGGCTGCACCAAGGCCCGGGTGTCAGACACCAAGAACAAACCGCGGCGGCATTCGCCGGCCGAAGCATATCCG
>JAWOBP010000122.1:0-4139 GCA_046484285.1 Polyangia bacterium
TCCGGCTCGGGCAGCGTTCCCGGGCCGATCACCTCGATCGACTCCCGGCAGCGGGCGCAGATGCGGTAGATGCGCACGCTGTCCAGCTCGGGGTCGATGCGCCTTTCGAGCTTTTTTCGCAGGGACAGGAGCTTTTTCTGGTCGAGCCTCGCCTCGAACACGCTCTTTTGAACTCGCACCCCGTAGCCCTCCAGCAGCCTGGCGATCTTGCGGCGCCGCCGGTCGTTCGAGATGTCGTAGCAGACTGCGTGGAGCACGTTCTTCACCTGGGAGAGAGAAACGGCTGGTAACGTCCCTCTCCTTCGAGATGGCGGGCCAGCAGGTACACCTGGGCCCGCGCGATGTCTCTGAGCGACATGACCAGGTCGCGCGGCGGGTAGTGGCAGCGCTCGTCGAGCCTGCGTTCGAAGGCGGCAAGCCACTTCTTGACCCCCGCTCTGGAAAAGAGCAGATCCCGCCTCGGCCGCTTCTCCGAGCGCTCGTCCTCCGCGTCCTCCGTGTAGTCCTCCCTCTCCCAGCGGGCCTCGACCGTGTCGCGTTCCTCGCGCAGGTCGGTGAAATCCCGCGGCGTGATGCTGCGGGTGTTGATCGCGCGCAGCGCTGCCGTGTCCACCACGACCGGCCGCAGCTCCTCGATCACGTCCAGCACCAGCGACGGCCTGCCGTAGCGCGGCTCGTGCAGCGCTCCGAGGTACGGATCGAGGCCCGCGGCCTCCACGTGGGAGTGCAGCAGGTTGCCCAGCAGGGTGTAGCCGAAGCTGAGCAGCACGTTGACCGGATCGGGCGGAGGCCTTCTCATCCTCTTTTCGAAGGTGATCCCCTCCGCCGTGACCAGCTGCTTCCAGCAGCCGAAGTACGCCGCCGCAGCGCCGCCCTCCAGACCGCGCAGCTCGTCCAGGCTGTTCGCGGCGGCGACGCGTGCGCCGAAGCGGCGCAGCGAGACCAGGGCTCCCGCGATCAGATCGTCCTTTCGCCGCGCCTGGTAGCGTCTCAGCAGCCGCCGCTGGTTCTCGATCTTGGCCGCGACCACCGAGCTGGCCAGCTCCAGAGCTCGAGCCGGATCGGCCAGCGCGCGGTACTGCTCGCGGCGCAGCAGCACGTTCCGCGACAGTCCGCCGGAAAGCCTGCCCAGGAAGCGCCCGCCGCGCGTGAGAAAGACCACGTCGGCGCCGCCGGCCAGCAGGGAGCGGACCGCCGGGGTGGTGATGCCCACGTTGCCCAGCACCACGCACTGGGCCAGGTCCTCCGGCCTCACCGCCTCCATCCGCACGGCTCCGACCAGGACGCGAATGCGTTCCCCCTCGCGCACGACGCGCGCTCCCTGCTCGACCACGTAGAGAGAGCGCACACCTATCCCTCCCCGCCCGAGGTTTCCGCTTCCTTGCCGGCCGGCTCGACCTTGGCCGGCCCGGGGACGTCCTCGCTCGTCTCGCGTCCCAGTCTCCGCTCCAGGCCCGTGGCGAGACGGCCGAGCCGCTCCAGCTCTTCTCGAATCCGTTTCAGCTCCGCTTCCAGCCGCTCGCGCTCCGCGTCGCCGGACACCTTCTCCGAAGAGGCGGCGCTTCGCTCCGCCGCCAGGGTGGAGAGGTGGAGCAGCGGATGGGGATAGCTGCCGAGGGTGGGATCGAACGCGCAGTCGCAGCCGCCCTCGCCCGGGTCGAGCCCCAAACGGGAGCGTATCTTGGCGCAGCTGATCGGGTTGCCTCGCAGGCGGGAGACCAGGGGCGGCGATCCGCCGCGGGTGTGCTCCAGCAAGGCGTTGACCGCCTCCGCTCCGCGGCTGAGGTGGCCGATGGTGTAGGTGAGCGCGCACTGCTCGTCGTGTGTCAGACGATCCCGCGCCTTGCACCTGGCGATCAGCGCGCTCAGCGTGGGGCAGCGGTCGTCGAGCAGCGCGATCTCCTCGTCCTCGTCGAGGCTGTATTGGTCCAGGCAGATCGCCCGCGCCTGCTCCATGCCGGGCGGCTTTTCGTCGGGCCGCGGCTCTGCCGGGCTCGCCGCTTCGGCCTCCAGCTCTTCGCCCGAAGGTCCTGCGCCGCCCGCGCTCTCGGCGGACAGCCGCTCCAGGGCCTGCTCGAGCGCCTCCTCCGGGGCGCGCCGCACCTCGGCCAGCATACCGAACGGCCTGCGGCACGAAGAGCCGTCGCTCTCCAGCAGGCGGCTGGGCTCGCCGCTGCGCAGGTGGACGCCGAGCGGCAGCTTGATCAGGTTGCCCAGGCCGCCCGGGCGGACTCTCCCCTGGGCGGGAAAGATCTCGACCGACACGCGGGCCGAGAGCTCTCTGGCGGCCCCGAGAGCGAGACCGAGGCGCCGGGCCTTGCGCGCGGGCCACGGCTGCTCGAAGAAGACCCACACGTGGTGTCCCTTGAACCCGCTCTTCTCGACCACGGATTCCAGGCCGAGCCGGGACAGCTCCGACGATATGCCCCGCGCCGCCGCCAGGGTCGAGGCGATCGCGGCCTCTGCCTCGCGGCGCGGGAGGTCGGCGATCTCCGAAGTGGCGTCGACGTCGAACGCCAGAAAGCCGCAGCTGTCGTCCCGGCGTACCGGGTAGACGCCCAGCGTCGCCGCTCCCAGGACGTGCTGGCGCACGAGCGCCGGAGTCAGCCTCCGGTGGACCGGGCTGTAGCCGCAGCGGCCGTCTCGCGCCGCCCACTGGCGCGCGTGCACTCCTTCCCGGCCGGCGAACAGATCGGCGAACATGAAGAGGTCTTCGTCGGTGGGCGACAGCCTCTCGTCGATGTCGGGCTCGTCGAGGCGATCGTCTTTCCGGGCGGCCGCCTCGAGCCGGGACACCGCCGGGTCGTCCGTTCCCCTGATCTCGGCGAGCCTGGCCAGCTCTCTGTCGGCGCGTGCGTCGTTTCCGTGCTCGCGCCAGACCTCCACGATGCTCTCGCGGGCGCTGTCGTCGCCCAGCTCGGCCAGCCGCTCCAGGCAGCGCGCGGCCCGCTCCGGCTCGCCCATGTCCCGCCGCAGCTCGGCCAGCCCCCGCAGCGCCTCGGCGCACCTCTCGTCCCGCTCCAGCGCGGCGTTGTACAGGCTCGCCGCCTCGTGGATCTCTCCCTCTCGTTCGGCCCGACCCGCCATCTCGACCAGCCGATCGTTCTCGGTGTCTGCTGCGCGTTCGCCTCTCATCTCGTACCTCCGCTTTTTTTTCCGGTCCTCCCGGTCGACGCCGGGCCGGCGCTGTTTCTGACAGGCGCGCGGCTGTCAGAAGCGGCGCTTTCTTCGCGTCCCCTGGATACGAGCCGCGGGAGGTGAGAGATGAGTGAGGCTTTCGACAGCGATCCGCGCGAGATAGAGCGCGAGGCAAGGCAGCTGGAAAAGGGCGACCCGAAGCGTGCCAGGGATTTCTATGCCCGGGCCGCCGAGGCGTGGAGCCGGAGGACCGACAGCGCGTTCGCGGCATCGAGGTACATAGGCTGCGCCCGCAAGGGCGATCTCGATCGGCCCGGGCTCGTGGGCGAGGCGCGGGAGCTGGCGCGCAGGCACCGGGAAGACGCCTGGGTCAGATCGGCGTACGCCTGGGTCTGCTACGATCTGGCCAGGGAGAGGCTCGATCGGCGAGAACCCGAGCGGGCTGCTCTCGCCATGGCCGAGGCGCTCGACCAGGCTCCCGCGATCCGCGACCCGGGCCTGCTGGTGGAGCGTGTCGCTCTGCTGGCGGGCCGGCTGACAAAGGGAGACGACGGCTCCCCGGCCGGGCCCGCCGGAACGCGCGCTGCCTGCGATCTGATCGAGTCGCACGGAGAGATTCTCCTGAAGCACCTGTCCGCCGAGCCGCCGGGCGCCTCCAGGCTCGCGCCGCTGGAGGGGTTCTTCTACACCTGCCGCCGCGCCGCGGGTGAAGGAGACAGAGCCGATCTGCTCGAGCGGTTCACTTGCGCGGCGGTGGAGCGTTACCCGGGAAACGAGTGGTTCGCCGAGGCGCACGTGCGAGCCGCGACACTGTCGGGCGATCCGAAAAAGGCGCGCGAGCGGGGTGAGACGGCGTTCGATCGTTTTCCCGGGTCCTGGGCCGTGGCAGCGGCCAGAGCGAAAGCGGAGCTGGCCGCGAGGAGCTGCTCCAGGGCGGTGGAGATCCTGGAGCCGGCCTGTCTCGCGGCCGATGCGCCCTGGCCGTGGCGCGAGCTGGCAGC
>JAWOBP010000137.1:0-18014 GCA_046484285.1 Polyangia bacterium
CGGGCGTCACCTCCCCGATCAGCAGATCGAACAGCTTCCACGCGTCGTTCGTGTAGCGCGTCGTGTCGTAGACTCCGGTCGCGGCGATCCCTCGCTCGTGATCGATCAGCACCGCCACCTCGCCGAACGACTCCGAGCTGTAGTAGACCGAGCGCACGCCGTCTTCACGGTGACATCGTGGCCCAGGTCGATAAGGTGCGACTCGATCTCGTCCTCCTGCTGGTACCAGCCGCCGGCGACGAACAGCACGCTCAGCGGGTCGGGAGGATCGACCGCCAGCCCGAGGCGCGGGAGCAGCAGCACCATTGCCGCCGCGAGCGCGGCCGGCGCTCCATGTCTACATCGCCCCCCCCTTCGAAACCCTTCTGACCTCGCGCATCGTCGCCTCCCTCTTGATTGGTGCCGCATCCCCCGCGGATGGACGGCTGATTACCAACAGAATAGCTTTGCGACCGATGGGCTCGCAAGCGTTTTCTCGCGCCGGGCGGGCAGAAAGACGAGATCGTTTACCGTAGCGGCTGCAAGATCAGCCCGTGCGGCGGACCTCACAGAAAAAAGCTACAGCGCGGATTGCTCACCCTCGGGGTTTCTGTTGCCCGCCGGCGGGCGAGCCGCTACCATGTGCGCTGCGTCCTGGCCGGGCGCAGCTCGTCGACGGAGGACGAAGATGGATTCAACGCTCTGCACTCACGCGGCTGCGCGGGAGCAACTGGAAAAAGACAATCCCGAGTCGGCGCTGCGAGTCGCCGGACCGATGATCGAGCGAGATCCGTCCGACGTGAACGCCTGGCGCCTGGCCGCGCTGGCGGCCGCACGGCTCGGTGACGACAAGACCGCGATCAAGAACCTGAGGAGCGTATCGCTGGCGCTGGCCAGGAGCAGCAACCCGATCCTGGCGCTGGCCCAGGCGATCGAACTCGGCGAGATGGGCGTGGACAACGAGGGACTGCTCGAGGAGATCGCCGAGCTGTACAGCGCCGAGTCGAAACGCATCGAGGAGATGGACCTGACTCCCCCGCCGCTGCCGAGCGGAGCACCGGCCGAGCCCTGGCCGGAGAATCTGGGTCTAGAGCAGCTGCTCGCGCGCGGATCCGAGGCGATGGCGATGGCGTGGGGCTCGATGCTGACCGAGGACGAGGGCGATGGGCCGCTGCCTTATCTACCGCTCTTTTCCGCTCTCGACTCGGAGAATTTCGTCCGGCTGGGCGCGAGGCTCGAGCGGCGGGTCGCGATGCCCCAAGAGGAGATCGTACGCCAGGGAGAGAGCGGCGAAGCGATGTACGTGATCGCCGACGGAACGGTGGAAGTGACCAAGAGCTCGCCCGACGGCGAGGAGACGACGCTGGCGCGCCTGGGACCGGGAGCGTTCTTCGGCGAGATGTCGCTCGTCTCCTGCGCCGCCCGCGCCGCCGGGGTTCGCGCCACCAGCCGTACGGTGCTGCTGCGCGCCGGCCGCGAGGAGCTCGAGGAGCTGGTCGAGCGTTCTCCGGCCGTCGGCGACGTGCTGGTGGCGTTCTGTCACGCGCGAATGCTCGAGAACCTGGTTCGGATCTCGCCGGTGCTGGCGCCCGTGCCTCCGCGGCGTCGCCCCGAGCTGATCGCCCGCTTCGACACCGACTACCGCGAGGCGGGAGAGACGATCATCTCCGAGGGCGAAGAGGGACCGGGGCTGTTTTTGATTGTCTCCGGCGAGGTGCGCGTCTCGCGCGAGGAGGATGGAGACGACGTGCAAGTGGCCGCGCTGGGTCCGGGCGATCTGTTCGGCGAGATATCGTTGGTGATGCGCAAGCCTTCCACCGCGACCGTGATCGCCGCGGAGAACACCGCCCTTTTATTTCTCTCGAGAAAAGACTTCAACGAAGCGACCCGTGACTTCCCCGAGCTGCTCAAGGGCGCCTACGACATCGCGGTCACGCGCGAGACGCGCAACAGCTCGATTCTGGGCCAACAGGCGATCTCCGCCGACGATCTGGTGATGCTGTGACCCGCGGAGCTGCGAGCACGGAGAGACCTCCTTTGGCGATCGTGCTGCTGTTGCTGGTCGTGGGTCTCTTTGCGCTGGCCACCTCGGGAATGCTGATCTCGCGCCTGATCTCGGTGCGGGAGGCGGCGGCGGGCGGCCCCGAGCTCACGCCGAAAAGCGAGCCGGCGGAACGGCCCGCCGTCTCCCGGCGACCGGAACCCGAACCGGACGCCGGCGCCGGAGCGGTGGTCGAGCCCGACGCCGCGACGCCGGACGAGGTAGACGCCGAGACTCCGAGCGAGAAAGCTCTGGCCGAGCCCTCCGAACACGAGGAGGAAACCTGTACTAAAGGACCGTGGACGCTGGCGTTCGATGCGGGACGGCTGGCAAGGGTCGAGGAAAACAGGCGAGCCCTGGAGTGCATCGCCGCGGCTCTCGAAGACGATGACCCGGAGACGAGAATCGAGATCACGGGCGTCAACAATGTGCTCAACAGCGCCAAGCCCGCCCGGCGCGCGGCTCGGAGCATCCGCGCCGCGTTGATCGAGGAGCACGACGTCGCCCCCCGCAGGTTGCGGATCGCCACCGAACAGCAGCGGGGCTTCGACGGGCTGGAGGTCCGGGTGCGACTGGCGGGAGGTGGCGCATGAGCCTGCTCGCCTTGTTGTCGATCGTGACCGCGGCCGTGGGCGCGCTGGCGCTGTGGCTGTCGGGGCTGCTGCTGGGACAGCGTCGCGCGGTTTCTTCCGGCGACGAAGCGCAAAAGGAGCTCGCCAGCAGCCGCGAGGAGCTGAAGGCTTCGCTGGCGGCCGCCGAGCAGAAGGGCAAGGAGCTGCTCGGCGAGCTGAGGTTCACCCGGGAAGAGAGGGACGCGGCGCGCAAGGGAATCGAGCAGGCCGAAGACGAGATGGCGTCGGCCGCGACCAGGCTGGGTCGGATCGAAGCCGAGCTGGATCAGGCGAGGGGCGAGGTCGAGCGTCTGCAAGCGGAGAACGAGCGTCTGGACCGGCAGCGCCAGCTGGCCGCCAAGTCGGGAACCGCCGGGAGGGGAGGCGCCGCCTCCGAGGATATCGACGACGCGCTGGCCGAGCTCGACATAGAGCGCGTGGCCCACCGGCGCACGCAAAAGAAGCTCGAGCAGGAACGGAAGGCGTCGGAGAAGCTGAGGGCGGAGATCGAATCGCTCCGGCTCCGCGCGAGCGCGGCTCGGGACGGCGAGCGGCCGAGCGGAATGCCCGGTCCGCCCAAGGGTGCCAAGGGTGCGGCGCGCGGCGGGTCGGGCTTCAAGACCGCTTCGATATCCCTGCGCGGCCAACAGGTCGAAAGCTCGGAGTACGCCCGCCTGCGCCAGGCGCACGACAAGCTGCTGCGCGAAAAAGAGCAGCTCGAGTCGGAGCACGCCCGCGCACTGGAGCAGCTCAAGCTGCTCAGGCTCCAGTCCAAGTAGCCCCAGGAAGAAAAAAGGGCGCGCCCCTCGCGCGGGACACGCCCTTTTTTGCTTGCGTCCGCTTCTACTTCTTGCGCTTGCCGCCGCCCACGTAGTCCTTGAGGGCCTGGGCCGGGCGGAAGCTCACCGTGCTCTGCGCGCGGATGCGGATCTTCTCGCCGGTCTGGGGGTTGCGGCCGCTGCGGGCGGCGCGCTTGCGCTTGTTGAAGGTGCCGAAGCCGGGGAAGGAGAAACGCTCCTCTTTCTTGATCGCCTTCTTCACCTGCTCGAAGGTCTCGTCGATGACCGACTGCACGGCCTTCTTGGAGACGTCCTTGGGAACGGCCTTGGAAGTGGCCACGGCGTTGATCAGGTCAGCTTTCGTCATTTGGGTCCTCCTTTGTTTCGAGGGTTTTTCGCTCAACGAAAATCCCCCAGGTCGAAGTTGAACGAATCATATGTTCAGAGGTGAGGGTCGTCAAGAGAAAAACGAAAAAGAACTTCGAGATTTTCCGCTTCAGAGCTGGCCCACAGCGATCCTTTTCTCGGAAAACCCCGTAATATCTGCGTGATAGAAGATTTTGGGGAGATTGCCCTTTCCCCAGCTGGGAAGTCATTTTTTTTGCCTTCGAGAGCCTTTTTTTTGCTGACTTTGCGAGATCAGGTCTCCATATTTCCCTTCGCGAAGCCGCAAGACACATCGCCGAAAAGCGAGGTCCGCACGGGACAGGCCAGAATTGGGATTATCTCGCACCTCTGCGGGAAAGTCAGATCACACGCTACTTTCTCGCAATCGTCACAGCGAGACAAAAACATTGATTTTGTGACGATAGAGAAGCCTCTGGCGATTGAGTGTGGACCTCGGGTGAGTCTGAGCCGCCTCGTGAACCATTTTCTGCCAGCCGGTTTGTGCAGAGCTTGGAAAATGAGTTACACTGTTTTGCTCGAGAGGCGCGTTTCGAATAAGGAGCGTCATGGGTATGAGGATACCGTCAGGACCGCCGGGCGCCGGCCCGGCCGACGCAGCAGGCGAAGCCGCCGGCTCGGTACGCGACGCCGGCGAGACCGGGGCCGCCGAGGCCGCGTCGTCCGATCCGGTGACCCGCGTGGCCGAGGATCTGGCGGCGGGCCGCATCGAGGGAGACGAGGCTGTGGCCAGGATTCTGGCCGAGACCATGGACACGCGCATGATCGCCGAGGCCCCCCGGGAGCTGCGCGAAGAGATCGCAGCGGCCCTGCGCGAGACGATCGCCTCGGATCCTCACCTGCGTTCCCTGGCGCGCGGCCTGGGAGCACAGGTGGAAGAGCCCTAACAGCTCTGTTGGGGAAGCTCTATTTGTCTTCGAAGACCGTGTCGTAATCGCTCTCGGTTCTCATCTCCGCCAAAGCGCCCTCGGCCGCGCCCCGCCTTCGCAGCCAGTCGTCCGCTATCTGCAACACCTCCCAGCGGGTCGCCAGCGAGAAGAACTGGTCCTCTGGCAACGACGGTGCGGCCTCCAGTCGGCGGTGCAGATCCTCTGTCTCGTCCGGCTCGGTGGAGAGGGATCCCTCCCAGCCCTCCACGTGGGTCATCGCAATCGCCTCGGCGGCGGCCCCGGCCGGGTTGAAACGCAAGAAGAACTTCTCGAACTCGATCAGCCACGATTTCGGCTCGCCGTCCCGCAGCCTCCACCTGCACGGGAGCCTTCGCCGTACGACCTCTCCGAAGTAGGCTCCCACCGAGGGCGCCAGCAGGTGAACCAGGTGAGATCCCCGTCGATCGCCCGGTGGCGGCTTCTCGCTTTCCCTCTCCTCGGCCACCACCGCCTCGACGAAAGCATCCAGCACGCCGAGCGTCTCGGGAGAGTAGTCCAGCTCGAAATCGAACCGCTGGCGAACGTGCTGCACGCAGCGCTCGGCCAGCTCGGCTATCGAATCGCAAGGTCTTGGAGTCTCGCCACTCATCCAGGGCAAGATAGCTCCGCTCGGCTGCGGCTTCAACCTGCCCAGAACCCCGGGGCGGCCTTTGTCGAAACCCGCGATTCGGCAGCTTGGACATGCCTGCCAAAATGATGTACAAGAACTGTTCGCAAAAAATGCCCCTATTGTGGGGGCCCAGCAAGGAGAAGAGAAGATGAGACAGATTGGCTTTTTCTTGATCGCGACGATGCTGGCCTTCGGCCTGCCCGTGATCGGCTGCGGCGGCAGCGACGACGACGACGGCGCGGCTGACGGAGACACCGATGCCGACACGGACGCCGACACCGATGCCGACACCGATGCCGACACCGATGCCGACACCGATTCCGACACGGACGCCGACACGGACACGGACACCGACACGGACACCGACACGGACACGGACACCGACACCGATACCGACACGGACACGGACACGGACACGGACACGGACACCGACACGGACACGGACACCGACACGGACACGGACACCGACACGGACACGGACACGGACACGGACACCGACACGGACACGGACACGGACACCGACACCGACACGGACACGGACACGGACACCGACACCGACACGGACACCGACACGGACACCGACACGGACACCGACACGGACACCGACACCGATGCGAGCCCGTGCAGCGGCGCCGCGATCCTGGACTACCGCAGCGACATCAACTTCGCTCCGGGTCTGGTAGATCCGGACGAGGCTCTTGCCCAGTCTTTCGTGCCCGGGGTGGACACTCTCGACGGGTTGGAGGTCGCGATCCTGGAGTACGCGGATCTGACCGACGGCTCGAGCACTTACCACTCCGTCGCGATCTACGGCTGGGAAGAGGAGGACTACATCTGGGGCGTGGAATTCGACGGCACGTACGACGGCACCAACCCCTACAGCTACTGCTTCGACCTGGACGGCCTGCCGGTCGATCCCACCGGCGAGTACTGGATCGAGTACTACCCGCCGACCAACGTCAGCGATCCCGACGACGGTGTGAGCTGGATCGCCAGCCACTCCGATGACGGCGACGGCACGTTCACCCCGCCGTACTCCGATGGCGGCAACTACTACTACGGCGACCTGGGCGATGGTGTGGGCTGGTACGACATGGACGAGACCGACTTCGAGGCCACCCACTACTTCGGTATCTGGTAGCGAGCCGCTTTTCCGAGCGCCACCCGCCTTCCCCCTTCTGAACGGAATTCAAGGAATATCAGCCCGCCGCCGGGCGGGTTCTCGGGTCCTGCGTCTGTTCCAGCACCTTGAAGACCTCGTGCTGCTCGAACAGCTCGACCAGCTCGCCGTCGATGTGACCGTCCTTGACCTCGAATCCCAGGATCTGCAAGGCGCGCTGTGTGCTGACCGCCTTCTTGTAGGGGCGGTCCGAGGCGGTCAGCGCGTCGTAGATGTCGGCGACCGCCATCATCTTGGCCTCCAGCGGTATCTCGTCGGCCTTCAGACCGGCGGGGTAGCCCGAGCCGTCGAGCTTCTCGTGGTGGTAGCCGGCGATCTCGGGCAGCCTGCGCATCTCGCGCCCCCACGGGATCTGCTCGAGAAACGAGATCGTGTGCGCCGCGTGGGAGCGGATCTCCTTGAGCTCCTCGTCGGTGAGGCTGCCCTTGGCGGTCAGCAGGGCCCGCACCTCCTCGGGGCGCAGGTACGGCTTGCGGTTGCGGTCCGGGTCGAAGTAGGTGCGCTGCGCGATGTCCTCCACCTTGGCGAAGTCGCCCTCGGGCAGCACGGTCGGCTCGTTGGCCGCCGAGATGATCCGCCAGCATTCGTCGATCTCCCCCAGCGCCCGCTCGCAGGACTGGTCGAGGATCTCGATCTCGGCCTTCTCCACGCCCGACTCGATCAGCATCAGGCGGCGCTGGAGGTGATCGTTCTCGATGTCACGGCGGATGTAGTCGAAGCGGGCGCGGATGATCTCAAGCTCCGGCGGGTAGAGCTTCTTGGCCTTGACCAGCACCTCCTCGCGCACCCCGACCTTGCCGAAGTCGTGCAGCAGCGCAGCGGTCTCGATCTCCTCGAGCCGCGCCTCGTCGAAGCTCACCTCGTCGAAGCGCCCCGAGTCGCAGGCGGAGACGACCTCGGCCAGGCGGCGGGTCAGGGCCGCGACCCGGAAGGAGTGCCCCGAGGTGGTCGGGTCCCGCTGCTCGATCGCGTGCACCGAGGCGCGGACGAAGCCCTCGAAGATGTGGCGGATCTCGGCGTAGAGCAGCGCGTTCTCCATCGCCACCGCGGCCTGCGAGGCCAGCGTCTCGACCAGCTCGCGGCTGCGGGCGTCGATCGGAACCACCTCGCGGTCGAAGTCGCCGGGCGAGAGCAGGCGCGCCGCCGGGCCGCGCTTCTTGTTGATCAGCTGCACCACGCCCAGCACCTCGCCGGCCTGGTTGATCATCGGCACGGCCAGCACCGAGCGCGTGCTGTAGCCGGTCCGCTCGTCGAAGCTCCCATCGAACGAATATGGAGCGTCGTCGGGAATGCGGCGTGCGTCCGGAATCTCGATCGAGCGCTTCATCACTGCGGCCGCGCCGGCGATCGACTCGGTGGAGACGGGAATCGAGAACTCGCGCGACTCGTAGTCGATGCTGTCGTTCTGCGAGAGCTTGAACCTCAAGGATCGATCCTCGAGGCGCTCGGCCTCGCCCTCTACCACGTAGATGCTGCCCGCGTCGGCCGCGGCCAGGTGGCGGGCCTTCTCCAGGATGGCGTCCAGCAGCGCGTCCACGTCCTTGACCGCCGAGAGGCTCTTGCCGATCTCGATCAGCTCGCGCAGCTCGTAGTCGCGGCGCCTCAGGTCGCGATCGCGATCGTCGCCGCCCCGCCGCAGGCGATACAGCTCGTGGGCGTTGCCCACGGTTCTGACTATCCGTTCGGCCGCGGCGCCGGTCGGCAACGCGTCGAAGCAACCCCGCGACGGGCGATCTTCTCGATCGACGACCAGGATGCGCGGTCGGTCCGCCTTCTCCGGAGCCGCCTCGGGCCGGCTCTCCAGCACGGCCTCGGCCCCGTCGCCCGAGCTGATCAACAAGGCCTCGTCGCTCAGCTCCGCCAGCTTCCAGCCGATCTCGCCCAGCCGCTCGCCGAGGCGTCCCTCCAACCATTGCCTAAGAGTCTCGTCCGCCATCGTCTTCGTCCTCCGGCTCGTCTGCGGTCGCGCCGTTGCGGCGAGCGTCGCGCCTGCCGTAGGCGCGGATGATCTCCTGGACCAGCGGATGCCGGACCACGTCCTTCTCGGTGAAGCGGCGAAAGGCGATGCCCTCGATTTCGTCGAGCAGACGCGCGGCGTCGACCAGCCCCGAGACCTCTCCGTCCGGCAGGTCGGTCTGGCTGATGTCGCCGGTGACCACGGCCTTCGACGAATAACCCAGGCGCGTGAGGAACATCTTCATCTGGTCGATGGTGGTGTTCTGCGCCTCGTCCAGGATCACGTACGAGTCGTTGAGCGTCCGCCCGCGCATGAAGGCCAGAGGCGCGATCTCGATCTGCCCCTGGGCGATCAACGTCTGCGTGCGGTCCGGGCCCAGCATGTCGTTGAGCGCGTCGTAGAGCGGGCGCAGGTAGGGGTTGACCTTCTCCACCAGGTCACCGGGCAGAAAGCCGAGCCGCTCGCCGGCCTCCACCGCCGGCCGAGTCAGCACGATGCGGCGAAAGCGTCCGCCCAGCATCTCCGAGACCGCCATCGCGACCGCCAGGTAGGTCTTGCCCGTGCCGGCGGGGCCGATCGCGAAGGTGATGTCGCAGCCGCGCAGAGCGTCCACGTAGCGCTTCTGGGCCAGGCCCTTGGGAGTCACCAGCCGCCGGCTGGCGGTGACGTGCACCACGTCGTTGAAGATGCGGTCGAGCTCGGCCTGCGGGTCGTCGGCCAGGATGCGCGCTCCGCGCACCACGTCCGCCTCGCGCAGGCGCCGGCCGCCGCGGCAGGTCCGCGCGAGCTGATCGATCAGGCGCAGGGCGGCGCTGACACGCTCCGGAGCGCCGCGGACGCGGATCTTGTCGCCGCGCTGCCCCATCGTGATTCCGAGCTCGCGCTGCATCGCGGCGAGCAGCTCGCCGCGCGGCCCGAGCACCTCCAGCATGACCTCGTGGTCCCGAAAGGTGTGCTCGTCCTCGAGAACCGCCAATTGGTCGCTCGCCTCGCTCATCTCCTCCTACGCAGCGCGCCGGGTCACGGCCGCGCGACCCGGTACCTGACCGGCACAACGGGTGCCCGAGATCTGTATCCCAGCCTATCTGGGGTGTCCAGCGGCGACGGCGGCGGAGAGGTCACTCGTCCCGCTCGAGGTAGGCGTCCGCCTGATCGCCGTGCTTCTCGAGATCCTCGCCGCCGAGCACGAAGGTCGCGTGCTCCGAAGCGATCTTGGAGAATACGACCCGGCGAGTAGTATCGCCGACCATCATCTCCAGCCGGGCCAGCCGACCGGAGTGCTTGGAGGTCAGGTCGGCACCGCAGACAGGGCAGTAGAACTCCCAGATCGAGCCGGGAGGCACATCGATGTCGTCGGCCACCTCGTGCTCGTACGAGCCCAGGCGGGGGTCGAAGACGAAGAGGCTCCTGGTCCGCTCGCGCTCTCCGATCAGCACGATCCCGCTGTTGGTGGTGACGCTGCGTTTGCATTCCGGGCACTGGTACTTCATGCGACCCCCTCTCTCTTTATTGAAGAAATACTACCATCGAGGTGTACGAATCGAAACCCACTTTCTCGAGCCCGGATCAAACACTCAGTGACGGGTGGGAGCAGCGCGCTTGCCGAACAGGCACTCGCAGCCCAGCACCCGCTCGCTGCAGGCCGGGCACTGCTCCTCTTCGCAGCCGGGCACGTGCAGCTGACCCAAAGCGGCGCCGCAGTCGGGACAGCGCTCGTCCTCCGCCCCGGAGGACCACCTCTCTCGGCCGAACGGAACGCGCGAGAACCGCCTGCCTCCGATCCAGTAGGTCTCGTGCTCCTGGGCCCTGGCGATCTCGTCGCCGTCGACCCGGGCCGCGCCTGCTCGTTGCATCCCGGAATCCGTGTGCATAATCACCTCCCGTGCGGCGGCACAGAACCGCCCTGCTGAGAGTATTTTCGATCGCGCTCGTCACGATCCGGTCATCGAACCACGTTTTCCGACGACCGCGCGCTGTATGTCCTACACTATGCCTTTTGTATTTGCGTGATCTGCGCTAGATTACATACGATGAAAACCACGATGAACATACCGGACGACCTGATGAAAAAGGCGATGCGCGCCAGTGGAGCACGCACCAAGACAGAGACCGTGCTGGTCGCGCTACGAGAGCTGATCCGCAAAAAAAAGATCGACCGCCTGCTGGAGACGGCGGGCTCGTACGACTTCCCCGGCGCCTCCGAACTCGAAAGATTTCGTGATGATCGCTGAGGTGCTGGTCGACACGTCGGTATGGATCGATTTCTTGCGCCGAGGCGACGGCGCGGCGTCCCGCCTCTGCGGGCGGCTGCTGAGCAACAGAGCAGCGCTGATCTCCGATCTGATCGCGACCGAGCTCTTGCGCGGAGCCCGCGGACGCCGCGAGCTGAGGGCGCTGGACGATCTGTTCTCCGTGGTCGACTGGCTCGACACCGGTCGTGACACGTGCCTGGCGGCCGGCCGGCTCGGACGCGAAATGGCGGGGCTCGGTCTCACGATCCCCACGGTGGATTTGGTGATCGCGCAGACCGCAGTGAACAACCGCGTTTCGATCCTGTCTCTCGACCGACACTTCCCACTGGTGGCGGAACACTCGGCGCTCGAGATCGTCCGGCTCCAAAGCTGACAGGGCTTCGCTCACGGCGCGACCTGGAGCAGCTCTTCGCTCAGAGCGTCAGCATCTCGTCGTAGCGGGGCAGGGGCCACAGCTGTTCGTCCACAGCCTCCTCGAGTCGGTCGGCCACGGCGCGAGCCGCGGCCATCGCCGGCCTCACCTCGGCGGCGCAAGTCCTGGCCATAATCTCCAGGTCCCCGGCGTCGTCGAGTCGCTCGCGGACCCCGTCGAGCTGCTCGAGCTGGCCAATCAACTCCGATACGTCGGCGCTGAACGCCTCGAGGTAGGCGCGTTGCTCCACCAGCCGAGCGTCGTCCCCCAGCGCCGCGAACGCGCCGGCCAGCGATTCGGAGATACGCCGCTGGAAGGCGATCGCGGCCGGCAGCACCAGCTTGGCCAGCATTCGCCGGAACACCTCGAGCTCGACCAGCACTGTCTTGACGTAGAAATCGAGGCGGATCCTGTAGCGCGCCCGGGTCTCCTCGCGCGTCAGCAGGCCGTAGCGCTCGAACAGCGAGATCGACGGCTCCGAGGTCAGCGCTCGCAGCGCGTCGGGAGTCGTGGCGTCTCCGTCCAGCCCGCGGCGCCTGGCCTCCGACGCCCAGCTCTCGCCGTAGTTGTCGCCGTCGAAGCGGATTTCGGCGGTCTCCTCGATCACCTCGCCGATCACCTCGATCGCGGCCGCGGCGCGCTGCTCTCCGCCGTCCAGCCTGGCCTGCAATCGATCGGACATCTCGTCGAGGCTCTCGGCGACCATCGCGTCTATTACTGCGTTGGGCAGCGAGACCGCCTGGGAGGAGCCCACCGCGCGGAATTCGAACTTGTCGCCGGTGAAGGCGAACGGCGAGGTGCGGTTGCGGTCGGTGGTATCGCGCGGGATGCGCGCCACGCCGCCCAGTCCCAGGTCGATCTCGTCGGGATCGACCTTCTTGCCCGAGGCCGCACGGGCCAGGTCTCCGAGCAGCGAGGTGAGGTGGTCCCCGAGGTGGACCGACATGATCGGGGGCGGCGCCTCGTTGCCGCCCAACCGCAGGTCGTTGCCCGGGCCGGCCACGATCGCACGCAGCAGCGGCCCGTGGCGATGCACGCCGCGTACCACGGCCATCAGAAAGATCAAAAAGCGGATCCGGGAAGAGCGGTTTGTGCCCGGCGCCAGCAGGTTGTTGCCCTCCGCGTCGAACAGCGACCAGTTGTTGTGCTTGCCCGATCCGTTCAATCTGGCGAACGGTTTTTCGTGCAGCAGCGCCTCCAGCCCGTGGCGCGGGGCGACGCGGCGCAGCGCCTCCATCACCAGCTGGTTGTGATCGGCCGCCACGTTGACCGGGCGGTGCAGCACGGCGATTTCGAACTGCCCGGGCGCGACCTCGTTGTGCCGCGTCTGGACCGGCACGCCGACCCGCACCAGCTCCCGCTCCATGTCCTCCATGAAGTCGAGCACGCGCTCCGGAATGGCGCGGAAGTAGTGGTCCTCGAGCCGCTGCCCCCGCGACGGCTTACCTCCCATCAGGGTGACGCCCACCTGGCTCAGGTCGGGACGCCGCTCGCAGGTGTCGCTATCGACGAGGAAGTACTCCTGCTCGGCGCCGAGGTGGGGCATCACCCAGCTGACCCGCTTGTTACCCAGCAAGCGCAGCATCCGGACCGCCGCGCGGCTTACCGCCGCCACCGAGCGCAGCAGCGGCGTCTTCTTGTCCAGCACCTCGCCCTTGTGGGAGACGAAGACCGACGGAAGACAGAGAGTCGCGGTGTCACCGCGCCGCATCAAGAAAGCCGGCGACGACGGATCCCAGGCGGCGTAGCCGCGCGCCTCGAAGGTGGAGCGCAGGCCGCCGTGCGGAAAGCTCGAGGCGTCGGGCTCGCTGGCGATCAGGCGCGCGCCCGAGAAGGTGTCGATCGGCCTGTTGTCGTCGTCGAACCCCAAGAAGGCGTCGTGCTTTTCGGCGGTCAGCCCGGTCAGCGGCTGGAACCAGTGCGTGAAGTGCGTGGCCCCCCGCGAGACGGCCCAGTCGCCCATCGCCTGGGCGACCACGTCGGCCGTCTCCCGGGAGATGGGGCGATGGTTGCGAATCGCGAACAGCAACTTGTCGAAGAACTCCCTGGGCAAGAGCTCGCGCATCTCCTCGAAGTCGAAGGTGTGCTCGCCGAACTCGGCGGACAGGCGCGATTTCTCCGAGCGCATCGATCTCTCCTCGTTGGTCTGTATTTTTGTTCAGTATCGACCGCTTCTCGAATTTTTCAACTCTTTTTTGAGAAAATCAGAAAAAGTGGCCGGAAAGGGGCGCTCGGTTCAGCTTCTTTCTCTGTAATCGAGAATAATTTCTGAGATATTTTCTTGGCGTGAAACAATGTCTCCCTTCCTCGAGATTGGGGTACAATCGAGCTCGCTCGGGACAAAGCGTTCGGGACAAATCCTTTTGCCCGCTGGCGCGTCTCTATCCCCGGGACACGAGCCGCGTCCTGGTCGATCGGCGCGGAGAAAGGTATCGAGCCATGCTGCGCTTCCGCCTCTCGACGATCTCTGCCGCGCTTCTCGCCGCCTTCGCGCTGGCGGGCTGCGGAGACTCGAGCCCGACCCTCTCGCTGACTGTCTCGCCGCCCGACGCCGAGGTGGTGGTGGACGGCTACCGGCACCCCGGCGGATCGCCCCACGAGGTCGTCTTCAAGCAGCCGGGCAGCTACCGCCTCGAGGTGCGGCGGAACGGCTACCGCCCGATCGAGATGCAGGTCACGCTGGCAAAGGGAGAACGGGCCGAAAGAACCGTGGAGCTGGTTCCGCAGAGCATGCAGATCGCAGGCGGGAACGACACAGACGACACGCCGCCGAGCCCGAACGAGGTGCCGCCGACCGGCTCGGGCGTCTTCGACCTGCACGTCAGCTCCACGCCCTCGGGGGCGGCGGTCTCGCTGCGCGATCCGGGCAGCCCCGAATCGCGCCCGATCGGGATGACCCCGGTCAGCGCGACCTTGCCCGACGACCGCCCCACCGAGATCACCCTCTCGCTGGCCGGTTACGAGACGATGCGCAAGCTGGTGGTGGCCCCGGCCGATGGAGGCGACGTGAAGCTGGCGGCCAACCTGCAGCGCAAGGGCCGCGGAGGAGGAGGAGGCCAGCAACCGCTGGTCCAGGATCCGCCTCGACCGGACGAGCAGCAGCCCAAGGGCGCCTTGTCGGTCACCACCACCCCGTGGACCGCCGTGCACGTGGACGGCAAGCCGATGGGCAACACCCCGCTGGTGCGGGTCAGCGTCGCCCCGGGGCGCCACGTGGTGCTGATGGAGAACCGCGACCTGGGCAAGCGGCGCAGAAAGGTGATCCACGTCCGCCCCGGAGAGCACGTGAGGCTGGTGGAGAGCCTGGACTGAAGGCACGGGCCGCGGCCAGCGGCCGACCCGAGCCAAGAGGCGATCCGCCAGCCCGGACAGGTGGGCGTGGCGGGGCGCGTCGGTCAGCTTGACCTCCAGCGCCACGAGGGAGCGCCCGTGCTCGATGACGAAATCGACCTCGGCCCCGGCGCGCGTTCTCCAGTAGTAGAACGACGGTCTCGGCGTCAGGAGCTGGGCCTGCCCCCGCAGGCCCGCCGCAGGCGGTCGGCCAGGCGGCGAGGCTCGTAGATCCATTCAGCCTGTGAATCAAGTTCATTCATAACGTGAATGATATTGCTTCAGAACCAAACCATCAAGAAAAACGCCACACCGGATGCTCGAGCCCGCTCTCACCCGAACGGGAGAGGTTGACTAGCGACAGCAATCCGCGGCGCCGTTTTTCGGCTCTTAGGCTACATTATCAAGGATAATTGATTTCTTGTTCAAACGTTGGTAAGGTTTTTACGTGACGAGCATGGACCCGATGCTCAGGCGGCTCTTGCACGCTACCAATCCGTGGTTGGCGGAGCCGGACGAGTTGCCGCAGCACGCCCGCGGGCGACTGCCCGAGCGGTTCGTCCCGCGGTCAGCCGCGGACGGGCTGCGCGACGCCCTTGTCGACACTCGGCGGGCGCACCTGGTGGTCGGCCCACGCCAGGCGGGCAAGAGCACGTTGATCTGGTCTCTGATCTTCGAGGATGGCGGCCCGCTTCTGTACCTGAGCTGCGAGGAGCCGCTCGTGCGCCAGTGGTGCGCCTCGCCCGGAATGGTCGCCGCGGAGCTGGACGAATGGGTGCCTCGCGGAGGAATAGTATTCTTCGAAGAGGCCCAGTGGCTCGACGACGCGGGATTGTTCCTCAAGGGGCTCGTCGACGCCAAGACGGGACGGCGATTGGTCGCTACGGGCAGCGCGTCGTTCCACCTGTTGGCGCGAACCCGCGAGTCGCTCGCCGGCCGTGCGACCCGACACGCGGTCTGGCCTCTGTCCCTCGACGAGGCGGCGCGCCCTCCGGAAGGCGTCCCGGCGGCGGCGCGCCGGGAGATCGGACGCCGGGCGCTCGAGCGCCAGCTCTTGTTCGGAGGCTTTCCCGAGGCCTGGACCAGCGACGACCCCGAGAGCGTGCTGCGCGAGCTGGTAACCGCATTCGTCCTGCGCGACGCCTCGGATCGTTTCCGCATCGAGCGCCCCGACGCGCTGCGCCTCTTGCTCAGGCTCGCGGCCGGACAGGTCGGCGACTTGGTCAAACACTCCGAGTGGGGAAGAGTATGCGGGATCGCGACCTCCACCGTGATCGACTACGTGTCCCTGCTAGCGGAGACCCACGTGCTGGGACTGATCCGGCCGTTCGTCGGCGGACGCCGGGCCGAGCTGACACAGGCGCCCAAGGTCTACTTCCTGGATACGGGCCTGCGCAACGCGGTGGCCGGGGGCTTCGCGCCGCTGAACGAGCGCGTGGACGCCGGCAAGCTGCTCGAGTGCTGGGTCTTCGGCGAGCTGCACAAGCGCCACCCGGAGCCGGGGGCGATCCGCTACTGGCGCACTAAGGGCGGCGCCGAAGTCGACTTCGTGCTCGAGCCCGCCGAATTCGGACCTGTCGGAATCGAGGTCAAGAGCTCGGCCTCGCCGGAGCCGCGGATCACGCGCTCGATGAGGGCTTTCGTCGAAGCCTACGATCCGGCCCGGTTCCTGGTGGTCCACCGCGGCGAGCCCCGCCGGGAGAAGCTGGGCCAGACCATCGTGGACTTCGTCCCGGCCGAGCTGCTCCCCGCCGCGCTCGGCCGAACGAGCCTGTAGGAACAGCCCTTTGGTAGAAGCGAAAATCGTCAGGCACATATCCCACTGGGCGTCCCACTCGTCGCCCTGGGTTCCGAGGAACGCCTCGGCCGAGGCGCCCTTGGCCAGCGCTGTCCACCACTCGATCAGCTCGTACAGCGCCGAGACGGCGAGCGCCACGCAGGTGACCAGAAAGAGCAGCCACTTGCCCCGCTCGAGGGGCGAGCTGCGGAGCAGAACCTCGCGCACGACGAGCGCCGGCACGAAGCCCTGCACGAAGTGGCCCAGGCGGTCGTAGTAGTTGCGCTGCAGGTCCAGCGCCTCCTTGATCCATTCGAACAGCGGATTCGCGGCATAGGTGTACGCGCCGCCGAAAATCAGCACCAGCGCGTGAAACCACAGCAGAAAATACACAAGCCGGCTGAGCGGAAAGCGGCTGAAGGTGATCGCCACCACCACTCCGCCGGCCAGCGCGGGCGCGACCTCCATCAACCAGGTGAACGAATCCGCGGGACCGAAGAACGACGCCCAGCGACCAGCGCGACGAGCAAGGACGCTGCCATCGACCAGCCCCAGACCCGACCGGCGCTGCTGCTCGGGCTTGCGTTTTTTGCGTTCGCCATCATTGCCCAAGACGCTTCTTCTTGCTGCGCTCAACCCCCTCGGGCTCGCGCAGGACACCGGAGCCGGCGGGCTGCACCGTCTGCAAGACGAACGCTCTTTCGAGCAGCTCGATGTACCTGGCGGCCTTGTAGCGCGTGATGCCCACGTTGCGCGAGATCGAAGAGGGGTTGATCCCCTCGACCGCGGAGCGGCCGACGAAAGCAGCCGTCCGGTAAAGCGCTTCGAGCTCGCCGACCTCGATCCCGGTCACCGCCGGAATGTCGTTGGCGACGATCTTCTTCAGCACATTCTCCAGCAGGGGCAGGACTTCGGGCTCTTCGAGCGAGAAGGGCATCACCCCTCCCCGCAGGTACTCGTCGAAGAAGGCCCCGCTGGACAGGTGCGCCGGACCGACGCGCCCGGCATCGATCTCTTCCAGCCCGAGGGATGGAATCCGACGGTCGCGCGCGAAGCGCAGGTACTCGCGAAAACCGAACGGAGACAGAGTCAAGAGCCGGATTCGACGGGCGAGGTCGTGCTCGGCCGCGTAGAGCGCCAACGAGACCGAGCTGGTGAACGTCACTCGCACGTCGAGGAAATCGAAGATCTTCTTCAGCGCACCCTCGAAGTCGCGCAGGAAGTGAATTTCGTCGAGCAGAAAATGATCGAAGCCGAGGGTGCGTGCGAGGCGATCTATTGTTTCGAAGAGATCACGGTCGCCCAGTGTGTCCACGGACAGGTAGAACGCCCTCTGATCGGCCGCGGCCAGCTGGCCATACGATCCCAAGCGCCCGCAGGTATGCATCGACGAGACGAGCAAGCAGCTACTGGAGCACACCCGAATTCCGATACCGGCATCCTTTGGAACGCTGGCTCGCGTGGAAGACGAATACAAGCGCTGCGCCCCCGGAAAGATTCCGGCGCGAGGCACTAGCGCGAAGGTATCCGCTCGCGGGCGGCGAGGCCTTCGCGGCGGCCTACTTGGAAGAGTTTTAACGCTTCGGTGATCCCTGGGCGGCGTCATTCACCCTACCGGCAGCTTGTTTGACCCACGAGCCGGCGCGTCGAATAGCGGCTTGCGGTTCGCGAGAAAAAAGACGAGGACGATCGACGAAAAACAAACCTTTTCCAGCACTTACAAAAAAAATCAAAAAACGCTTGACAGTAGTT
>JAWOBP010000165.1:0-54916 GCA_046484285.1 Polyangia bacterium
CGTGTCACGCGCCTACTGGCCTCCTCCGTCGCTATCTCCATGGGGAAGGCGGGACTCGAACCCGCACGGGTTACCCCACGTGATCCTAAGTCACGCTCGTCTGCCAATTCCTGGCTCGGCCAGGCGTCGGCCCCGGCGCATCGCAACGCTCTTAACGGCGCAACCCGTGATGCTAAAAGCCGCGAACCACCAGCGGCAGGAAGATGCGGAAGCCGCCGCCGGGCGCGCTTGTCGTCATGGTCGCCTGAACGGGTCCGTCGAGATCCTCCCAGCCGTCGGTCTCGACGCTCCCCAGCCAGTACCAGTAGACCTTGTCCGCTTCGACCTCCTCGTCCAGGTACTCATACGCGGAGCCCGAGCCCTCGGCGAACACGAGGCCGATAGGCTCCGCCGCGCCGAACCGATCCGACTCAGCGCGATAGATGCGGTAGTGCGACATGTCCCACTCGGCCGCCGTTTCCCACTGGAGGCGGATGGCCGAGCCGGTTCCCTCGGCGCGGAAGTACAGGAGCGTCACAGCCGTGGGCGGAAGCGTCTCGTACCAGGCGGGATCCTCCTGATCGTCGAGCCCCTCGACCGATACGGTGCCGATGTTCCGCTTGCCCTCCTCATAGTCGCCGGCCAGGCTATTGTACTCGCAGCGAGCTGCTTCGCCGACGCCGATGGTGACCGAGAGCCCACAGTGGGCCGTCAGGTCGCCGAAGACGTCGTCGACCAGAGCGGTCCATTTGATGGGGACGTTCCCCGTGTTTGTGAGCGCGTAGGTAAACGTCAGCGGATCCCCGAGGTACACCTCGACGGCGTCGTCGAGCGTGTCCGCGTCCTGCCCGTTGATGGTCTTCTCGAAGATGTAGGCCGGACTCTCTCCGAAGTAGTGCGCGTCGTCTGTGTCGTCATAGGTCTCGCCGTCGTAGTCGCCCGTGACGGTGCCCGTGTTTTCGTGCTGCCCGGCGATGGCGCTGAGTGGCCCGATCACGCACTCGAAGGAGTCACCGGCTGCCAGCGTGGGCGGTACGTCGCACTGCTCGCCGATCTCGGCATCGAAGTCGGTGTCCGTGAGGGTGAGGTTCGAGAGCGCCACCTCGCCCGTGTTCGTCACCACGAACCTGAAGTAGACGTCGCCGCCGACCTCGGTATAGGGCCCCGTTGGGCTGTCCGCGTCGTGCCAGGTCTCCTGGTCGTCGACCGAGACGAACTTCTCCAGGTCGATCCCCGCCTCGGCGTAGGTCTTGCTGGCGTCGCCGGAGTTCTCGCCGGTGGCGTCGGTCTCGCGATGGAGGGTCAGGCCCCCGACCGCGACGTCCGTGGCCGCGTGGATCTCCACCTCGCCCGGTGCGTCGGCGTTGATCTGCACCGAGCAGGCACCGTCCAGCGTCTGGCAGGTGTTGTCACCGACGAAGTCGGCGTCGGCCGTGTTCGTCGGCAGCGTGAACGTGACCACCGTGCCGTCGGGCGCGTTGGCCCATCCGCCGCCGGAGCCGTCGTCGATCAGCACCGTGGCGGTGATGGTGTGCGCATCCCCGATCACATTGACCGCCTCCAGCGGTGTGAGCCGAATGGCCGCGTCCACGTACGTCTTCGTGGCGGGCCCGGAGTTGTCCCCCTCGCCATCCGTCTCCACACTCACCACCGTAGATTGGGGGAAGGTGACGTCGGCCTGAGCCGAGGCGCTGAACTCGCCGGCTCCGGAGTCGCTGACGGTCACGGAGCAGGTGGCGCTCATGCCGTCGCTGGCCACGGTCGGGTCGTCGCACGTGTCGCTCTGACTGTCGGGCGTCGGACTTACCGTGGGTGTGATGGCCCAGTCGGTGGGTTCGGCCCCCGCGGCGGTGACCGTGATCGTGAACGTGTGCGAGTCGCCCACCTCGTTGGTGCCGTCGGGCTCAATGGCGATCCGGGCGTCGACGCCCAGATAGTGCGCCGGGTCGTCGTCCGAGTAGGGGTCGTCCCCGTAGGTGCCCGTGACGGTGCCCGTGTTGCTGTGCTGGCCTCCTCGTGCGTCACCCGCAAAACCTCTTCGATAGTGGTGATCCCGGCCAGCACCTTGCGCGCGCCGTCCTCGCGCAGATTGATCATCCCCTCCTCCTTGGCCACGCGCTTGATCGTGTTGGAGTCGGAGTTGCGCAGGATGTGCCGGCGGATCTCGTCGGTGACCATCACGATCTCGTAGACTCCGGTCCGTCCCAGGTAGCCCGTCTCCAGGCACTGCTCGCAGCCCACCGCGCGGTAGATCTTGACCTCGCCGCCCTCCACGATCGGCTTGGGTATCTCGAGGTTGCCGGCCGCTTGGCGGTAGAGCCGACCCTTGGGGTCGCGGATCACATTGTAGGGATCGTCGGGATCCACCCCGAGCTCCTCCAGCTCGTCGCGCGCCGGCGTGTACAGCTCGCGGCAGTGCGGGCACAGCACGCGCACCAGCCGCTGCGCCTGGATGCCCAGGATCGACGAGGCCACCAAGAAAGGCTCGATGTCCATCTCCACCAGCCTCGTCAGAGCGCCCGGCGCGTCGTTGGTGTGGATCGTGGAGAGCACCAGGTGGCCGGTCAGCGAGGACTGGATCGCGATCTCGGCGGTCTCGCGGTCACGGATCTCGCCGACCATGATCACGTCCGGATCCTGGCGCAGAAAGGCGCGCAGCCCGCTGGAGAAGGTCAGGTCGATCTTGGGATTGACGTGCATCTGACCGACGCCCTCGATGTCGTACTCCACGGGATCCTCGACGGTCAGGATGTTCTTGTCCGGCGTGTTGATCTGGGACAGCCCGGCGTAGAGCGTGGTGGTCTTTCCCGAGCCGGTCGGGCCGGTGACCAGGATGATGCCGTGCGGGCGGCGGATCAGCCAGTGGAAGAGGTGGTAGTGATCGCCCCAGAATCCCAGGTCCTTGACGTCGTGGAGCACCGATTCCTTGTCGAGCAGGCGCATCACCACGCGCTCGCCCTGGCTGGTCGGGATCGTCGAGACGCGCACGTCGATGTTCTTGCCCGCGATCTTGAGCCCGATCCGGCCGTCCTGCGGCAAGCGCTTCTCGGCGATGTTGAGCTTGGACAGGATCTTCACCCGCGAGATGATCGAGGGCAAAAAAGGCTTCTTGGCGGTCTTGGCCTCGTGCAGCACGCCGTCTACGCGGTAGCGAACGGCGACGACCTTCTCCAAGGGCTCGATGTGGATGTCGCTGGCGCGGCGCTTGACCGCCTCGAAGAAGAGGTTGTTGACCCAGCGGATGATCGGCGCCTCGTCCTCGACGTCGATCAGGTCGGTCAGCTCCTCCTCCTCGGCCGTCTCGGTCTCGTCGAGATCGGCCCCGGTCGCCGAGCGCTCGTAGACGGTGTTGATCGCCTCCAGGATCGCCTCGCCCGGAACCACGACCGGTACCACCGAGCGCCCCAGGATCGCCTGCACCGAGTCCAGCGCCGAGAGCTCGAACGGGTTGGCGCAGGCCACCCGCACCCCAACCGCGTCCTCGTCGATCGGCAGAATCGAGTTGGCCTTGGCGAACCCGATCGGCAGCTCCTCGATCAGGTCGGGCTCGACCTGGTCGACGGGAATCTTCTCGAGAAACTCCAGGTCCATCTCCGCGGCGATCGCGCGCCACAGATCTCCGGCGCCGATCACCTCGGATCCGACCAGCTGGTCGATCAGCGAGCCGCCTTCGTCCAGCGCGCCGTGCGCCTCATGCAACTGCTCGGGGCTGATCGCCCCCCGCTCGACCAGCATCTCGCCGATGAAGGTGTCCCTGGAAACGCTCACTCGTCCTGACCCTCCTCTCCTCCGCCGGGCCGCACTATCCGCAGCGGACGGTCCAGCGTCGCCCCGCTGTCGCCGCCCTCGTCGCCGCCCTCGTCCTCGTAGTCCTCGTCGCCCTCTTCCTCGCCGCCGAAGCCCTCGGGCAGCTCGATCGGCTGCTTGGGCTCGTGGGTCGCGGCGGTCTCGTCGGCGGAGAGGGCCTCGAGCCGCTTCTCCTCGCGCGCCTCGGTGACCACCGAGTTGATCACGCTGATCGCCCCGTTGGTCCTAGACCAGTCGAGGTGCGGCTCGTAGCGCTCGTACTCGAAGGCGGTGTAGCGCTCGATGAACTCGCGTCGCTCGGCCATCTTGCGGCGGAAGATCTCGCGGAAGTCATCGGCCGTGCGGATGATGTACGGCGTCAGGAAGATCATCAGGTTGCGCTTTTTCAGAATCGACTTCTTGGAGCGGAACAGCACCCCCAGGATCGGGATGTCGCCGAGCACGGGCACCTTCCTGGTGGTCTCGACGTGGTTGTCGGTGATCAGGCCGCCGATCACGATCGTCTGTTGGTCGGCGACGACCGAGGTGGTGGTCGCGTTCTGCTTGGAGATGTTGGGACCCAGGTTGCTGTCCACCGACTTGACCTCGCTGACCTCGAGATCCATCTCGAGACGCACTTGGTTGTCGTCGTTGATGTAGGGCGTGATCTTGAGGGTCAGGCCCACGTTCTGCCGCCCGATCGAGTAGCCCAGCCCGCCGCCCAAGCCCCCCATCCCGCCCATCGAGGCCATCGCCCCCAGCGCGCTGGAGGCTCCGGTGTTTCCCCGCTGGCCCGACGCGCCGGAGAGCGCCTGCCCCAGGTAGGCGCCGGCCGGGTTGAAGCCCTGCTGGATCGGGACGTTCTCGCCGACGGTGATCGAGGCCTCCACGTTGTCGGTCGCCAGGATGTGCGGCGTGGAGAGCACGTTGACGTCGGAGTTGGTCTGCAGCGCCTGCATCGCCACGCCGAAGGCCGGCACCGAGATCCCGATCAGGTCCTCGCTGCCCGGCAGCTCCGGACCGCGCAGGCCCGCGGCCAGGCCGCTCAGCGTGCCCGGGCTGATCACCATCGAGCTGACGTTCTCGTCGGGCTGGCTGGAGCCGTACATCAGCGCCTGGTCGCCCTGCATCTCGAAGGTGTTGCCCGCGTGGAAGCCGAAGCCCAGATCGCGGTTCTTGTCGAGGCTGACCTCCATGATCACCGCCTCGACGAAGACCTGGCGCTTCATCGTGTCCAGATCCTGGATCACCGGCTTGAGGCTCAGGTAGTCGCGCAGCGTCGAGACGATCACCAGCGAGTTGGTGCCCTCGTCGGCCGAGATCTGCATCTCGCCTTCGAACAGCGAGGCGACGTCTCCGCCGCCTCCCTTGCCCTTCTTGCCGCGGCTGGAGCGCTGCATTCCGCGCGCGAGGTTGTTGAGCGTCTTGGCCAGCTCGGTGGCGTCGGCGTGCTGCAGCTTGTGCACGTGCAGCGTGCCCTCGCCGGCGATCGGCACGTCGAGCTGCTTGATCAGCTCCAGGATGCGCACGTAGGAGGTCTCGGAGGCCACGATCACCAGCGAGTTGGTCCGCTCGTCGGCGATGATCTTCGATATCTTCGCCTCGTCCTCGTCGCCGAAGACCCCCGGGCCCGAAGGCGCCCTGCCCCGCTTGCGCCGCGCGCGCTTGGCTCGCGCCCTCTTCTTGGCCGTCGCGCTCGATCCGTCGCCGCCGACGTCGAAGATCTCCATGATGCGGTCGGCCAGCTCGGCGGCGTCGGCGTAGTTGATCGGCTCGATCCAGATCCGCTCGCCCGTGCCGGGCTGATCCAGCACGCGCACCAGCTCGAGCAGGCGCCGGATCGAGGCGCCGTAGTCGGTGATGATCAGGGTGTTGGTCGGCGTGTAGACCGTCACGTCGCCCTCCGGCGACTTGAATCGATCCAACAGCTCGGCGAGCTTGTCCGCCGCGACGTGCTCCAGCTCGTAGAGCTGGGTGACGATCTGGTCCCCGCCCGGAGCCCGCTGGACCAGCGGGGTGTTCTGCTGCGTGGATCCGCCGGTGGGCAGAATCTTGAGGTAGCGCCCGGCCGGCATCACGGTCAGCCCGTTGACCTGCAGCACGCTGAGAAAGGCCTGGTAGGCCTCGCCGGCCGTGATCTTGGTCGGCGCGTAAATCGTCGCCTTGATGTTCGGGACCTTGCCGCCCAGGATGAAGCTCTTGCCGGTGATGTTGCCGATGATCTTGATAAGCTCGATCAGGTCGGCGTCCACCAGGTTGAACGAGAACTTGGTGCCCCTTCCCGGGCGCTTGTACTCGATGCCGACCGCGAGCTCGTCCGGGAGATCGACGGAAGTCCACGGGCTCGAGCCGTCGCCGCCGGCCTCGCCGCCGGTCCCCTGTCCCGCCTGTCCCTCGTCGTCATCGCCTCCGCCGCTCTGCCCGGCGGCCGAGCCCTTCTGGGTCTGCACCTTGCGCCCCGGCGACGAGAGCGCTCTCTTCTTGAGGTCCGCGGCGCGCAGCATCCCGCGCCCGGGCCTGACGGCGCTTGGCTTGGCGCGGCGGCGCTCGTCGGCCGGCTCGTCGTTGGGACCGGAGAGGCCCGTATCCGGCAGCGCGAGCGAGAAGACCAGTCCCAGAATCAATCCCGACCATCTCGGATGACTCGCCCAGCGAGCACCCCCCGTCGTCTTCTTCGAATCGGCGCTCCCCCGGCGCGCCAGTGCACCCTTCATCTCGCAGCTCCTTCCAACCGGGCCAGCCAGAAGCGAAGCTCCCGATTTCGCCCGGCGTCGGCTCGGAGTTCAAACATCATGCCGGCTCCTCTTCTCTGCAAGACACGTGCCGAGCGTCGCATCATAAAAAAATCTTTGATTCAGGCAACTTGCACCCTTGGCATTCGGTCTCCGGCAAGGTGCTGGACAAAATGTCACCACCTCCGCCCTCGATCTGACGCGATGACATTACAAGGAAAGTCAATTGGAGTCGATCAAATCCATTTTTCTATATATCGTGCGCGTGGCGATGCCCAGCAGCCGCGCCGCCTGCTTCTTGTCTCCGCCGGTGAAGCGCAGCGTCTCTCGGATCATGCTCAGCTCCACCTCGTCGAGCGGCGTGCCCACGGAGAAGGTCAGCTGCCCGTGCGTTCGCTCCGCCTCGACGACCCTGGCCGGCAGATCGTGCGGCCCTATCACGTTGTCGCGTGTCATCACCACCGCGCGCTCGATCGCGTTTTCCAACTCGCGCACGTTGCCCGGCCAGTAGTAGCTGGCGAGCAGCTCCAGCGCCTCCGGATCGATGCCGTCGATGCGCTTCTCGTTGCGCTCGGCGTATCTTGCCAGGAAGTGATCGGTCAGCAGCGGCACGTCCTCGAGGCGCTGGCGCAGCGACGGCAAGGCGACCACGATCACGTTCAGCCGATAAAAGAGATCGTCGCGAAACGCGCCCCGCGACACCTCGCTTTCCAGGTCGCGATTGGTCGCGGCGATCACGCGCACGTCGACCGGAGTCGTCTTGCCTCCCAGCGGCTCGACCTCGCCCTCCTGGAGCACGCGCAGCAGCTTGACCTGCACCGCGGGGCTCATCTCTCCCACCTCGTCCAGGAAGACCGTCCCTCCGTTCGCGGCGCGGAAGCGGCCCTCCTTGCTGGTAACGGCGCCGGTGAAGGCGCCGCGCTCGTGCCCGAACAGCTCGGCCTCCATGATCGACTCGGGCAGAGCGGCGCAGTTGACCGCGACGAACGGCCCGTCGGCTCGCCCGGAGTTCTCGTGAATCGCGCGGGCGAACAGCTCCTTGCCCGTGCCCGACTCGCCGCTGATCAGCACGGTCGCCATCGAAGGCGCGGCCTGCAGCGCCAGCTCGTAGGTCTGGCGGAAGACCGGGCTGTTTCCCACGATGCTGCGCCGCTCCAGGCTCTGCAGCCGCTGCTTGAGGGTCCGGTTCTCCACGACCAGGGTGCGCTTCTCGACCGCCTTGCGCACGGTCTTGACGATCGCGCGGCGCTTGACCGGTTTTTCCACGAAGTCGTAGGCGCCCTTCTTCATCGCGTCGACAGCGGTCTCGACCGTCCCGTAGGCGGTCATCAGCACCACCTCGGTGTCGCCCGCCACGGACATCACGGCGTCGAGCAGCTCCACGCCGTCCATTCCGGGCATCAGCAGGTCGGTCAGCACCACGTCGACGGTCCTGCCCGTGATCGAGTCCAGCGCCTCGCGTCCACCGTAGGCGGTCAGCACGTCGTAGCCCTCGCGCTGGAACACCTTCTGCAGGGCCGACACGTTGCTCTTGTCGTCGTCCACGATCAAAATCGCAGGTTGGTTTTCGTGCATCGAAACCCTCCTCCTTGGTGGTGTTAGCAAGCCGCGCGCCAACCTCCCAACCGCTGATTTTGCACATTTTTCCGCACTGGGATTTGGACGATTCTACTCTGTTTTGTCATTTTGTCACAAAAGTGATCGGAAGTCACGACACCGCGACAGGCGCTCTCACCGCCAAGTGCGCTCGTCCATCGATTTGACGTTGAAACGGCATTTGTACTAGAAGTCTGGATTTCACGATGCAATCAGGCGACAAGCTGGAGGAGAACCGAATGAAACTGTCCCCGCTCTCCGAGGTACCCCGAGGCGACCGGCTGACACTCTGGACCGTGTTCTGCGTGGCGTGCTCGCTTATCGGCCTCGAGACCGTTTCGTTCCAGACCCTGGTCTACGTCAACGAGTATCTCCCGGCCACGCAGGTGATCTCGGTCGCGCTGATGGGAATCGCGATCGGCGGCCTGCTCTCCTACCCGCTGAGCAAGCTCGACGTCTCCAGGGTTTCGGCGGCGGTGCTCGCCCTCTACCCGCTCAGCGTGGTCGCGAGCCTGCCGATCATCATCCGGGTCAACCCCAATCCCGAGCTGATGATGGCGCTGCTGACCGCTCCGTACATCCTGGCCAGCCTCTACATCTCGATGGTGTTCAACGCGATGCGACCCAATCGCGTCTACCTGTTCGACCTGGCCGGAGCCGGTCTCGGCACGCTGGTGGCGGTGATCTCGATCCCTCATTTGCGCGAGGAGGGCAGCTTCTTCGCCCTGGCGCTGATCGGCTCGCTGCCGCTGATGCTCGACGGGCTGTCCGCGCGGGCCGACTCGAAGCGGGGCGCGGCCAGAATAGCGCTCGGGGCGCTGCTGGCCCTCGGCTCCCTGGGCGGGCTGGTCGCGCACCTGGCCGCGGACCCGTTCAACATCGCCCGGACCGCGACCGCGGACAAGCAGGAATACCCGGGCAAGATCTTCTGGTTCACCAATCCCGAACAGGAAGGGGCGGAGCCGCGACACCAGCTGATGTACTCGCGGGGCAGCCTGATCGAACGAATCGACATCGGATACTGGACAGCAAACAAGAAGAGACGACCCAACCGCTACAGCCTGATCACCTGGTACAACGGCCGGCCCAACGATCACATTCAGCGGTTCCGGCCCCGGGTCGGCTATCTCGACAGGCGGCTGCCGACCAGGCTCAGGCTGGGAGACGACCCCGACACGCTGCTGGTGGGCCCGGCGGCGGAAGGGCTGACCAAGCCTGTGATCGCGCTCGGTCACGGGCGCGTCGACGCGGTCGAGATCAACCGCGCCGTGGCCGAGCTGATGACCGACGAGCTGTACGACATTTCGGGCCAGGCCTACCGCGGCATGTGGCTCACGATCGGCGACGTCCGCACCTTCCTCGAGCGCACGGAGCGCAAGTACGACTTCATCACGCTGCTCAACACCCACCGCATCCGCACGATCGGCCAGCAGGGCCCGCCCGAGTACTGCCACACGCTGGAGGCGATGCAGTCCTACCTCGAGCACCTCGAGCCGCGCGGCTACGTCGTTTTCGAGGAGCGCAACATCAACGAGCGGGCCGATCTGGGTATCAAGCGATTCCTGCGCACCGCGCTGCGGGCGCTGGAGAGCCGCGGCGCCGAGGAACCCAGCCGGCACGTGGCGGTCTACGAGTTCTTCGCCTGCAAGAAAAAGGTCTGGTTCACCGACCGCAGCAAGTGTCGCCGCGGCGGCCGCTACACGATGGTGCTGGTCTCGCCGACTCCGATCTCGCAGCGGGACTACGAGCACTTCGTGAAATGGGGGAAGGACCTGGGCGAGCGGATCGACCGCCGCAAGGGCCTCTACCGCGGCATCGAGTGGATGTACCTGCCGCAGGATCGGCGCGACAACGACTGGACCGAGACGATTCTGGCCAGCAGTGTCGAGGAGCTGGATTTCTTCGATCCGGCCAGGCACAACATGGACGTGATCACGGACGATCGCCCCTTCCCCTACGATGTGTTCCTCGCGCGCGAGAAGCAGTTGGAAGTGCTGGAAAGCACTGCCTTGTTGTCGCTGCTGATGGTGCTGCTGCCCGCGATCGTCACCTTCCTGGCGCGGCGCGGCAACGGCTCCACCGCGATCTCCCCCGGTCGCCGGGCGGGGCTCAACGCTTTGCTGGTCGCCTACTTCGCCGTTCTGGGGATCGGCTACCTGCTCATCGAGATCGTGCTGATGCAGAAGTTCCAGATGTTCCTCTCCTCGCCGGTCTTCTCCCTGGCAGTCGTGCTCGGCGCGATGCTGATCGCGTCCGGGATCGGCGGCTACTACTCCGGAAGAGTCGGAAGACGGGGGGCGCTGCTGGCGCTGGCGCTGGTGGTCGTGCTGAGCGCGGCCTACTTCCTGGCACTCGATCCGATCCTGTCGGCCCTGATGTTCCTCCCGTTCGCGGTGCGGATCGCCGTTGCAATTCTACTGATCGCTCCTTTGGCCTTCGCGATGGGGATGCCCTTCCCCTTCGCGATGGAGCTGTCCAAAAGGGAGCTGTCCGATCGGCACGCCGGGCTGTTCTTCGGTATCAACGGCGCCTTCGCGGCCGTGGCCACGCCCCTTTCGATAATCCTGTCGATGACAAGGGGGTTCAACTTCACTATCCTCGTGGGCGGCGCGGCCTACGTGCTGTGCCTGTTCCTGCTGGCCGTCGCCCGTCGCCGCGACGCCGCGGGCGCGAGGAGCAAAGCAACGAGCGGCTGACCGAGCCGTTGCAGGAGGAGCGAAATGCGCACGAAGACTTCTGTCCTGGTTCTCGGAACTCTCGCACTGGCTCTCGGTTGCGGTCCCCGCAAGGTGGGAGAAGAGGAGGGCTCGGACGAGACCGCCGTCGACGAATCCGCGAAAAAGGCGGGTAGAGCCGAAGAGCAGCGCGTCAAGCGCGTGGTCCTCGGCCTCGAGACCGCCGAGGTCCCCGAGCTGGTCGAGGCCCTGGGCGACTCGGACCGCAGGGTGCGCCGGGCCGCGTTGATCGAGCTGGGCGAGAAGAAACCGAGCGACGAGAAGGTGATCAAGAAGATGATTCCGCTGCTCGCCGATCACTGGGGCCCGACCCGGATAGCCGCGGTCGAGGCGCTGGAAGAGATCGGCGCGCCGGCCGTACGGCCGCTGATCGAGTGTCTCCACACCGACTCCTACCTGGGGAACATGCGCTTCATGAGCGGAAAGAAGCAAGTCAGCCTGCGCCACAAGGCCAAGGACGCGCTGGGAGAGATCGGCGCGCCGGCCGTACGGCCGCTGATCGAGGCGCTCGACTCCGAGGATCTCTCCACGCGGCGCAACGCCTCCGGCGCGCTGGGGCGAATGGGAAAGACAGCGCTGCCCGCGCTGGAGAGGCTGCTGCGCGCGGCCGACGACGAGAATCCGATGATCCGGCTCAACGCGGTCGGAGATCTGGCCAAGATCTCTCCGCTCGACGAGCGGGTGATCGCCGCGGTGGAAAAGGCCGAGAAGGACGAGAACAAAAAAGTGCGCAAGGGCGCCGAGTACGCCGCGGGCCTGATCGAAAAGGCGCGGGCCCGCTCTCCAGAGAGCAAGGGCGAAGCCGAGGGGGCCGACGAGGAGCCCGCAGAGCCGGCCGCAAAGAAACCGGCCGAGGAAAAAGAGAAAAAATAGCTCCCGAGCTCAGCGAATCTCGACGATCCGATCGGCCACTCGGGGAAAACGATCGAAGACGCGAGGCTCGTGACCGGGCACCAGCAGCCGCTGATGCGAGACGACGGAGCGCATCCGCGACAGCTCGCGCAGGTTGGCCCCGCGGTCGTAGCAGCTGCCGATCGGCACGTTACGCTCCAGATTCTCGTAGAGATAGGCGTTGTCCGAGGTGAGCACCACCGTTCCCGCCTCCCTTCCGGTGCGCACCTCGACCCACTGGATCGCGGCGGTGTGGCGACCGCCCACGTGCACCAGCAGCCCGGGGTGGATTTCGCGATCGCCTTCGATCGCGGCGAGGCGCCCCTGCTTCTGCACCGCGTCCAGAGCCTCGAGATCGACGAGGCGCACACCGGCCTTGTCCGGGTGCTGCTCGTCGACCAGCCCCCGCGCCCACTCGCGCTCGGCACGCTGGACCCAGACCCGCGCCCGCTCGTACGGAGCGACGTTGCCGGAGTGATCCCAGTGCAGGTGCGTCAGGATCACATCCGTGATCTCCGCCGGAGAGACGCCGGCCCGCGCGAGGATCCGCGGCACCGGCTCGAAGTCGTCCACCTTCCAGCGCTCTGCCACCTTCTCGCTGGCGAAACCCGTGTCCACCAGCACCGTGCACTCGGGACCGCTGATCAGCCAGGCCGACCAGGCCGCGGGAACGCGCTCGCCGTCGGGAGCGTCGGCCACCATCGTCGAATGGCGGAAACGTTGGCTGCGACCGTAGTCGATCGCGAAGACCCGCCAGCCATCCTCGCTTTCCAAGGGGCTCTTTGGCTTCTTCTTGCAGGCAGCCGCACCCAGCACGACCAGCGCCGCCAGAATGATCCAGACGATCCGCGGCAGCCTCTGGCAAAGTAAATCCATGGACAACAATCTAACATCCAGACCGCTCGGCTGCACGGCGATCTCGGAGCGGTTCGAGGCGCTCCTTAGATTGACAGGGCCGGGCGGCGAGTGTAGAGATTCTCTTCCGGCCGCTGGCCGGTCTATTTCGGAGTGAACGGTCATGTACCTGTACCGCAAGCGTCACGACAAGAAGAACCGCAAGCGCTGCGCGCGGAAGAACGCCAAGCTAAAGGCCAAGAACCGCAGGCGCAAGGCCCGCGTGCGCGGCGAGCGCTGAGCGCGTTTTCACCGCATCGAGAGTGAGCGGGGGGCGGCAGCGCTCTCAGCGCGAGTCCGGGACCGTCTCGGCCTCCTCCTCGGCCGCGGCCAGCTCGGCTCCTTCGGCCCTCAGCGCGGGCAGCAGCACGAACGTCGCCGCCGCGCCCAGCAGCATCGTCATTGCGACCAGCAGCCCGAAGCGCTGCATCGGTACCATGTCGGACAGCGCCAGCACCGAGAATCCGGCCGCGACCTGGAGCGCGTTGGACGCGATCGACGGCCCTACCTTGGCCGCGGTCTCGCGCAGGCTCTCCCCGCGCCGCCGCCTGCGCCACAGGAAATGGATCGCGTAGTCGACCCCGATCCCGAGCGCGATCGCGGCGATCATGCTGGTGGTGGGATCGAGCGGCACGCCGGCCGCGCCCATCACTCCCACGGAGATCGCCAGCATGCACAACGTGGGCGCCAGCCCCTTGATCGCGGAGACCAGCGAGCGGAAGGCCAGGGTCAGCAGCAGGGTCACCACCACCAGCGCCAGCCCCAAAGAGCGTAGCTGGTTGTTGATCAGGCTGTTGCAGAAGGCGACGTTGATCACCGGCATGCCGGTCACGCGGGCCAGAACAGTGCCGGCACCGTTTCCGCTGTCCGGAAAGCCGTGGACCGGCACGGCCATGTCCGAGATCGCCCCGGCGACCTTCTCGACCAGCTCGTCGGAGGGCCGCTTCACGCCGGCCGCGGCCAGCGCCGGCCCCGCCAGCCTCTCGCCCAGCAGCTTGGCGCGCGCCTCGGCCAGCCCCACCGCCAGGTAGCTGGCCGTGCCGTCCAGCCCCTCTTCGTCGCGGGCCGAGGTGCGGGGCAGCTTCTCTTTCAGAACGTCGCGCACCTCCGAAACGGCCAGGTGACGGCCGGCTCTCGGCTTCAGCGCCGAGGCGACCAGCTCTCCGCGCTGCTCCCACTCCCGGCGTGTCTCCTCGTCGGCGCCGTCGCCGGGCGGCATGAACCAGGCGCTGTCGCCGTACAGGTACTCCTCGACGATCCGCTCCACCGCAGCGTCGCGATCCGGTCCGGGCTCCAGAACGATCTCGCCCGAGTCGGACAGAGCCCCGGACAGGACCGCCTCCACCGGGGTTGCGGCGTCCGCGGTGACGGTCGGGCCGACCTCGACCCGCGCCAGGCGCACAGCGCGGCGGGCGACCTCGCGCCGCACCTCGCGCCGCAGCTTGGCGCCGCGCTCGGCGCTCTTTGGCTCGGCGAGATCCGGCATGCGGCTCTCGCCGGGCTCCAGCTCGTCGGCCTCGCTGGCCGAGAGGTACTCCTCCGCCTGCTGGGGGTCGGCGAAGCGGCCGATCTTGATCGGCTCGAGCCCGCGCGGAACGCTGTCCTCGATGAAGTCCGACAGCTCGTCGACCGCGGCGTTGACCTGCTCGGGCCCGACGTCCGCCAGCCGGATCTGCACCAGGCTGGAGGTCTTGTCCGGCGAGATCAGCTGGTCGATCGCGGCGGTCCCCTCTAGGAACGGGTAGAGCCCGCGGGTGCGCTGGTTGCTGACCGGCAGGTCGGCGCGCCAGCCCATCGCCTCGCTGAGCATGGTCAGGTGATCGATGATCGAGTTGACCTGCACCACCTGCTCCATGCTGCGCGCCTTTTCCACCACCTTGCGTAGCTGGGCCAGCACGAACGGGGAGCGCATGTCCCCCTCGAAATAGATCTGCAGGTAGACCGAGCCGCCGAAGTGACGCTCGAGGAAGTCGTCGGCCCGGTCGGGCTCCGAGCCCTCGGCGAAGAAGGTCTTCATCGTGGCGTCGGGGGCGATCCGCGAGATGCCCAGCAGCCCGGCCGCGGCCAGCATAACCGAGACGACAAGGGCCCAGCCGCGATTGCGCACGGCCCAGCCGCCGAGGCGGCCCAGCGGGCTGGCGAGCCGGGCCGAGCCCAGGCGTCGCGGGACGTGCTTGCTGAAAGAGAGCAGGGCCGGGATGACCGTGATCACCACCAGCGCGGTGAAGCCCACGCCCGCGGCGGCGAACAGACCGAAGGATCGCATCGGCTCGACATCCATCGCCAGGAACGAGAGGAACCCCGCGCAGGTCGTCGCGGCCGAGAAGATCACCGGCGCGCCGACGCTGGACAGCGCCTCGGCGATACGGTTGTGTACCGTTTGCGATTCGCCGGAAAAATAGGCCGCCAGCACGTGGATTCCGTAGGCTCCGCCGATCGCCACCAGCAGCGTCGGCAGCGAGGAGTCGACCAGGCTCAGACCGCTGTCGCGCAGCGCCATCGCCCCCATCAGCCAGATCAGCGCCACGCCAACCGAGCCGAGCGCGAGCACCACGCCCAGCGGCTTGCGGAAGATCAGGAAGGTCACGAGCAGCACGACGACGACCACGACCGGAGTCAGCCGCCAGAGATCCTCCTTGGTCCCGCCGGCCACGTGAAGCCTGATGAACGGCGATCCGCCGAAGTAGAGCGAGTCGTCGATCCAGTGACGCTGGGCGATATCCTTGATCTCGGCGGCGACGTGCATCGGAGGTCGCGAGCCGCCCAAAAAGCAGAGCACCATCGCGGCGCGTCCGTCCGACGAGATCATGTTGCCCACCGCGTTGTCGTTGGACAGCACGCGACGCTTCAGCTCGGCCAGTTCCTGCTCGGTCTCGGGAAGCTTCTCGACGACGAGCGGCTCGACCCTCAGCCCGCCGGCCGGGGAGGGCTGGGGATCGGGCACCTCGGTGAAGGAGTTGACGCCGAAGACGCCGTCCACGGCGGCGATCTCGCGGGTCATCTTGCGGATGCGGCTCAGGCGGTCGACGGTGAACATCGTCTCGGCCTCGAGCCCGACGATCGCCACGTCGAGCCCGCCGAAGCGCTCGTTGACCTTGTTGAACAGCTTCAGCTCGGGGTGCTCCTGCGGCAAGAACTGCATCACGTCGTCGTCGGTCTCGAGCCCGGGCAGCATCGCGGCGAAAAACGCGGTCAGCGCGGCCGCGACGACGAGGATCGGGATCCGCAAGCGTATCAGAAACCTGGCATAGCGTTCCATCATCGTTCCTGCACCTTCATACCATCAACGGCGCGCGCGGCGAAGCTTCAAACCGCTGGCGATAGTATTCTACATCATCCAACAATCCACTGTTTTCGAATTCGCCCTTTGCTATCTTCGTCCCGATGAAAGATTGTAGATCGGTAGAAGCGCAGCGCGAGGCCCGGTTTCGGGCGCGGAGCTTTCCGCCGACGCGCTACCTGGGCTCCAAGCGCAAGCTGCTGCCCGCGCTGCGGGAGATCTTCGCGCGCCTGGAGTTCGATACCGCGCTGGATCCGATGTGCGGAACAGGGGCGGTGGCGCACCTGCTCAAGGATCTGGGCAAGCAGGTGCTGGCGGCGGATGCGCTGGGCTACAACGCGGCCTGCGCCCGCGCGCTGGTGGAGAACGACGGCGTGAGACTGGGCCGGGCCGCCGCGAAGCTGTCGCGCGGGCTGCCGGAGCCGGACGCTCCGGCCGGCTGGATCGAGTCCACCTTCGACGAGATTTTTTTCGAGCGCGAGGAGAACCGCTTCCTCGACCAGGTTCTACCGCGCGTCCGAGCGCTGGACGGCTACGCGCGGGACCTGGCGCTCTACTCGCTGGGACAGGCCTGCCTCTCCAAGCGGCCCTACAACCTCTTTCACCGGGCCAACCTCTCGTTGCGGCGGCGCCGGGTGAAACGCTCGTTCGGCAACAAGGCCACCTGGGACACGCCGTTCCACGTCCACCTGCGACGCCACTCCGAGGCGGCGGATCGGGCGGTCTTCGCCGGCCGGCGACGCTGCCGCGCCGTGCAAGCCGACCTGGGCGACCACGACCCCTCGCGCTTCGACCTGGTCTATCTCGATCCCCCCTACGTCTCGGCCGGCGGCACGGGCGTCGACTACCTCGACTACTACCACTTCCTCGAGGGGCTCTGCAATCCGGACGGCTGGAGCGAGCGCGTGTTGCATCGCTACAAGCACAAACCATTGGCCGGGCGCGGCCAGAGCCCTTGGGCCGATCCGGCCGGAATCGAGCGGGCCTTCCAAAGCGCGCTGCGCCACTTCGCCGGCTGCAAGGTGGTGATCTCGTACCGCTGCGACGGCATTCCATCGATCGACGCGATCGCCGGCTGGCTGAAGCGGGCCGGCAAGCGGGTCGAGGTCGTCGATCTGGGCGAGTACGTCTATGCCCTGTCCACCAATCGACGATCTCGCGAGGCGCTGCTGATCGCAACGTAAGACGAAACAACGCGCCGAAATCCCGGCGCAAAGCGGAATCCTTGCATTTTTGACAGGATGTGTTATATTTGAATACATGAAGGCTGGTATCCCACCGATGGCGATTTTCGCGGCTCTGGCCGCGTTGCTGTCCGCCGGCGTGGCGGACGCCGATCCGAAACCGTCTCCAGAGCCGATTCCGCCGACCGAGACGATCTATCCCGACCGCGCGACCGCCCTGCGGGCGCGACCGCTCGAGGCTCCCGGCTCCGAGCTGAGCGAGCGCGGGAGAAACGTGCGCGGGCTGTACGTGCCCTACGCTCGAGTCCTGTCGTGGACTCCGCGGCAGCTCGTGCACTGGGTGCGGAAGATCGGGGTCAACGCGGTGGTGATCGACGTCAAGGACGACCGCGGCCGCGTTACTTTCACGCGCGACCTGCCGCTGGCGGACGGCCGGCCCCACGGTCGGGTGGACGACATGGAGCGAGTCGTCTCGGCGCTGAAGGAGGCCGGGATCTACACGATCGGACGGCTGGTCTGCTTCAAGGACGACCAGCTCTTTCGCCTGCGTCCCGAGACCGCCGTGCGCGATCTGAGAAGCGGCAAGCCGTGGAAGGACATAGTGGACATGCACTGGGTCGATCCCCACTCCGAGGTCGTGCGCGAGCACATCGAATCGGTGGCGCGCGCCTCCCAGGAGGTCGGCTTCGACGAGATCCAGCTCGACTACGTGCGCTTTCCGGTCGACAGTCGCGCGCGCTGGGCACGCTACCCCAACCGGAAGGGAGATCCGAAGCGCTACGAGGTGATCGCCGCGCTGCTGGAGCGCGTCGATCGCGCGCTCGACATTCCGCTGTCGATCGACGTGTTCGGGCTGACCGCCTACAAGCCCGGAGATCCCGACGGCCTGGGCCAGTCGCTGGAGCACCTGGCGCCGTACGTCGACGCGGTCACGCCGATGGTCTACCTCGCCAACTGGCCGCGCAGCTACTGGGAGAACCCGCGCCCGTCCAAGACCCACGACGTGATCAACGGAGCGATCGAGCGGATCCGCGAGCGCCTCGACGATCGGATCGCGGTGCGTCCCCTGCTGCAGGCCTTCCGCTGGCGCGCCAAGAACTTCTCCACCTCGTTCATCCACAACCAGATCGACGCCGCCGTGTCGGGCGGCAGCTCCGGATACCTGTTCTGGAACCACAGCTCCGACTACTACCGGGTCAAGCTGGCCCTCGAGCAGCTCGACGAGGCCGGCCGCCGCAGCCTGCCGGTCGCCTCCAGCCGCTGAGCCGCCGGCGGGGAATTTTTCCGGCGCCTCGCACGTCCATCTGGATGTGAGACCTCTTTTCGCCATGGCGGTCGCGCACCTAGCGTTCCCGCTGCTCGCCTCGCCGCGCGCTGACCGGAAGGACGTGACGCTCGAGGAGCTGGTGCGCGACGCGGACGCGATCGCGACCGGGCGCATCTCCCGCGTGCAGCGCAGCGACAGCGACGCGGCCTACTCCTACGACGTGGCGACGATCGCTGTCGGCGAGGTGATCAAGGGCCGCTCCCTGCTCGAGCGGGAGGCCGGAGGTGTGCGCCGGATTCCGCTCTGCTTTCCGGCCGAGAGCAACCGGCTGCGCATCTCGACGGACGTGCGCTGGAAGAAGGGACAGTCCGGCGTGTGGCTGCTGACCCTGGAGAGGGGACGGCTGACCGCGCAGCGACCGGGCTCGCTGCAGCCGATCGAGAAGCTGGACGAGATCCGGAGGATGGTCGAGGCCGGAAAGGTCGAGGTGCCGCCCCCGGACCGAGTCCGACCGCGGCTCGACCGCGATCCGCCGCCGATCGAGATTCGCCGCGCGAGGTGAACGGAAAGATCGATCTCGGCCGGACGCGGCTGGAGCTTTTCAGGAGTCCAGGATCTTCTCGATCTTCTTGGCGACCTCTTTTTCGACCTGCGGCTTGAACATCTTGCCCATCATCCCGAGCGTGATATCCAGCGCGACATCCGAGTCGCCCATCACCAACACGGCCTTTTTCAGCCCGCTGCCGGTCAACGTGCAGGTGTTTTCGTCCCACTTCGCGGTCAGCCCGTACTTGGCCTTCAGGTCCGCCACGAGTTCGTCCAGGCGGGCGCGCAGAACGTCTTTTTCCACCTCGTGATTTCGCCGAACGCTGATATCAGCCATCAATCGTCCTTTCTTCAGGGTTGCGACGCGATTTCGAGGCAGCAGTGTACACCGATCGGCGCTTTCGGTGAAGATAGCTTGCATCACGGGCGATTTCGTGGTATTTAGTATACAAATGTTTTGTACTCTAACCATCGGCAGACCGACTTCCTCCGGCGGGCGCGTCTCCTCTTCGAGCGCTGCGCCGATTTTGTGAGCGCGAGACGCGCGCGACCGCCGAAGACTCGAGTATCAGAACAAGCGAGCCCCCACGGCGGGCCGGAAGCCGCCCGCTCTTGGCGAGGAGAGACCATTGAGCACAGCACAGAGCAGAACCACCAGCGATATCAGCGAGCTGGCGAGAGCGCCGTGGCGCGAGCAGCTGCGCGAGCTGATCACGGACCCGGCCGAGCTGACCGAGCTCATGTCGCTTTCGGACCCGGAGCTCAGATCGATCAAGAGGGCCGCCGAGCAGTTTCCGATGGCGATCACCCCCTACTACGCCTCGCTGATGGATCCCGAGGACAGGCGCTGTCCGATCCGCATGCAGGCCGTGCCCTCCGCCCACGAGCTGAGCGTGGACGCGGCCGACATCGAGGACCCGCTGGCCGAGGACGAGGACTCGCCGATCCCGGGAGTGACCCATCGCTACCCCGATCGCGTGCTGGTCCTGGTTACCCACCAATGCTCGATGTTTTGTCGGCACTGCACGCGCAAGCGGCGGGTCGGCGATCCGGATCAGAGGACGAGCCGCTCGATGCTGGACGATGCGATCCGCTACATCGAGAGCGATGAGAACGTGCGGGACGTGCTGCTCTCCGGCGGGGATCCGTTCCTGCTCTCCGACGAGAGGCTCGACGAGCTGCTCGGAAGGCTGCTGGCGATCGACCACGTGGAGGTGGTGCGGATCGGCACTCGCACTCCGGTGGTCCTTCCCCAGCGCATCACCCCGCAGCTGGTGGAGGTGCTGCGGCGCCACGTTCCGATCTGGGTCAACACGCACTTCAACCACCCGCGCGAGCTGACCGACGAGAGCCGACGCGCGCTGGCGATGATGGCCGACGCCGGGATTCCGCTGGGCAACCAGAGCGTGCTGCTGCGCGACGTCAACGACTGCCCGCTGATTTTGCGCGAGCTGTTCCACGGTCTGGTCCGCAACCGCGTGCGGCCCTACTACCTCTACCAGTGCGACCTGTCGCGCGGGATCGAGCACTTTCGCACGCCGGTGGCCAAGGGGATCGAGATCATGGAGATGCTGATCGGGCACACCAGCGGCTTCGCCGTGCCGCGCTACGTGGTGGATGCTCCCGGCGGCGGAGGCAAGATTCCGCTGCAGCCCAACTACATGGTCTCGATGGGCACGCGCAAGGTGGTGCTGCGCAACTACGAGGGCGTGATCACCCTCTACACCGAGCCCCGCGAGCGCGAGACGACCTGCCCGCCGGACTGCACTTACTGCGACGAGCGGATGATGCGCGGCCAGCGCTGGGCCCCGGAGATCGGGGTGGGCAAGCTGTTCAACCAGGAGAACGAAACGATCTCCCTGGTTCCCGGCGACCTGGAGCGCGAGGAGCGCCGGGAGACGGGAGGAGAGGAGTGATCGCCGCCGGGGCCGATCCGTCGCGCCCGAGCAGCGATCGCGGCGTCGAGCTGGAGCTGGAGGGCGTCGGCTTTCGGGCGCGCGTCTTCGCCAGCCCGCTCAATCGGCGCGTGCGCGTGATCGAATATCGCGGCGACGACATGATCGCCCTGGCTCGCGAGCTGGAAGAGCTGGCCCGCGCCCGCGGGCTGGACAAGATCTTCGCCAAGCTGCGCAGCGGCGACGAGCCCGGCTGGGAGCGGATCGGCTTCGAGACAGAAGCGCTGATCCGCGGCTTCTTCGCGGGCGTCGACGCGGTGGTCGTCTCGCGCTTTTTGTCCGAAGAGCGCCGCCGGCCCTCCAGCGGAGAGCCCGAGAGGCGGTTGCTGGAGTCGTTGCTGGACGGACAGCGGCGCGAGACGCCGGCCGAGCCCGAGCTGCCCGCCGGCTACGGCTCGTCTCGGGGCGAGCCGCGGGACGCGGAAGAGCTGGCCGCTCTCTACGCCCGGACCTTCGAGAGCTACCCCTTTCCGGTCGACTCCCCGCGCTACATCGCCGAGACGATGGCCGCGGGCGTGTTGTACCGCCTGGTGCGCGATCCCGGCGGAGAGCTGGTCGCGGCCGCGTCGGCCGAGTGTGTGCCGTCGCTGGCCAACGCGGAGATGACCGATTTCGCGACCCGCCCCGCGCAGCGCGGCTGGGGGCTGGCGGGTCACCTGCTGCGCACCCTGGAGCTGGACGCGGCCGAGCGCGACGTGCGCTGCGCCTACACGCTGGCCCGGGCCGGCTCGGCGGGGATGAACAGCGTCTTCGCCCGCGCCGGCTACGAGTACACCGGCACGCTGGTGCGCAACTGCGAGATCGGCGGTCGCCTCGAGGACATGCACTGCTGGTGCAGGACGCTGCCGTAGCGGTCCCGAGTTTCGAATCCTGTCTTTGATCATACATTCGCCATTTGCGCGACCGTATCTTCTGCGCCCGAAACGGGCTGTCGCAGAGCCGCGGGATTCGCGGCTCTCGATCTGTCGAAACTACACAGGGAGGAGCACAGATGCGCGCGAACAGCAGAGCCCCGATCGTTGGAATCCTGGCCCTGGCCCTTCTCGCCGTCGCCTGGATCGCGAGCCCCAAAGCGGCTCGTGCCGGGATCAAGGTCGCGGGCGACGACGAGACGTACTTGAAAATCGGCGGTCTGCTCCAGGCGCACGGGCAGGTCGCCCAGGACGCGGCGCCCGACGGATCGGCGGGCGCGGAGTTCTACCTGCGGCGGATGCGCCTGATGTTTTACGGGCAGATCAACGACAAGGTGAACTACTTCATCGAGACGGACAGCCCGCGCTTCGGCAAGGACGGCAACTTCGACGTGAGGATGTTCATTCAGGACGCCTACCTCGAGTTGAATCTCCACGAGGCGATCCAGGTCGACTTCGGGATGCTGCTGCTGCCGTTCTCGCACCACGGCATGCAGGGCGCGACCAGCCTGCTGGGGTTGGACTACCACGGCGGGCTGATCGGCTACCCGGACGGCGGCAGCTTCGTCTGGCGCGACTTCGGTCTGATGCTGCGCGGCATGCCGTTCGGCAAGTGGCTGGAGTACCGGGTGGGGCTGTTCAACGGCGTGCACGGCAGCTCCAAGCTGGCCGGCTACGAGGACGGCGCCTGGCAGGGCGAGGAAGATCCGCGAAACCCGATGGATCTGCCCCGCCTGACCGCGCGGCTGACTTTCAACGTTTTCGATGCCGAGGGCGGCCCGGGCGCCGGCGGGATGTTTTACGACGGTCTCTACATCGAGAAGACCGACGCCGGAATCGTCTCCACCAAGCGGGTCCTTTCTCTCGGCGCCTCGGTGGACTGGCAGCGCGAGCTGAACGTCAGCTGGGAGGAGGTGCCGACCGGGACCGGGATGGAGGCGTCCGACGAGCGCGGCATCCGAGATCGCAGCGACTACCTGGCGTTTGCCGCCGACCTCTTCTGGGACATTCCGCTGGACGATGCCAAGCTGATGTCGCTCAACGGGCAGGTCGATTTCTACTACTACGACCACGGCGATCGCAGCGACGGCATGAGCTGGTACGACAGCGTGGGCAGCAGCCGCTACAGCGGGTACGGCCTGGCCTCGGAGCTGGGCTTTCGCTGGAACATGTTCGAGCCCCTGGTCGCGGTGGACTGGTACGAGTCGACCGAGGCGCCGGGAGAGATCGGCGACCGCCTGGGCGTCTCCGGCGGGATCGCCTACTGGGCCTTCGCCCAGTCGTTCAACCTCAAGCTCCAGCTGGGCGGCACGCAGGTAGACGGCTCCGACGACTGGAGCGTGGCCGGAACCATGCAGGGGCAGCTCCTGTTCTGAGATCAGCAGCGGGATCACTGCGGCTCGCGCACGCAGCGGAACCCCAGGTCCGGCTGGCCCTGGTCGGCCGAGTAGGATTTGCGGCCGGTGGTGGTCAGACTGGCGGCGTCGGAGACGTAGCGGTAGCCGCCGCCGCGTATCACCCGCACGGTTGGTTCGCTGCTCTCGATCCAGGCCGAGCCGTTCGTGGGAGCGCCCGTGTAGTCTTCGTGCCATTCGTCGGCGACCCACTCGACCACGTTGCCGCTCATGTCGCACAGGCCCTGCTCGGTGTTGCCGGCCGGGCGGCTGCAGACCTCCAGAGAGTGGCCCTCTCCGCACCCCCAGTCCGAGTCCTCGGACAGCGCGATCACGGCCTCGTCGCAGGTGGGCTCGCTGACGCCCCAAGGATAGGTGACGTCCTGCCCGCGGTTGCGCGCGGCGTACTCCCACTCGGCCTCGCTGGGCAGCCTGCCGCCGGCCCAGGCGCAAAAGGCGCTGGCCTGCGCCCAGGTCGCGTAGTTGAGCGGGTAGTTCTGGCGTCCCTGCACCATCCAGTTGGCGCGCTCGGCCGTCTCCGGCTCGGTGCATTGCTCCTGGACCACGCAGACCGAGTACTGGGCGGCGGTGATCTCAAAGCGCGTCATCTCGAAGCCGGGCACGGTCACCTCGTGCGCCGGCTGCTGGCTTTCCGAGCCCGCGTCGTCGCCCATCGTGAAGGTCCCGCCCTCGATCAGGACCCACTCCAGCTCCCGGATGTCGGAGTCCGAGTCGGAGTCCGAGTCCGAATCGGAATCCGAGTCACCGTCCGCGTCGGCGTCGAAAGTGCCGCTGCTCTGGCACGTTCCGTCGATGCAGATCTGGCCGGCCGCGCAGTCCTGGGATGTCTCGCACTCGTCGCAGGCTCCCGCCAACGCGAGCGCGGCAAGGCAGAGGATCGCGACGGTGAGGCGCGTGTTCTTGATGGAGATCATTTGGCGCTCCTTGCGTTTCTGTACCGGTGACGGGGGAATTATACGCAACATCGGAGCGGCTTGGCCAGAAAAGCTCAGTGCCGAGCGCGGGGGAACGGGCGATCTTGCCTGCCCGGACCGTGGCCGCCGCGCCTGCTGCGCTCGGCGGGGTGCATGCGACCGGATCTGCCGCGTTCGAGCCGTTCGGCCAGCAGCTCGCGTTGCTCGGGGTTCAGGATACCGCTCAGCTCGGCGAGGTAGGCGATGCGTGCCCTGAGTCGAGCGGAAGGGTTCTTTTCCATGCGCCGGGGCGGCTCGAAGACCGTGGCGTCGAAATCGTCCGAGGCGAACGAGTCGAGCATCGCCTCCACCGCGTCGGAACGCTTCTCGCGGCGAAAGATCGCCTCTCTCGGGCCGGGGCGCTTTGGGCGATCCGACCGATCGAGAGACTCGATCAGGGACAGCTGCTGATCACCGAGATCGAGGCCGCGAGTCAGCCGTCGATGACCTCGACCGACGGGGGAGCGCTTGCCGAAGCCGCGGCGGTGGTCGCCGCGCCTTGCGTCTCCTCGATCGAATTCGGCTCTGTCCAGGCGCCGGCCGGCGCCGCGCATTTTGCGCCGGTGCATTCGCGAGCCGCGCTTGCCGAAGTCCCGGCGGTGGTCGCCGCGCCGTGTGGGCTCGTAGCGCCGAGACCGCACCGCTTCCACCAGCTGCTCGCGCTGGGCCGGCTCGAGAATGCCGTGCAGCTGCTCGAGGGCGAGGGCGCGCCGTTCTCTGCGTTGCTCGATCTTGTTGTCCACCTCGAAGAAGTGTTCCTCGAAGGCGTCCGGATCGAGATCTCCGGCGCGGACGCCTTCGGCGATTGCGCTGTGGACCTCTGACCGTTCGGAAACCTGCAAGCGATCGCGTCCCCGACGCGGGGAAACGTCTTCGAGCAGCTTCTCGATGGAGGTTTTCTGCTCGTCGGTCAGGTCGAGCCGGGTCAAGGCGGCGACCATCAGCATCCTTGCGGGAGCGTGGCGGCCTCGCATTCCGCGCGGGTGACGACCCCGGAGCCTGTCGCCGCGACGCGTGTCGAATGCGTTGTCGCCACTTCGGTAGGTTTCCTCCTGGTCCCTGTTTTCAATCTCGTCTCCGACGAGCGCGTTGTCGCTCTCCGCTTCCAACGGTTCCAGATCGTTTTCGCAACCGACCGCGAATGCCGGCAAGCCGGCCAGCGAGAGGGTAACGATGGAAATGGCGAGGCGTTGGGACAGCTTGTTTTGCGGTGTTGTGTTTTTCATGGCTCTTCCTCCGTGTGTTAGTTGGCCGGGCTTCGAATGCCTCGGCGCTACCTGTAACGGTGAGCACTCAAGCGCCGTGCCAACAGGATCGGAAGAGGCCAACGCCGTCGTTTTTTGTCGTGATTGTGCATCGTTGAGGCGCTTCGAGACCATGCCGGACAACGGCGGAAGTAGTACCGAAATGAAGTACCGAGATGCGGATTCCGCATCAAACTCATGCGCGCTTTGCACAAGACCGTACACTCCGACGAGCAGAAGGCGCCATGATCGAATGTCACACTGAGGCCCGGTGTCAGACATCCTGAAGCGCAGCGCGGGTAGATAATCAGCTGATTGGAAAGTTCCGTTCGCGGCGGTTTTTCGCGCAGGGCCCGACTTTTGGCTCGAAGCGATCCCCAGCCACCCGCATTCCGGGACATCGGTCGAAGAGGAGGAGCAAAGGTGGCCCGCCCCCGCCCGCGCCGCTGCTCGAGAGAGCTCGCCAACCGCTCGTCGGGCAGCGCGTCGAGCACGAGGCGCAGCCGGTCCAGATCCGAGGCCGCGTCAATTTGTTGCCACGTGAACAGGGAAGGCTGTGTTTCCTTCAGCAAAGGCCGGCTCACCCCCTTGAAACCGGGGTATCGCGATCGAGCGCCGCCCTCCGGACCCCGGCCCGAAACGTTTTCCCCACAGCGCGGAGTGCTCGGGATTCGGCGGTGCTACCAGCGGGGCTCGGGCGGGAGCGGCCAGCTCAGCGGCTCGGGCTCTGCGCGGGGCATTTCGCCCTCGACCCCCAGCAGAGCGCGGACTCCCAGCGCCGGCGCGATCGGAATCGCCAAAAAGAGCAGCAGAAAGGCGAGCGAGGCCCGTGTCACGAAGTGGCGCCTCCAGCGGCGACGCACGCCCAGCCCCGGGACCGCGCCGGCGATGACGGCGCGCACGGCCAGCAGCGCGGCCAGCAGCAACCAGGCGATCTCGCCCAGCTCGGGACCCAGCCCGGCCAGCGGAGCCGGCGCCATCACCAGGCCCGCGGTCCAGGCCGGCCAGAGAATCCCGAGCGCGGTCGGTATCTCCAGTCCTTCGCCGTGCTCGGCCCGCGAGGCGCGCACCAGCCAGATCAGAACCAGTGCCAGCGCCGGCGCCATCACCAGCGCCCCGCCGGCTCCGGCCAGCAGGCCGACCAGCGCGCGCTCCACCGCGGTCTCGCGGCTGACCAGGCCGAGAGCCGCGGCGCCGAGCTGACCTCCGACCACCGCCGCGGCGGGCCAGATCGCGGCGGTCAGGGCGCCGACCAGCAGAAACGACGCCGGCCGGGGGCGATCGCCCACCGCCGCGGACCAGCTGCGAGCCGGTCTGATCGCCAGGCGCGGTCCGTTGAGAATCAACTGTCCACCGCGGAGTCTCCCGCGTCGGGAGCCCGGCCTTCCTTGATTGCTGTCAGCTTTTCGATCGCCTCCAGCACGCTGGTTCCGATGCAGGCGTTGGTCGTAACCTTGCGCCCGCCCTTGCGCGCCGTGACCGGCCGGTGCTCCTCGAGCAGAGGCAAGAAGCGGGGGTCGCCGACCTCGGCCATCCTGTCGATGATCTCGCGCCGCTCCTTGCAGCGCTTCTGCTCGTGGAAGTCGGCCGTCAGGCTGGCCAGCCAGTTCACTTCCCCCTCGTGCCCGGACTCGACGAGCGCCGCGCGCGCCGCGCGCCTCAGCTCGCCGGGCGTCAGCGCCGAGTTGGACTTCTCTGCGAGAAAGCCCACTCCCTCTGGGCCGCCGAAACGCGCCAGCAGCAAGGCGCCCTTCTGCCGGCACGGCTTCCACTCCAGCGAGGCGCGCAGGTGCTCGCCGAGACGCACGTCCTTGGCCAGGTCCGGCAGCTTGGTCAGCGCCAGCTCGTAGGACTCCATCGCCTCGGCCCGCTCTCCGGAGAGGAACTGGGCGTGACCCAGAACCAGCAGGCCGGAGGCCAGGGAGGGCTTCTCCTTGAGCACCTCCTTGGCGGTGATCACCGCCTCGGCCGGGTTGCCTTCGCGAATCTGGGCGCGCGCTCGATCGAGCCTTAGGCGGATCGAGGCCGCGTCCTCGCCCAGCGCCTCGAGCTCGTCCGAGGTGAGCGTCTGGCGCCGCTCGCCGTCGCCGCCGGCCAGAAAGACGCTCAGCACGGCGATGAACACCGCGGCCACGACGATGCCGAGCAGCACCGGCAGCACGCGCCGTTTCTTCTTGCCCTCGTCCCCGGAGACGCCGGTGATCCTTCCGATCGTCTCGACGATCACCGAAGGGCTGGTGCGGTCCTCGTTCACGTCGGGGTCGATCTCGTCCAGCGCCGCCAGGAAGTCCTCGGCGCTCTGGAAACGCTCGTCCGGTTTCTTGGCCAGCGCGCGGTCGAGCACCCGCTGCAGGCCGCGCGGAAACGAGCCGTGCTCGGAGAGCCGCGGCACGTCGCCGGTCAGGTGCAGCGACATCGTCTCCATCGCGGTCTCGGCGACGTACGGAGGCTCTCCGGTCAGCGCTTCCCAGAGGATGATGCCGACCGCGTAGAGATCCGAGCGGTGGTCCACCTCGTCGCCGAGCGCCTGCTCGGGGGAGAGGTACTTGGGCGTGCCGAAGACCACGCCGCTGCGCGTCAGACTCTCGCCGGACTCGCCGTGGGCCAGCTTGGCGATCCCGAAATCCAGGATCTTGACGAAGTCGGTCTGCTCGCCGTGCCTGACGAGCATCGCGTTCTCCGGCTTGAGATCGCGGTGAATCACGCCCTGACCGTGCGCGTGGCCGAGTCCCATCAGCATCTGGCGCGCGACCTCGATCGCCAGCTTCGGCTCCAGCGCGCCGCCCTCGTCGATGCGGGTCGCCAGCGACTCGCCCTCCAGCAGCTCCATGACCAGGTAGAGCTGGCCGTCCTCGGTGCGACCGAAGTCGGTGACCGTGATGCAGTGTGGATCGGACAGTCGGCTCGAGGAGCGCGCCTCGCGCTCGAAGCGCTTGGTCAAGTCCGGAATGTGGGCCAGCTCGGCGTGGAGCAGCTTGATCGCGACCGGCTTGTCCATCAATACGTGCCGGGCGCGGTAGACCTGGCCCATCCCCCCTTCGCCCAGCGAGCCGAGCAGCAGGTAGCGATCGCCGATCATCGTGCCCGCCAGCGAGTCTTCGAAGGAGGGCTCGGCGGGGATCGTGTCGTGTTTGCCTCCAGTTTCCTCCTCGAACGCGGCAGCCTCGTCCAGCGCCCGAGAGGCGTCGGTGTCGGCGCCGGGATGGGTCTCGCCCCCGGTCTCGTCGGCCGTCGTCTCAGGCGGTCGAACCGGGTCGCGAGGCTCAGCCGTCTCGCCGTTCCCCTCCGGCGTGGGCTCTGCCTCGCCCTCCGTCCTCTCGTCGGGCTCGTCGGTCATCGAGTACCGCCTATTCGGCGTAGAGCGACATCAAGTTGAGCACCGTACACAGGGCGAGCCCCATCGAGCGGGTCGAAATCCACTCGGTGGGTCCGTGGAACTCCATGCCTCCGGCGAAGATGTTCGGCGTGGGCAATCCCTTGCGAGACAGATTCGATCCGTCGGTGCCGCCCCGGATCGGAATCATGTTCGGCTCGATCCCGGCCTTGCGCACCGCCTGCTCCAGGCGTTCGGAGATCTCCGGTTTCTGCTTCAGGAACTTGGCCATGTTGGGATAGGAGAACTCGCACTTGACGTCCACCTTCAGCCGCGGCTCCTCCTCGCCCGTCTCGGCCGCGGCTCTCTTCACGATCTCGCACCACTTTGCGACTTTCTCCTCCTCGAAGTCGCGGACGATCAGGTGGCACTTGCACTGTGATGCGTCGCCCTCGATTTCGAACGGATGGATGAAGCCCTCGCGGTCCTCGGTGTGCTCCGGGGCCAGTTTGGGCGGCAGCTTCTCGAGGAACTTGGCCAGGTAGCGCAGCGCGTTGACCAGCTTGCCCTTGCCCGAGCCGGGATGGGTGGAGACGCCCTTGATCGTGACCCAGGCCGAGTAGGCCTCGAAGGTCTCGATGTTGATCTCGCCGTCGAAAGTGCCGTCCAGCGTGAACGCCACGTCCGCGCCGAAGGCGTCGATCGGGAATCTGGCGTGGCCGCGCCCGATCTCCTCGTCCGGGGTGAAGCCGACCTTGATCGTCGGATGGGGCGTATCCGGGTGCTTCTGGTAATACTCGAGCGCGGTCATGATCTCGGCGATCCCGGCCTTGTCGTCCGCTCCGAGCAGGGTCGTTCCGTCCGAGGTGAGCACGGTGTCGCCGACGCATTCCTTCAGCTTGGGGTTGTCGGCCGGATCGATTTTGATCCCGTCCTTCAGCTCGATCACCTTTCCGTCGTAGCTCTCGTGGAAGACGGGCTCGACGTTCTCGCCCGGAGCCGCCGGCGAGGTGTCGAGGTGGGCGATCAGACCCACGACGTTGTCTCCCTTGCCCGGCAGCGTGGCTGTCACGTAGCAGTTGTCGTCCACCGCCGCATCCTTCAGGCCGAGCTCCTTCAGCTCGTCGACGAGCATCCGCGCCAGGTCGAACTGCCTCTCGGTGCTGGGGCAGGTCTCCGAGTTGCCGTCAGAGGTGGTGTGCACTCCGGCGTAGCGGACGAAGCGGTCGACCAGATTCGTCTCGTCCAGCAAGGCCTTGGGATCGTCGAAGAATTTCATGATGTCCTCCCGCCGCGTACCCGCGATTCAAAATTCCTCTCGCGTCGTAATATTCTGTGCGGCCTCACTATAGACCAACGGCGTCGATATCGCACGCCCCAACGTGGGCTCTGTTCGAATTAGTCGGCAAAGGGATCGACGAGCACGTCCCGCAGCGGGACCGCCGGATCGACGCGCTCGGTGCCGACGCGGAACTCGAGGTGCAGGTGCGGTCCGGCCGAGGCGGTTCCCGTGCGGCCGAGCGTGCCGATCACCTGTCCCGCCTCCACCTCCTCCCAGTCGTGCACCGCCAGCGTGTCCATGTGCATGGAGTAGCTGCGGAAGTCGCCGTCGTGGTTGATCGCGACGTAGAAACCGCCCGGCCCCAGGCGCCGGCCCTTCATCTCCAGCGCCTGCTCGGGCGTGAGCCGTTTGCTGCCGGCGCCCTCCACGTCGACACCGGCGAAGACCACCCGTCCCGACGCGACCGCGCGCAACGGCTCGCCCACGATTCCGGACAGGTCGATGCCCTGGTGGCCGGGGCCGTGCTTCTTGCCGCGGCGGTTGCCGAAGTAGTCGATCACGAGCCGCGGTACTCCGTCCAGCGGAGAGACGAGCGGCACGCCCCGGAAGGTGCCGGCCGCGGCCGGCACGGTCTGGTGGTAGCAGGCCAGCAGCCGCCTGCGGATCGTGAGCACGCGATCCTCCGGCTCGGTGCTCCGCACGCAGTCTCCGTAGAACCAGTGCGAGACGTGGTGGCGGTGCGGCTCGCAGTCGAACGCCTTCTCGAGGCTGGCGCGCTGCTCCTTCCAGACGCGCAGGATCGCCGCCGCCCAGTAGAGGTTGCTCGGGCCGCGCGCCGCCTTCCACTTGTTGAACGGCCACTCTTTCACCTCGAGGTGACGCTCGACCCACTCGCCGTCTTGCAGCAGGAAGTACTCGTACTTCCCGCCGCGGATGTGGGGCGCGTGCATCTTCACGTCGAGGCGCGTCAGGCCGTACAGCTCCGAGTCGTCCGGAGTCTTGGGCCGACAGCGCGAGCGGTCGTGCATCAGCGCGGCGAGCAGGAACGGATCCACCTCGAAGCGTTGCGACTCGCCGAGCACCGAGCCGACCCACTTGTCGAGACGCTCGTCCGGCATCGGCGGGCACAGCTCGCCCAGCGCGCTGCGGAAGCGATCGCGGTCGACCTTCTCGGGCGATCGCGGCTCCTCGGGCCAGACCTCGGCGCCGATCGTCCGGTACGAGAGGTTGTGCCGGTCGTCCACGTCGCGGCCGAACCGCCGCTGCCAGGGCCATTTCCCGGCCGCTGCCAGACCCGCGGCGAGCGACAGGGCGATGAAGGCTGCAAACAGGACCGAGCGGCGCATGACGACTCCCGTTGTAACGTGAGACGAACGCGCTGCAAAGCTGTTCAATAGAACCGTCCTCGGCTTTGAGCCGGAAGGCTCAGATCGCCAGGCCCAGGAAACCGACGTGCAGGTTCTGGGGCTGCCAGCAATCTTGCGGATAACCATTGTCGTTGGCTTCGTTGAAGACAAAAGTGCCCTCGTACCCGGCCAGGACCGCCAGGCGCCTCAGAATGTGGAACTGGTAGATCAACTCCACGTCGAGAAACGGTCCGTTGGAGCTGCAGTACCACATCTTCTGCTCCTGCCACCAAGTACGATAGACCTCGAGTTGAATGATCCCGCCGGAGACGCCGAGGCCTCCGCGAATCTCGTGCCTTCCCCCTTTGCCCAGGTGCAGAGGAACGCCGGCTCGGACGCCGGCCTTGCCGTAGTAGCCCATTTCGAACTTGTCGTTTCCGCCGGGGGAGCCACCGCCCCCAGAGATGTGCAACGCGCTCAGGTAGAACCAGCGCCAGCGGAAAGTGAAAGCGCTCAGCCCCAGATGGCCGCCGTAGTTACCGCCTCCGGTGCGCACCGAAACCCACTCGATGTAACCGACGAACCTGTCGTCGTCGGCCGGAATCGCGTCCGGAGGCGGTCCCGCCGGTTGGTGCGTCGGTGGCTTGCGCGACCGCGACAGCCGGAGACGATTCCTTCGCAGACTCGGCCGCCGTCGCCTCTCGGACGGGAGGATCGATGCAGCTGCCCCCCTCGCAGATGCGGTCGCCTTTGCAATCCGTGTCCGAGAGGCACTGGGCCGCCACGGACCATCCCTGCGCGATCAGAGCGCCAGCGACACCCAACCCCATCAGAGCTCGTTTCATTGTGGTCTCCCTTGAAATACCAGTTGAAACATTGTCTTGGACTTTGAGTCGGGAGGATTGGGTATGATCCAGAGCATATCTAGACAATTGTTGCAGGAGCATCATGGTCGCTGCCAGCGGGGCGCGGGCGCAGCCCGTGCGACCCGACCGAACGGGAAGCGAGTGCCTCATGACTACGACTACCATGACATTCTACCGCACGGCGGTCGGCAAGAAGGTGGTGATGGCGATCACCGGCTTCATCGTGTTCGGCTTCGTCGTGGTGCACATGCTCGGAAACCTCCAGATCTACATGGGCCCCGAGCAACTCGACAAGTACGCCGCATTCCTCCAGGGATTGGGCGGGCTGCTGTGGGTCGCCAGAGGCGTTTTGCTGATTTCGATCGGCCTGCACATCTGGTCGGCAGCGGCGGTGACGCTCCAGGACTGGGGGGCGCGGCCGCAGGGCTACGCCAAGCAGAGGTACCGCGAGACCACATACGCGGCGCGCACCATGTGGTGGGGTGGGCCGATCATCGCGCTGTTCGTGATCTACCACATCCTGCACTTCACCACCGGCGACGTGCACCCCACCGCGCCGGCGTTCGATCAAGCCACCGTCTACAACAACGTGGTGCGCGGCTTCCAGGTCTGGTGGGCGTCGGCGGTCTACATCGTCGCCTGCTTCTTCGTGGCGCTGCACCTCTACCACGGCGTGTGGAGCATGCTGCAGACTCTCGGCGCCGCGCACCCGCGCTACAACAGCTGGCGCAAGGCGGCCTCGGTGCTTCTGGCGGTGGCGGTCGGCGTGGGAAACATCTCGATGCCGGTCGCCGTGTTGACGGGCTTGATCGAGCCGGTGCCGTAACCGGCGCGAGCGAGGAAGGTCAATTGTGATGAAGTTGGAATCGAAAATCCCGGACGGTCCGATCGACGAGAAGTGGGACGAGCACCGTTTCCGGCTCGGGCTGATCAACCCGGCCAACAAGCGCAAGTTCTCGATTATCGTGGTCGGCTCGGGGCTGGCCGGCGCCTCGGCCTCGGCCTCGCTCGCCGAGCTGGGCTACGACGTGAGCTGCTTCTTCTACCAGGACAGCTCGCGGAGGGCGCACTCGATCTCGGCGCAGGGCGGGATCAACGCGGCCAAGAACTACCCCAACGACGGCGACAGCATCCGCCGGCTGTTCTTCGACACGGTCAAGGGCGGCGACTACCGCTCCCGCGAGGCCAACGTCTGCCGGCTGGCCCAGGTCAGCAACGCGATCATCGACCAGTGCGTGGCGCAGGGCGTGCCGTTCGCCCGCGAGTACGCCGGCAATCTGGCCAACCGCTCCTTCGGCGGCGCCCAGGTCTCGCGAACCTTCTACGCGCGCGGCCAGACCGGCCAGCAGCTGCTGCTCGGGGCCTATTCCTCGCTGATGGCCCAGGTGGCCAGGGGCAAGGTGGAGCTGTACGAGCGCCGCGAGATGCTCGACCTGGTGGTCGTCGACGGCCGCGCCCGCGGGATCGTGACGCGCAACATGGTCAGCGGCGAGATCGAGCGCTACGCGGCGGACGCGGTGGTTCTCGCCACCGGCGGCTACGGCAACGTCTTCTTCCTCTCGACCAACGCCAAGGGCTGCAACGTGACCGCCTGCTGGCGTGCCCACAAGCGCGGCGCGCTGTTCGCCAACCCGTGCTTCACCCAGATCCACCCCACCTGCATCCCGGTGCACGGCGACTACCAGTCCAAGCTGACATTGATGAGCGAGTCGCTGCGCAACGACGGGCGGATCTGGGTGCCAAAGAGCGCCGACGACGAGAGGCGCCCGCGCCAGATCCCGGAAGAGGATCGCGACTACTACCTGGAGCGCCGCTACCCGGCGTTCGGCAACCTGGTGCCCCGCGACGTCGCCTCCCGCGCCGCCAAGCAGGTCTGCGACGAGGGCCGCGGAGTCGGCTCCACCGGCCTGGGCGTCTACCTCGACTTCGCCGACGCGATCGAGCGGATGGGCAAGCACGCGGTCGAGGAGAAGTACGGCAATCTGTTCCAGATGTACGAGAAGATCACGGACGAGGACCCCTACCAGGTTCCGATGCGGATCTTTCCCGCCGTGCACTACACGATGGGCGGGCTGTGGGTCGACTACAACCTGATGAGCAACGTCCCTGGGCTGTACGTGATCGGCGAGGCCAACTTCTCCGACCACGGAGCCAACCGGCTCGGCGCCAGCGCACTGATGCAGGGGCTGGCCGACGGCTACTTCGTGCTGCCCTACACGATCGGAGACTACCTGGCCTCCGAGGGCAACAGCGACGTCGATACCGACCACTTTGAGTTCGGCGCGGTAGAGGAGCAGGTGCGGCAGCGGATCGACAAGCTGCTCGGCATCGGCGGCGAGCGGTCCCCGGACTCGTTCCACAAGCAGCTGGGCAAGCTGCTGTGGGAGGACTGCGGGATGGCGCGCAACGAGAAAGGGCTGCGCGAGGCGCTGGAGGAGGTCCCCAGAATAAGGGACGAGTTCTGGCAGAACCTGCGGGTGGTCGGCAAACCCGACGACTTCAACCAGAACCTGGAGAAAGCGGGCCGCGTGGCCGACTTCCTCGAGTTCGCCGAGCTGATGCTGCGCGACGCCCTGCACCGCACCGAGTCCTGCGGCGGCCACTTCCGCGAGGAGAGCCAGACCGAGGAGGGCGAGGCGCTGCGCAAGGACGACCAGTTCTCCTACGTGGCCGCCTGGGAGCACAAGGGCGACGGCGAGGAGCCCGAGATGCACCGCGAGCAGCTAGAGTTCGAGTACTGCAAGCCCAGTCAGAGGAGCTACAAGTAATGGACTTCACGCTCAAGGTCTGGAAGCAGGCCGGCCCGGAGGCCAAGGGCCGGCTGGTCACCTACGATGCCAAGGATATCAGCTCCGAGGCTTCTTTTCTCGAGATGCTCGATATCGTCAACGAGCGCCTGATCGAGAAGGGCGAGGACACGATCGCCTTCGATCACGACTGCCGCGAGGGCATCTGCGGGATGTGCGGAGCCGTGGTCAACGGCTACGCGCACGGCCACCGCAAGGCGACCACCCTCTGTCAGCTCCACATGCGGGAGTTCGAGGACGGACAGACGATCTACATCGAGCCGTTCCGCGCCAGGGCGTTCCCGGTGCTCAAGGACCTGGTGGTCGATCGCGGCGCGCTGGACAAGATCATCACCGCCGGCGGCTACGTCTCGATCCGGGTCGGCTCGGCGCCCGACGGCAACGCGATCCCGGTGCCCAAGCAGGACGCCGAGCTATCGATGGACGCGGCCGCCTGCATCGGCTGCGGAGCCTGCGTGGCGGCCTGCCCCAACGCCTCGGCGATGCTGTTCACCGGCGGCAAGATCACGCAGCTGGGCAAGCTGCCCCAGGGTCAGCCCGAACGGCTCGACCGGGCGCTGGCGATGGTCGAGGCGATGGAGGAGGCCGGCTTCGGCGCCTGCACCAACCACGCCGAGTGCGAGGCCGCCTGCCCCAAGGAGCTCAAGCTCGACTTCATCGCCTTTTTGAACCGCGACTTCATCAAGGCCTCTTTGAAGAAGTAGCAGCGGGGCTTTTCCGGCGCGCGGAACTTCTCAACGCTCGAGGATCGTTTCCAAACGGCGCATTTCGAAGCCGTCCAGCTCCACTCCCAGATCGCGTTCGGCGCGCTCGAGCAGACGGGTCGGGTCGGCTTCGAGCAGATTCATGTCCAGCGGATAGACCCGGGCCGTGTCGCCGTCTCCGATCACGACCCGCTCGCCGTCGGGCGAGAAGTCGACGGCGAAGACGCACTGGCTGGAGGAGAGCAGCAGCGAGGGGAGTCGTTCGCCCGCGGCCCAGATCGCCACGGTGGCGTCGTCGGCCGAGGTGGCCAGCAGCGATCCGTCGCGGGTAAAGCGCACCCGGTGCACGATCTGATCTCCGCGCGAGAGCTCGTCGCGCAACGACCAGCCGTTCGTCTCCCACAAGAGGATGCGCCCGTCGTAGGTCACCGCCGCGCAGGATCCGCCGTCCGGGGCGAAGGCGATGTCGACCAGCTTGTGACCGCTTTCCAGCTCGCGCTCGAGCTCTCCGGTGCGGGGATCGCGCAGGCGCAGCACGCCGTCGTCGCCTCCAGACGCCAGCCACTCGCCTCGCGGCGAGAAGGCGACGCCGCGGCTCTGTCCGCTCTGCTCGTCGAAGCGCGCGATCGGCTCGCAAAAGGAGGCCTCCCACAGGATCAGCTCCCCGTCGCGGCTCACCGAGGCGGCGCGCTCGTCGTCCGGAGCGAAATCCACCGCGCGCACCAGGTCGCCGTGGCCCTCGCAGAGACCGAGTTGCTCTCCGTCCTCTGTGTTCCAGATCCGAACCGTGCGGTCGTAGCCGCCCGAGACGAGACGCGATCCGTCGCTGGAGAAATCGATGCTCTGCACGAAATCCCGGTGGCCGCGCAGCCTCTCGCGCAGCCTTCCGGTGCGGGCCTCCCAGAGGCGCAGCACGCCGTCCTGGCTGGAGGTGGCGATCGTCTCTCCGTCGGGCGAGTACTCCGCGTTCCACAGGTACTTCTGCGTCGGCTCAAAGAGCGAAACAGGCGGCTCCTCCGCGCGCCAGAGGCGCACTCGGCCCAGCCCGTCGCAGGAGACGATCCGATCGCCGTCCGCTCCGTAAGAGGCGCCGAGCACGGCCTTGTCGTGCGCCTCGAAGGCGGTCAGCAGCGCCCCGCTGCGTGCGTTCCACAGCTTGATCTTGCGGTCCCATCCGCCGCTGAGCAGCAGCTCGCCGTCGGGCGAGAAGTCGACGGACATGACCTCGTCCTCGTGGTCGGCCCGCCACAGCGTCTCTTTGCTGGACAGGTCCCAGAGGCGCGCGGTCCTGTCGTAACTCGCGGTCGCCGCCGACTTTCCGTCGGGCGAGAGAGCGACGTCGTCGATCACCGACGAGTGTCCGGTCAGCTCGGACAGGCGGCGGCCGTCGGACGCATCCCAGACGATCGCGACCTGATCGCGGCCACCGCTGAGCAGCAACCGCCCGTCGGCCGAGCAGTCGACCGCCAGCACCGGCGCCGAGTGACCTTCCAGCGACAGCAGCTCCGCTCCCCGTTCGATATCCCAGGCGCGGACCATGCCGTCGTCGCCGGCGGAGAAGAGGTGCCGTCCATCCGGCGACCAGCTCAGGTCCCGCACCGGACCCTCGTGACCCGCCAGCTCCGCGCGTCGCGAGCCGTCACCGCTCTCCCAGAGCCTGATCGCGCCGTCCTGGCCGGCGCTGGCCAGCAGCTTTCCGGAAGGGTCGAAAGAGACGGCGTAGACCTCGCCTTCGGCCGCTTCGATCTCGAGCCGAGTCTCCCCCGTGCGAGCCGACGCGAGCCGGACGCGACCGTTGCGCAGCGCTTCGGCAACCTCGCGGCCGCCGGGCGAGAGAACCGCGCGATTCAACGGCCCCGGCGCCTTCCAGGCCCGCTCCAGGCGCACCGCCGACTCGGCGCGCGACTGCAGCAGCCGCGACCAGGAACGCAGCATCATCGTGCGCGCGGCCGGAAAATCCGCGGCGAAGCCCGGATCGCCGACCGCGCTTTTCTCCACCGCGGGGTTGTGCACCAGCGAGGAGGCCGCGTAAATCGCCTCCGACAGCGAGCGCCGGGCCTCGGACAAACGCCCTGATTTCTCGAAGGCGCCCTGGGCCAGGTAGTAGTTCGACTTCAGCCGCTCGGCGCGTTCCTCGGCGCGGGCTTCTTGCTCGCGGGCGGCGGCGGCCTGGGCCCGTCGACGCGCGTCCTTCTCGCTGGAGTAGGAGGCCGAGACCAGCACCAGCGCAACCACGATCACCGCCATGATCGCGCCCGCGGCGCTCAGCAGCGCCTTCTTCTCGACCGCGAAACGCTTGAGGTGCTCCCAGGGGCTGTACTCGTGGGCCAGCACGCGGCGACCGGAGCGGAACGCCTCGATCTCCGCGGCCAGATCCCGCGCGTCCGAGTAGCGCCGCTCGCGGTCGCGGCGCAGCGCCTTCTCGCAGACGGAGGACAGCTCGGTGGGGATCTCCTCGGCGATCTCCTGCGGCGGAACGACCTCGTCGCTGAGCACTTTGACCAACACCTCCTGCGCGGTCTCGCCCCGGAAGGGCGGGCGGCCGGCCAGGATCTCGTAGAGGATCACCCCCAGTGACCAGATGTCGGCGCGGGCGTCCAGCTCGTCGATGCGGCCCGCGGCCTGCTCGGGGCTGACATAGGCCGGTGTGCCCAGGAAGCTGCCGTCCACCGTCAGGTCGCCCGAGTTCGTCAGCGAGACGTCGCCGCCGACGGGAACCGACCCCGCCCGCCCTTCGGCGACGGGCTCGCGCTCTCCGATCACCTTGGCGATTCCCCAGTCGAGGACCAGCGTCTCGCCGAACTCCCCGAGCATCGCGTTTTCGGGCTTGATGTCGCGGTGGATCACGCCGCGGCTGTGGGCATAGGCCACCGCGTTGCACATGTCCGCGAAGTGGGGCAAGAGAGCCAGCCGCTCGTCGAGATCGCGACACTCGGCCAGGGCACGTTTGAACGTCCTGCCGCGCACCAGCCTCATCGTGTAGTAGAGAGCGCCGTCGCCGCGCCTTCCCACCTCGTAGACAGGAACGATGTTGGGGTGGATCAGCTGGCCGGTGACTCGGGCCTCGCGCAGGAACCGCGCGATCTTGCGCAGCTCGCCGGCGTCGGGCGGCGCGGCGCCGAGCGAGTCGGGGTGCAGCTCCTTGAAGGCCACTTCCCGCCCCACGTGGCGATCGAACAGCCCCAGCACGCGGCCGATTCCGCCCCGCCCGATCTCCGCGGAACCGACGTCTTCGGGGAAGACGTAGCGGCCCTCGCACTCGGGGGTGACCAGCTCCTCCAGGGGCACCGCGCTCGGCCGCGACTCGACGCCGCCGGAGCCGGGCAGGACCGTGGCGTCGACGGTCACGGTGGTCGCACTCGGAGATGATCCCGCGCGATCGCGAAAAGAGCCGGAAAAGGGAGAGTCGTCGGCCAGCGATCAGTCCTTCGATTCCTCGAACTCGGCGTCTATCACGTCGCCATCGTCCTTCTTCTCGCCGCCGCTCTCGCCGGATGGCGCCTGGCCCGCTCCGGTTCCCGGGGGCGGGGTCTCGGCGCCGCCGCCGGCGGACTGGTACATCAGCTCGGCGAGCTTGTGCGAGGACTTGGTGAGGTTCTCCATCTCGGCCTCGATCCGCGAGGCCTCGCCGGTCTCGACAGCGGCCTTGAGCGCGCTGATCGCTTCTTGGACCTTGGTCACCTCTTCGTCGGGGAGCTTGTCCTTGTTCTCCTCGAGCGTCTTCTCGGTGGCGTAGGCCAGCTGCTCGCCCTTGTTCTTCAGCTCGATCTCCTTGCGCTTGTTCTCGTCCTCGGCGCGGTACTCGTCGGCCTCGTTGACCATGCGGTCGATCTCGTCCTCGCTGAGGCCGGAGGAGGAGGTGATCGTGATCTTCTGCTCCCTGCCGGTCGCGGTGTCCTTTGCCGAGACGTTGACGATTCCGTTGGCGTCGATGTCGAAGGTGACCTCGATCTTGGGCACGCCGCGCGGGGCGGGCATGATCCCCTCGAGGTGGAAGCGGCCCAGGGTGCGGTTGTCCTTGGCCATCGGCCGCTCGCCCTGCAGCACGTGGATTTCGACCGAGGTCTGGTTGTCGGCGGCCGTGGAGTAGATCTCGGTCTTCTTGGCCGGGATCGTGGTGTTGCGCTCGATCATCTTGGTCATCACGCCGCCCAGGGTCTCGACGCCCAGGCTGAGCGGGGTCACGTCGAGCAGCAACAGGTCCTTGACGTCTCCGCTGAGCACTCCGGCCTGGACCGCGGCGCCCATCGCCACGACCTCGTCCGGGTTGACGCCCTTGTGCGGATCCTTGCCGAAGAACTTGGTGACGGTCTGCTGGACCAGCGGAATCCGCGTGGAGCCCCCCACCAGCACCACCTGGTCGATGTCGCTGGACCTCTTGCCCGCGTCCTCGAGCGCCTTGCGGCACGGTCCCAGCGTGCTTTCTACCAAATCTTCGATCATCGACTCGAACTTGGCGCGGCTGAGCCGCAGGTTGAGGTGCTTGGGACCCGAGGCGTCCGCGGTCAGGAACGGCAGGTTGATCTGTGTCTCCATCAGCGAGGAGAGATCGATCTTGGCCTTCTCCGCCGCTTCCTTGAGCCGCTGCAGGACCATCTTGTCCTGCGAGACGTCCAGCCCCTGATCCTTCTTGAACTCGGAGATCAGGTAATCGATCACCCGCTGGTCGATGTTGTCTCCTCCCAGGTGTGTGTCGCCGTGGGTAGAGATCACCTGCACGACGTTGTCTCCGACCTCGAGCAGCGAAATATCGAACGTGCCGCCGCCGAAGTCGTAGACCGCGATCACCTCGTCGGACTCCTTGTCCAGCCCGTAGGCGAGCGCCGCGGCGGTCGGCTCGTTGACGATCCGCTTGACGTCCAACCCGGCGATCCTGCCGGCGTCCTTGGTCGCCTGGCGCTGCGAGTCGTTGAAGTAGGCCGGCACGGTGAGCACCGCCTCGCTGACCTTCTCCCCGAGGTGATCCTCGGCCGCCTTCTTCAGCTTCATCAGGATCCGCGCCGAGATCTCCGGCGGCGCGTACATCTTGCCCTTGATCTCGATGTGGGCGTCCTTGTTCGGGGACTCGACCACCTTGTAGGGCATCATCTCGATCTCTTCTTCGACTTCGTTGTACTTGCGGCCCATGAAGCGCTTGATCGAAGAGATCGTGCTTTCCGGGTTGGTGATCGCCTGTCGCTTGGCTATCTGACCCACCAGGATTTCGTCCTTGTCGTCCCAGGCCACCACCGAGGGAGTGGTGCGACCACCCTCCTCGTTGGCGATGATCAAGGGGTCCTTGCCTTCGATGACAGCCACGACGCTGTTGGTCGTACCGAGATCGATGCCGATGGTCTTGCCCATGTCTCGTCCTCCTCGAGTCGCGTCGTCCAAACCCCCGCCGGCCATCTGCCTGGGGGCGCAGCGGACTCAATGTATCCACGGCTCTAGGCAAGTCAAGCGGCATACCGGTTAGGCTTGAAGGCTGCCGAGAGGCTCTGCTATATTGCCTCCACGGTGAAAGCAGGCGGGGGGTTCGGCCCAAGGAAAAGGATACGATCGTGGCGCGGATTCTCGTAGTCGACGACAGCAAGAACATGCGCGCGACCCTGGCGATCATGCTGCGGGGCGAGGGGCACGACGTGGCCGAGGCCAAGGACGGCTCGAGCGCCTGCGAGGCGATCGACGACGAGGCGTTCGACCTGGTGATCACCGACCTCAAGATGGGGAAGGTCAACGGGATCGAGGTGCTCAGGCACGTTCGCGAGGCCTCCCCGCTGACCGAGGTGATCGTGATGACCGCCTTCGGCACGATCGAGTCCGCGGTCGAGGCGATGCGGCTGGGCGCCTGGGACTACATCACCAAGCCTTTCAGCGAGGACGAGCTGCTGGTCAAGATGGGCAAGGCGCTGGAGCGGCGCTGGCTGTCGGGCGAGGTCTCGGTGCTGACCCAGGAGTTCAAGGAGCGGTACCGCTTCGAGAACATCATCGGGCGCTCGGCGCCGATTCGCGAGATCCTGACGCGCATCGTCAAGATCGCGCCGACCGACACGACCGTGCTGGTAACCGGCGAGTCCGGCACGGGCAAGGAGCTGATCGCCAAGGCGATCCACGCCAACTCGCGGCGCAGCGACCGGCCGTTCGTGCCGATCAACTGCGCAGCGATCAGCGAGACGCTGCTCGAGAGCGAGCTGTTCGGCCACGTGCGGGGCGCCTTCACCGGGGCGGTCAGCTCGCGCAAGGGCCTGCTGGAGGAGGCCGCCGGCGGGACCTTCTTCTTCGACGAGATCGCCGAGACCTCCCCCTCGTTGCAGGCCAAGCTGCTGCGGGTCATCCAGGAGAAGGAGATCCGGCGAGTCGGCGACAACAAGCCGATCCAGGTCGACGCCAGGATCATCGCGGCGACCAACCAGAACCTCCAAGAGGAGATCGCCAGCAAGCGTTTCCGCGAGGATCTCTACTACCGTCTCAACGTGGCGCGCTTTCACGTGCCGCCGCTGCGCGAGCGACCCGAGGACATCCCCCTGCTAGCCGAGCACTTCCTGGGCAAGTTCTCAAAAAAGATGGAGCGCTCGGTGCGGCTGGGCAAGGGCGCGCTCGAGCGTCTCTCCGCCTATTCGTTCCCGGGCAACGTGCGCGAGCTGGAGAACCTGCTCGAGCAGGCTGTGGCCCTCACGATCGGCGGCGAGATCCGGGCCGTGGACCTGATGCCCAGCGACGACAGGGGCGCTCCGGCTTCGCAGACGCTGGACGACGTGGTGGCGGTCGCCGAGCGCCAGGCGATCCGATCGGCCCTCGTCAACCACGAGAGCACCGACAGGGCGGCGGACGCCCTGGGCCTCTCGCCGACGACGCTGTGGCGCAAGATGAAGAAGCACGAGATCGAGAACCCCCACCGCCGCAGGTAGCGGGAGAGGTCGTCGAGCTTCGGAAGCCATGAGCGACACAGAGAGAACCAGCGTGCTGGACCATCCGCGGCTGCGCTACCTGCGCCGAAACGTGCTGGGTCGCGAGGCCGTGATCGACACCCCGTTCGGTCCCAGGCGCCGCGTCTACTTCGACTACGTGGCCTCGGGTCTGCCCTTTGCTCCGATCGAGGATCTGCTGGCCGAGCAGGTGCTGCCGCAGATGGCCAACACGCACACGGAGAGCAACAGCTCCGGCAGGCGGATGACGCACCTCGTGGAGCAGGCCAATCGCACGGTCGGGGAGTCGCTCGGCGCCAGGGAAGACGACGTCGTGATCTTCACCGGGGCCGGCTCCACGGCGGCGATAAACCGCCTGATCCTGGCGATGGGGCTGAGGGTGCCCAGCCAGCTGGAGGAGGTCTGCGGTTGCACCGGCTGCATTCCGCCGGAGCACCGCCCGATCATCTTCCGCTCGATGATGGAGCACCACTCCAACGACATCTCCTGGCGGGAGACGATCGGAGAGACGCGCTTCGTCGGCTTCGACAAGGCCGGGCGGGTCGACTGGCGGGATCTCGAGCGCCAGCTGCGCTCCCCCGAGGTGAGGGACCGGGGGCACCGGATCGGCACGTTTTCCGCCGCCTCCAATGTGACCGGGATCCTCAACGACGTGGATTCGCTGGCCGAGGTGATGCACGCCAGCGCCGGCTACGCCTTTTTCGATTACGCCGCGGCCGCTCCCTACGTGCCTATCGATCTGCATCCTCCCGGCGGCGAGGAGAGGCGCAAGGACGCGGTCTTCATCTCGACCCACAAGTTTCTCGGCGGCCCGCAGACGCCGGGCGTGCTGGCCGCCAACCGCGAGCTGTTCACCAGCGACGTTCCGGTCGAGCCGGGCGGCGGGACGGTGACCTACACCTCGCCCTGGGAGCACCGCTACGTGGCGGACGTGCGCGCTCGAGAGGGCGGGGGCACACCGCCGATCGTGCAGATCATCCGCGCCGGGCTCGTCTTCCAGGTCAAGCGCCGCGCAGGCGAGGAGCTGCTGCTCGCCGCCGAGACCGAGCTGACCCGCCGCGCGCGCGAGCGGATCCTGGCCAACCCGAGGTTGGAGCTGCTGGGAGACCCCGGCGCCGAGCGGCTCGGCGTCTTTTCGGTGGTGCTCGACGGCGGCGAGCTCCACCACAACCTGGCCGTGCGCCTGCTCAACGACCGCTTCGGCATCCAGGTCAGGGCCGGCTGCATGTGCGCCGGCACCTACGGTCACGAGCTGTTGCGGATCGACCGCAGCCGCTCGGAGCAGATCCTGGACGCGATCGAGCGCGGCGAGATGTCGACCAAGCCGGGCTGGCTGCGCATCTCGCTCTCGCCGGCCACCGACCCGGACGAGCTGGACTACCTGCTGGACGCGCTGGACACCGTGGTCGCCGACTGGAGGGACTGGGCGGACAGCTACCGGCAGGACGAGCAGGGGGAGTTCTTCTGGAAGGGAGACGATTTCGTCGAGAGCTTCGACGAGCTGAGGCTCCCCGATTTCGACACTGGTTTTGACCGATGAGCAGCGCCGTCTGGAATCGATGAAGCTGGGCGGTTTCCATATCGCGGGCGGCGCCGCGCTGGCGCCGATGGCGGGGATCACCAACCCGCCCTTTCGCAAGCTGTGCGCCCAGCTCGGCGCCGTGCTGACCTGCAGCGAGCTGATTTCCTGCCACGCGCTGCTCCATACCCTCGATCCGCGGCGGCGGCGGCGGGGACGCACCGCCGCGGAGACCGAGGCGCTGCTCGAGAGCTTCGACGGGGAACGGCCGTTCTGTGTTCAGCTCTTCGGCCGCGATCCGGAGGCGATGGCAGCCGCGGCGCGTCTGATCGAGGAGCGAGGCGCGGACGTCATCGACCTCAACTTCGGCTGCCCGGCCCGCAAGGTGGTCAAGGCCGGTCGCGGAAGCGGCGCGGCCCTGATGCGGGATCCCGCTCGGCTGGAGCGCGTGACGAGGTCGGTTGTCCGGGCGGTCGGCGTTCCGGTCACCGCCAAGATCCGGACCGGTTGGAGCGAGCGGGAGCGCAACGCCGTCGAGATCGCGCGGCGGATCGAGGACAGCGGAGCGGTGGCTCTGTGCGTGCACGCTCGCACGCGGGACCAGGTCCACTCGGGACCGATCGATCTCGAGTCCCTGGCCGACGTCTGCCGCGCGGTGCGTATTCCTGTGATCGGAAACGGCGGCATCCATTCTCTCGAGGACGCGGAGCGGATGTCGGAGCTGACCGGCTGCGCGCTGGTATCCGTCGGCCAGGCCGCGCGGGGCAACCCCTGGATCTTCCGCGAGCTGGCCGGCGGCTCTGGCGCGGCGACGCTCGAGGAGCGAGTCTCGATCTGTCGGCGTCACCTGCAGATGTACGTCGAGTGGTGCACGGAGAGGCGAGCCGTTCTCGAGATGCGCAAGCACGCCTGCTGGTACCTGCGCGGCTTCGACGGAGCGGCCGCCTTTCGAGCCCGCCTTTCCAGCGCGACTTCGGTCGAGGCGTTCGACCGCCTGCTGGACGAAGTGCTCAGTCGTTGATTTCACGCGACGGTTGCCGTCCAGCCTCTAATCGGCGAAAATATCCAGGAACTGAAAAAAAAAGGAGAGGTGTCATGATACGGGTGCTACTTTCGATTTCACTGGTGGGTCTGTTCGTCTGGGGGTGCGGTGGATCTTCTCCGGGGGATTTCGAGGCGGATTCCGGCACGGACGCGGACACGGATGGCGACACAGACGCGGACACGGACGCTGACGGCGATACCGATGCGGACGCGGATACGGATACCGACACAGACACCGACACTGATACCGATACCGACACCGACACGGACACCGACACCGATACCGACACGGACACGGACACGGACACCGACACCGATACCGACACAGATACCGACACCGATACCGACACGGACACGGACACCGACACCGATACCGACACGGACACGGACACCGACACGGACACGGACACCGACACCGACACCGATGCCGACACGGACACGGACACCGACACCGACACCGATACCGACACGGACACCGACACTGATACCGATACGGACACGGACACCGATACAGATACGGACACGGACACCGATACCGATACGGACACGGACACCGACACCGATACGGACACGGACACCGACACCGACATCGACACCGACACCGATACCGATACGGACACGGACACGGACACCGACACCGATACGGACACCGACACCGACACCGACACCGACACCGACACCGATACGGACACGGACACCGACACCGATACAGATACCGACACCTGTATTCCCGAGTCCTACACCGCGTGCGTGGATGGCGATATCTACTGGTTCGACTCGTGTGACCAACAAGGAGCGCTGGTGGAGGACTGCGACGCTTTGTGCGAGGTCTGCGTCGACGATCCGGGCGGAGCGTACTGCGAGCCGCAGGACTCCCAGGCCTACACGATGTGCTACGACGACGACGTCTACTGGTACGACTCTTGCGACGACCTCGGCGAGATGGCGACCGACTGCAACGATACCTGCGAGGTCTGCATCGACGATCCGGCCGGGGCCTACTGCGAGCCTGACGACTACCAGGCCTACACCGCATGTTACGACGGAGACGTCTACTGGTACGACTCCTGCGATGATTTGGGCGAGCTGGCCGAGGACTGCAACGAGCACCAGCAGTGCGTGGACGGATCCAGCGGCACGACCTGCGAGTGCCTGCCGGGCTGGGTCGGACCCGACTGCGGTATCGACATCTGCAGCTCGGGCAGCGAGGGCGGCGACACCTGCGACGACGCCTGGACGATCGGCAGAGACGACCTGCCGCTGGCCCTGGCCGACGAGACCACCGAGCCATTCGGCGCGGATATCGACGTGCCCTGCGGGGCCTGGGACGAGCCGGGCCGCGACACGGCCTACCGCTTCTGGGTCTTCGAGGGCGAGACGGTAGAGATCGCGATGCAGCCCACCGAGCAGGACCTGGATCTGCTCGTCTTCCACCAGGGGCTCTCCAGCGTGACGCCCGGCGCCTGCGTGGAGGACAACCTGGAGGACTGCAGCGCCCAGCCCGATCTGGACACCGAGTACGTCAGCTTGGATGCGCCGGCCGACGGCTGGCTGTACGTGGTGGTCGACGCCTACGAGTCCGACCTGTACGGCGCCTACAACATCTACATGTCGATCACCAACCCGGTCGAGGGACAGTGCTACGGCGGCGGGATCGTCGAGCCCTGCACCGGGAACCAGGAGGTGATGTTCGAGTGGAGCGACGCCGACTCGATCGAGTCGCCGATGGTGCGGCAGAGCTCGGGCAGCATCGAAAACATGGACTACATCTACACCACGGTGGCAAACGACGGGCTGGCGGTCCACGACTTCGAGCTGCCCTGCGCCGACACCTGGTACCTCTGGGGCCTGGGCTGGGTCTCCGGCATGACAATCAATCCGCCCGACACCTTCCGCTTCGCGGTGGACGGCGACGGGCCGGAAATCTGGACCTTCACCGAGCACAGCGGCAGCTGGGCCTGGAGCCAGGCTCCGGGCACGGGCGATCCCTGGTCGGCCTACCTGACCGGCGGAACCCACACCCTGGAGATCCTGGGCGGAGAGTCGTGGGGCGAGGACTACTGGGCGCACCCGGCGCTGGGTTACATCGTGATCACCAACGATCCGGGCTACACCCCGCCTGATCCGGGCTCGCTCTGATCCGCGTTTTTTCTCCTTTGCCGCGGCGCGTTACACTGGCCGGGTGATCTCGATCGGGACCAGCGGCTTCGACTACGACGACTGGCGCGGTGTCTTCTACCCCGAGGCGCTTCCCAGGCGCTCGTTCCTCGGCTTCTACTCAGGGCGCTTCGACGCGCTGGAGCTCAACTTCAGCTACTACTCGCTGCCGCGCGCCGAGCAGCTCGCCTCGATGCTGGAGCGCAGCGAGGGCCGGCTGCGCTTCTCGATCAAGGCCCACCGCTCGATGACCCACGAGCGGACCGCGGGCGAGGCCGAGCACGAGGCGTTCTCTCGCGCTCTCGAGCCGCTGCGCGAGGCGGACAGGCTGGCCGCGGTGCTGGCCCAGTTCCCCCACTCCTTTGGGCAGAACGAGCCCAACCGCCGCTACCTGGCCGGGCTGGCCGAGCGGCTCGGCCCGCCGCTGGTGGTGGAGCTGCGCCGCTCCGAGTGGGCCGCGGACCCGATCCTCGACTGGCTGCGCCGCATCGGCGTGGGCTACTGCTGCGTCGATCAGCCCGCGATCCGCGGGCTGATGCCTCCGATCGCGGTCTCGACCGCGGCGCCTGCCTACGTGCGCTTCCACGGGCGCAACGCGGCCAAGTGGTACAGGCACGACAATCCGGCCGAGCGCTACGACTATCGCTACACGGCCTCCGAGCTGAGCGAGTGGGTGCCCGAGATCCGCCGGCTGGAGAAGAGCGCCGGAGACGTGTTGGTCTTTTTCAACAACCACTTCCAGGCCAAGGCCGTGGACGCCGCCGAGCAACTGGCCGAGCTCTTGAACAACGGATGAAACGGGAGAGAACAGGATGCGAGCAGCGTTTCTGGTCGTGTTGATCGTCCTGGGAACGGCGGCCTGCTGGAAGACCTCACTGCCCGGCTCCGAGCAGGACTCCGACCCGGGCGGGGACGCCGACACGGACTCCGACACCGACGGGGACGCGGACGGGGACACGGAGAGCGCAGCGGACGATGCGGGGTCGTGCGAGGGAGCCCAGAACCACTACGACTCCGCCAGTGGGCTGTGTTGGCAGAATCCTCCAGTCCAGTCGTCGATTTTGGATTGGGAGGACGCCCGGGACTACTGCGATCAGCTCTTTTTTGGCGGCTACTCCGACTGGCGCATGCCCGAGATAGACGAGTTGGTGTCTCTCCTGCGCGGCTGCGTGGACGGAACGGCTACTCAGGATTTCTCCTCGAGCACCTGCCCGGTCGACGATCCCGGTTGCCTGGAAGAGACCTGCGATGACGTAGAGGAGTGCGCCTACTGCGGCTTTCTGGAGGGACCCGCCGACGGCTGCTACTGGCCGGCCGAGCTGACTGGATGGTGCGACAACTGCTACTGGTCGTCGTCGAGCCAGGCGGACAACGACCAGATTGTGTGGACGGTTCTCTTCGCCTACGGCGCCGTCAGTCGCACTGCGAAATCCAACCCGGCCACGGTGAGGTGCGTGCGCGAGGCGCGGTGATCAGCGGCTGGGCACGATCATCCGAAGTGGGCCGGGTCGGCCTCGGCCAGCGCGGCGCGCAGCTCGGCGCGATCGGGCAGGCGCTCCAGGGCGCGGCGCACGCGGGCGAAGCTGGCGTCGACGAACGGGAGGAAGGACGGGTCGCCCTTGACCCGGTCGATGAAGACGAAGCGCCCGCCGTCCTTGAGCTTGCGCTGCACGGTCACCAGGTCCAGCTCGCGGCGCAGCTCGCCGGCGTCGATCCCGCGCGTCGCGGCGTAGCGCTCGACGATTTCGGATTTCAGCTCGTCGTCGAGCTCGACGTAGGAGTCGTTCAGCAGCGCCACCAGGTCGTAGACGCGCGGTCCGACCATCGCGTCCTGAAAATCGATGATCACCAGGCTCTCGGGTTGCGCCTGCTCGCCGGTCACCATCAGGTTGCGCGACTGGTAGTCGCGGTGCACGAAGCCGAGCGGCAGCGACTCCACGTCGCGGGCCAGGCGGTCGAGCTCGGAGTCGAGGCGCTCGCGCACGGCCGGCGGCAGCTCGCGGCCGGCCAGCGCCTCGGCGCCCCACTCGCGGTAGTGGTCGAGCTCCCAGCGCAGCAGCCCGTAGTCGAAGCGCCTGCGCGCCGCCAGGCAGCCGTCCGGCACGGGCCACATCGCGTCGTGCAGGCGCGAGAGCAGGTCGACCGCGGCCAGGTACCAGTCGCGCAGCCCGGAGCGCTCCAGCCCCTCGATCCGCTTGACCAGGGTGGTGTCGCCCAGGTCCTCGAGCAGCAGCGCGCCGAGCTCCACGCCGTCGGCCAGCACTCGCGGCACTGGCAGGCCGGCCGCGGCCAGGTGGCGCCCCACGTCCAGAAACGGCAGCTCGTCGGGACGATCGCCCTGAGCCTCGTCGCTGCCGAGCGGATCGTCGGGCAGCTCCATCACGACCAGGCTCTTTGGATTTTGGCCGGGGCCGAACACGGCCCGGTGGTAGCGGCGGCTGGAGGCGTCGCCCTCGAGCGCGGTGAAGCCCACCGGCTCGACCGGCTCGCCAAAGACCTTTTCGTAGAGCGGCTCGAGCTGCATGCCGACCTCCTCGAGCCGAGTTTAGGGCACTTGGCGCACCGATCTCCAGTTTCGAGGATGCGCAGCAGCAACACTCGGCAAGATATCTCGATTGACACAACCAAATAACTAGACTAAGTTAGTCACATGGAAACGGTCAACATTCACGATGCCAAGACCCACCTCTCGCGGCTCCTCAGACGAGTCGCCGAGGGCGAGGAGGTGCTGATCGCGCGTCGCGGCGAGGTGGTCGCCCGCCTCTGCCCCCCGGCGCCCCCGGCGCGACGCCGCCCCGGGCTGCTCGAGGGACGGGTCGACGAGGAGTTCTTCGAGCCGCTGTCCGAGGAGGAGCTCGCGGCATGGGAGTGATGCGCTACCTGGTGGATACGCACGTGCTCCTGTGGTGGCTCTTCGACGATCCCGAGCTCCCCGACGGGGTGCGCGAAATCCTGGCCGACCCGGCCGACGAGATCCTGGTCTCGGCCGCCTCGGCGTGGGAGATCGCGACCAAGCACCGCGTGGGAAAGCTCGACGCCGCGGCCGAGCTCGTCAAGGACATTCCGGCCTGGATCGACCGAGCCGGCTTCACCGAGCTGTCGGTCACGGTCTCCCACGCGCAGCGGGCGGCCGGCTTCGGGCACGCCCACCGCGATCCCTTCGACCGGGTGCTGGCCGCCCAGAGCGAGATCGAGGGCGTTCCGCTCGTCACGAGCGACCGCGTGCTGGCGACCTTCGGCATCCCCGTGGTCTGGACGTGAAGGCCGAAATAAAATCCGGGGTCGAGGGCCTCGAGACTTCTCTGTCAGCGCTGGGGATCGAGCTTTCCGGCGGGCGGCTGGAGCTGTTGGAACGCTACTGCCGCGAGCTGGTGCGCTGGAACCGCAGGCTCAACCTGACCGGCGCGCGCACGGTCGAGGAGCTGGCCGCCGGTCCTCTTTTCGACGCGCTGACCCTGGTGCCGGTGCTGGAGCGATCCGGCCGGCTGCTCGATATCGGCTCCGGGGGCGGTCTGCCCGGAGTGCCGGCCGCGATCGCCTGCCCCGAGCTGACGCTGACCCTGGTCGAGCCGCGCGCCAGGCGGGCGGCCTTCTTGCGCCACGCCGTCCACCTGCTGCGCCTCGACTGCGAGGTGGTCCAGACGCGCGCCGAGGAGCTGGCTTGGGGAGAGTACGACGGGGCCGTGGCCCAGGCGGTCTGGCCCGCCGGGGAGTGGATCCCGCGCGGCGCCGCGCTGGTGGGAGAGGGCAAGGCGCTCTACGCGCTGACCGCCGAGCCGCTGGACGAGCCGAAGCTGCAAGGCAGAGCGGAAGTCGAGGCCCACGTCGACTCGCTCAGGCCCAGGGACGACAGGAAACGCCACGCCTACCGCCTGCGGATGCACGTCGCGAGCCAGGACAGGCCTGATTGGTAATTGTTGCCCGGGGCGTGGATGGTGGACGGGCTGCACGGGGCGTACGGCCGCAGCGGCGTGAACGCGCTGGGCTACGGTTACATCGGCGGTCTGAAGGGGAACCAGCCCGAGCTCCAGGGAGATTCGAAAATGGCAAGGCCGGCGAAACCCGAGTCGTTACCGTGGACTATTCATCTGGGGCGGAGCCCCTGGCCGTGGTCTTCGCAAGTTCCGAGATGTCGACACCGCCCGCCGACGCGAGTATAGGATCCGCGTGATGGGAATCGAGCTGTACCTCGGTTTGGACGTTGGCTCCGTTTCGACCAACCTGGCGCTCGTCGACGGGGCCGGAGAGGTGGTCGCCACCGACTACCGCTACACGCGCGGCGATCCGATCGGGGCCACGCGCGCCGTGTTGGAAAGGTCGCTTGACGATCGCGACGCCGCGATCGCCGGGGTCGGAGTCACAGGGTCGGGCCGCAACCTGATCGGCTCGGTGGTGGGCGCCGACGTGCGCAGGACCGAGATCATCGCGCACTTCCGCGGCGCGATCTCTCACTACCCCGACTGTCGCACGATCTTGGAGATCGGCGGCCAGGACTCCAAGATTATCTGCATCCGCGACGGAATGGTGTCCGATTTCAACATGAATTCGATCTGCGCGGCCGGCACCGGCGCTTTTTTGGATTCGCAGGCCCGCCGGTTGGATATCGCAGTCGAGGACGTCGGCGCGATCGCCCTTTCCGCCTCGAGAGCCGCTCCGATCTCGGGCCGCTGCACGGTCTTCGCCGAGTCGGACATGATCCACCGCCAGCAGCAGGGCTTCGGGCAGGCCGAGATCCTGGCGGGCCTGTGCCGCTCGCTGGCCAAGAACTACCTCAACAACTGCGCCAAGGGTAAGCCGATCCGCGAGCAGGTGCTGTTCCAGGGCGGCGTCTCGAACAACCGCGGGATCGTGCGCGCCTTCGAGGAGGAGCTCGGCCTGCCGGTGATCGTTCCGGAGCACAACGACGTGATGGGCGCGTTGGGAATGGCCGCCTTCGCGCGGGAGATTCCGGACGAGACTGGATTCAAGGGAACAGAGGCGATCTCCTCGGCGGTATACGAGACCTCGAGCTTCACCTGCGAGCACTGCGAGAGCCGCTGCGAGATCGTGCGCGTCACCGAGAACGGCGAGCCGATCGCCTACTGGGGGGGCGCCTGCGAGCGCTGGACGAGCCGATAATTTGCCGCGCGGGCGCGGCGGCGGTTTAATCTGGTCATGACCGCAGCGCCGCCAATCGACCGCCGCGATCCGTGCAGCCCGTTGCTCCTGCTCGGCGAGGCGCTGGGTCGCGCCCGCCTGGAGCGCAGCAGCGGGTGGATCGATGTCCAAGACCGCGATCGGGTTCACCGGATTCGAGTGGTCGGAGGAGCGATCACCCAGGTCCGTCCGGCGTGGGGCGACGGTCTGCGGCCGGCCGACGGAGCGCTTCGTCAGCATGCCGCGCGGCTGTTCTCGTTGCCGCGGCCCTATCCTGTCTGGAGGCCGGAGGCGCGGTGCGCGGCCGCGTCCGGCTCGATAGATCCGGCCGCCGTGGTGCTGGCCGGGGTGAGCTCGCGCAGCGAGCTGTTCGATCCCCGCATCCTCGTCGAGCGGATTCCGGTCGAGACGCTCGTCGTGCCCCGCGAGACGCTGAGCTCGGCCCGCCGCTTTCTGCCGCTTTCCCGCGCCGACGTAGCCTTTCTCGCCAGTCTCGAGCGCCCCACGCCGATTCCGATGATCCTGTGGAAACGCGGTCTCGATCCGCGGCGGGCGGGAGCTTTGCTGATCTCGTTGAACCTGCTGGGCCTGTGGCGGGACGAATGGGAGATCGGGCTTTTGCCCAGGCTCTCGGCGGCGGTCAGAGTGTTGCGCGCCCGGCGCCGGGGCGCCTCCGACGCCGAGCTGCTCGGCGTCTCCTCCGGTGATCCGCCCGGGGCGACCGATCGCGCCTTTCGCCGCCTCTCGCTCGAGCTTCATCCCGACCGCGCAGCGAGGCTTCCCGATCGCGAGCGCGCCATCGCAGCCGAGGCCTTTCGCTGCGTGTCGGCCGCGTACCACCGCCAGCGCCGCTCCCGGCGCTCGCGTCCGGTGCGAGATCACAAAGCGAGTCCGGTGGCGCGGGTGACCCTGGACCGCCGCCCCGCCCCGGATCGCTGGCCCGAGCTGCTCGCCCAGGCGCGCCGGCTGGCCGCGCTGGGAGAGCCTTTGCGGGCGAGGACCTTCGCTCTCAAGGCGCTGGCGCTCTCTCCGCCCGAGGACGCCAGGCTGGAGCTGAGCGAGATAGTCTCGACGGCGGCTTAGCGTCCGCGGCAGCTTGGCGCCCCGCGATTCATGATCGTGTGCTATCATCAACAGGGTCAGAGGTCTCCAACCGATCGGGAGGGAGAGATGCGTATCCACTTTTTGCTCTTTTTCGTTTTGCTGCTCGGTTGCGGCGGCAGCTCGCCCGCGGCTTTCTCCGACGAGGGCGGCCCGGACGCGGGCACGGACGCCGACGCGGACGCGGACGCGGACAGCGACGCGGACGCCGACTCGGACGCCGACTCGGACGCGGACACATCCGACACCGGCTCGGACGCCGATGCCGATACTGACACCGACACCGATACGGACACCGACGCCGACACCGATACGGATACCGACGCCGACACCGATACGGACGCCGACACCGATGCCGATCCCGGCCTGACTCCGTGCGAGGCGGCGGCGCTGCTCGATTCGAGCATCGTGTGCTGCCCCGAGCCTCCGCCGGCCGATTGCGAGGATTCGTCGTGGACCTTCGGCGACAAGGAGATCGGCTGCTGCTCGCAGGACTTGGCCGTGGAGATCCACTGCTACGAGGAGTGGTGGGAGTGGCACCTCGCCGAAGAAGCCTGCGGGGGCGGCGATCAGTGCGGCGTCGTACCGGGCGGCTGGTTCGATCCCGACGAGATGCGCTGCGACGACAACTCCTGCGAGGTGCCGGTGCACGTCACGGTCTTCCCGTCGACGTGGTATGGCTCCTTTGACGATTTCGAAAACAGTTTTGCCGGATCGGACTGCGGAGACGGCAGCGGAGGCGAGGACGTCTGGTTCGCCGTGCTGGTGCCCGCCGGCGCGACGGCGCTGGTTTCCGAGACGAGCTCGTCGGACGTCACGCTGCGCCGGGTCGGCGATTGTGATGCGTCCTCGTGCTCCGAGTTCCAGGAGGACCCCGAGCAGATCGAGATATCGAACCCCGGCGGCGAGGACGCCTGGTTCTACCTGGTGGTCAGCGAGGCCGGAGGCAACGGGGAGCCCGTCTTGGAGCTGGAATTCGAGCTGTGAAGCGGCGATGCCGCGAGATGAAAAAATGACCCAGCAAGGAGAAGAAATGATGAAGAGTTGTTTTTCGTTTGTTTCGATCTTGGCCGTCGCGATCGGTCTCGCCGCCTGCGGCGGGTCGTCGCCGGCGCCGTTCGACCAGCCCGACGCGAGCACGGACGCGGATTCCGACGCGGACACGGACGCGGACACGGACGCGGACACGGATGCCGACACCGACACCGACACCGACGCGGACACCGACACCGACACCGACGCGGACACCGACGCAGACACCGACGCGGACACCGACACGGACACCGACACGGATGCCTGCGCCCACGGCGTATGCGAGACGGGAGAGGCCCTGGAGTACGGATGCAACGACTGCGTGGCCGACATCTG
>JAWOBP010000233.1:0-18257 GCA_046484285.1 Polyangia bacterium
GCTCCTGCTCGCAGCGGTTGGTGACGAAGTAGGCTTTGTCGGGGCTCCAGAATCTCATCGCGGTCCTCCCGGCTTGCGGCGCGCCGTCCCATTCGGCGCTGCTCACAGTAGATATCGGCCGCTCGGCCCCTCGAGTTGCATTTTTTTGAAAACCCCAACGATCCCAACGCGATCCGTTCAGGGGTTAAGGGCGTAGTGGGCGTAGTGGAGCTGCTCAGTCCACGAAGCTCTCGTGCACCTCGTTGATGAAGTACCACTGCTCGAAGTGGGCGCGGATTCTCTTCTCGTAGGAGCTGAAGAAGCTCTCGATGATATCTCCCGCATCGAGCGAGTGGCGGTCCAACTCGTAGCGGAAGGTCTCGTCCGAGGTTCGCACCAAAAACGGGGTCACCACCGTGCAGGTGGAGTCGTCGAAGCCGGCCAGCACCTTGTCCATTCCCGTCCCGCCGCGGATGCGCCTTCCGAGCAGCTCCACCTCGCGGCAGAAGCGGTTGTTCTCGTCGTAGACGTTGGAGACGACCTTCCTCTGCCCCAGCGCGGTCAGCATCTCGGCCGGCACGTCGACCGACGGGTCGGCCAGGTTGAGCAGGCGCGCCCGGCCGGTCTTCCAGCGCGCGGCCATCGCGTCCACGTTCTTCTGCAGCATCCCGCCCACCGGCTCGGGGAAGTTGCCCACGGTGTTGACATCGATCCCGTTGACCATCAACACGCTCGCCATCAGGTAGGTGGCGCCGAAGTGGGACTGGCCGACGAAAACCGCCCGCCCGGCCTCGCGCGCCTCGTAGAACGGCTCGAGGCTGTCGCCCACCTCGACCCGGTTGCCGGCGATCCAGTACGCCTCGTAGCCCTTGACCAGCACGAACAGCTTCTCGTAGTAGTGCGCCACGATCTCGCCAAGAACGCGGTCGAGCGCCTCGCCCCGGCCGGGCAGCCCGAAGTGCTCCAGGTTGGCCGCCACGCGCTCGACGTCCTCGGGATGATCGTCGTAGTAGCGCATCCCGGCCTCGATGATCTTCGGCCGGCCGAACTTCCAGGAGAGCTTGCCCACGAGCCGCAGGTTGTCCTCGTTGAGCAAATGGGATCCGACGCTCATCTCAGTGCTTCCCGCCGTTCAGATCGCCCATGCTCAGGTCGATGAACTGCTGCGGCACCGGAACGAGCCGCTCGTGCTCGTCGCGGAACTCCACGTCGGTGGTGGCGTCGGCCACGACCCTATCTGTTCCCTCCAGCACGATCCGCATCCCGAAAGTCAGGCGGTGGCTGGAAAAATCGACGACGCCGTAGCGCACCTCCAGCCAGTCGCCGAGCCTGGCGGCGTTCAGGTAACGCACGTCGATGCTGGCGACCCCGGCGCGAAAACGGCTCATCCAGGCCTGGGTCGGAATCTCCGGCCACAGTGTGCGCGCCAGGTCGAACAGCGCCCTCTCGCAGAACCTGGCGTACGAGACATGGTAGGCGATTCCCTGGGCGTCGGTGTCCTCGTAGTAGACGCGGAAGCGCGCCCGGTAGGGTAGCTGATCGTCGCCTGCCGACTGGGCCTGGCGCGGCTGGCGTCGATCGCCGCTCTCGTCTTCGCCGTCGCTCTCCGAGGCGACTCCGTGCGGCACCGGCACCAGCTTTCTGTCCTGATCGAGGAACAGCACCTCGACCACGGCGTCGGCCACGATCTCGCCGCTGGCGACCTTGACCACGCGCTGGTCGAAGGCGGCCCGGTGGCTCGAAGTCCGCCTCAGGCCGCTTCTGACCTCGAGTCGGTCGCTGAGCCCGGTCACGGTCGCGCAGCGGGCGTCGATCCGGTAGACGTTCACCACGTACTCTTCGAGCCAGGACTGCTCACCCAACCCGTTGCAGATCGATTCGATCGCCTCGGTGCGGCCGCGGTCCAGGTAGCGCAGATACGAGCTGGCGTCGACGAATCCACGCGAGTTGAGCTCGTCTCCGTAGACCCTGATCGGCAGCCTGAAGCGAAAGTGGTCGCCGTCCGGCGCGCTGAACCTGTGCGGCTCCCCGCCCTCGTCGCTGCCCGGCGGCCTGGGTGCGACCTCGGGCGCCGCTGCCTGGGGATGAAGACGGATCGGATCGGCCGCTCGCGGGCGATCCAGCGCAAAGAGCACCGCCTGGGCGGTCTGCACTCCGGTCATCATCGCCCCCTCGTAGCCGCCGCCGGCCCAGGTCCAAGCACCGGTCAGGTAGAGCCCCTCGAGCGGAGTGCGGTTCCTCAGCCTGCGCCTGTTCGACTGCTCGACGGTCTGCGCCAATCCGTAGACCGCGCCCTGGTGATTGCCGGTGTAGCGGTACATGGTGCGGGGCGTCGCCAGCTCCAGGACCTCGACATGACTCTCGATATCCGGATACCTGCCGCGAATCTTGGCCAGCAGGCGCTCGCGCGTCCTCGCCTTGCGCTCGCGGTAGAGGTCGTCGTCCATCCCGATCCAGTCCGCTCCCGGCGCCAGCTCCGCCAGCGAGACGATCCCGCCGCGGGGCGGGTACATCGCCGAGTCCGACTCGCACTGGTAGCTGGTCAGGCACCAGTCGGTGCGATCGATCTCTCCGCGAAGAATGCGCTGGTAGCCCTCCTCCTGGTCCACCGCGTAGTTGTGGAACGAGTTGCCGGCCGGAATCCCCAGCTCGCTGGGAGGGCAGTCGAGACCCATGTACATCGAGTACATCGAAAGCGACGGCTCCATTCGCCGCAGGCGGTGCGCGAAGACTTCGGAGACCGCTCCGTCCGGCAGCAGCTCGAAGAAGGTACGAAACGGATTGACACCGGAGACCACGATCGGCGCCTCCACGAAACCGCCGTCTTCCAGGTGTACCCCGCGCACGCCGCCGCCGGCCGCCTCGATCCGGGAAACCGGAGTGCGCGTGAAGCACTCGCCGCCCAGCTCGCGCAGGCGCTCCACCATCGAGCGCACCAGCGCCATCCCGCCTCCGACCACGTGGAAGGAGCCGTCGAGAAACGAGCCGCCGAACACGCAGGTGGAGAAGGTGGCGGTGGAGCGGCCGGGAGGCAGGCCGATGTAGAGCCACAGCTGACCGAGCAGGGCGCGCAGCCGCTGATCGGAGACGAAACGATCCAGCAGCCCGCCGAAGGTCTCGTCGACCCACTCCAGCATCATCCTTTTCTCCATCGGCACGTCGAAATCGGGGTCCAGCGTCGGCCCGAAGATGTCCTTCTTGAGCCGGGCCGTGTAGTCGAGCAGCGCCTCGATCCCCTCGCGCTCGGCGGGAAACAGCCGGGCCAACTCCTCCGCCAGCGGCCCGGGAGGGTTGGGCAGCGCCGCTTTCAACTCGGGAAACTCGGCGTGGAAGAGGTGCTGGCGGCGGTCGACCTTGAGCTTGTCGAAAACGCCCAGGCTGTACAAGACGCCGTGAGCCATCCCCCCGGGCTCCATGCTGCCCAGGTGGTGCAGCGAGACGTCGAAGTGATAACCCTTGCGGCGGAAACCGTGTACGTAGCCACCGGCGATGCGGTGCTGCTCCAGCACGCAGACGTCCAGCCCCTGGCGGGCCAGCTCCAGCGCGCAGGTCAGCCCGCCGAGACCCGCGCCGATCACGACCGCGTCGGCTCGCGGCGGAATCTCCCGTCGTATTTCAGAAGGCTGGTGCTCCAGGTCGCTCACGACGTCGCGCAGTCCTCAGCCATCGCGCCGCGCGATGGTCTTCAGCTCCAGTCGGTCCATGGCCAGCACCAGTCGGCCGTCGGGCTCGCGCACGGCCACGTCGAGCACGGCGCCCTCCTCGCCCAACTCGCGCCCGCGCAGCACGGCCACCGTATCTCGACCGCGCAGCTCGCCGGCCACGTACAGCGATCCGATTCCCACCGGAATCGCGAAAACGTCGTGCCGCTGCATGTTCCAGACAGCTGCGGCCTGGACCGCCATGTCGGCCAGCACCGGGTTGAATACGAGCTCGCCGGGATTCTCGAGAGCGGCCAGCGCCTCCTCGGTGAGCGTCATCAGCGCCAGGAAGCGGTCTCCCTTTTCGCTGGTCGTGACGATCCCGCGAAAGATTCGCCCGTTGGTCAACGCATCGGAGAAGTGGGCGTCCAACGTCTCGTACAGGGAGGAAACCCTCTCCCGTGCGTCGGCGCGCAGCATCTCCAGCTCGGGTCCGTCGATTTCCAGCGCGCAGGCCTCGCCTTCCTCGGCGGGCTCCGGCCTGCACGAGGCGAACGCCAGGTTGGAGAGACCCTTGCCCTCCAGGCCTTTTGGACGATCGGCGGGCAACAGCAACAGCTCGTCGCCGCGCGAGAGCACCTCCACCTCCACCTCCTCGCCGGCGGGCACGCGCAGCGGGCGCCGGATGCTCAGATCGCGAAGCTGCGGTCGATCCTCCGGCGCGCTCTCGGCGAAGAGCTCGGCGATGAAGGTACCCGGCAGCACCGACTCGCCGTTGACCAGGTGCTGCAAGAGGTAGACATCGCGGTCGAGCGAGAAACGCGCCCTGTCGCCGCCGGGCTCGCTCAGCAGGCGCCGCACCGGCCTGCTCGCGATCGGGGTCTCGACCACGGGCCTGGTGTCCGCGAAGGCCGCCCCGGCGTTGAAGCACGCCATCCGCGGCAGCCTTCCGCGCAGCAGCGACTCCAGGTAGCGCCGCGTGCCCAGCTCGGGGGTCAGCGGGCTCAGCCCCGCCCCGGAGAAGCGCTTGGCCTCCTCGTCGGTGACCATCCCGGTGCCCACCCAGGCCGTCCACTCCACGACATGAGCGCGCACGTGAGGATGCAAACGCCCGATTCCCGCCACCAGCCAGGCCATCATGTCGTTGGCCAGACCGTAGTCGCTCTGGCCGGCGTTGCCGAACAGGCCGGCGATCGATCCGAAGGCCGACAGGAGGCGGACGCGCGTCCAGTCCAGCGAGTCCAGCAGCTCGCAAAGCGGCGCCAGCTTGGTCTCGAGGGTCAGGTCGATCACCTCGTCCTCCAGCTCTCCGATCAGCTTGGAGCGCTGCACTCCGGCGCCGTGCACTACCCCGCGAATCTCGTCTTCCTCGCCCACGCGGCGCACCAGCTCGAAGAGAGCCTCCGGCTCGCTGACGTCGCAGACCTCGTAGCGCGCCTCGATTCCGGCCCCGGAGAGACGCCTCAGGTTTCGCTCCAGCTCCCACTGGGAGCGGTAGGTGTGGCCCAGCTTCTTGGCCTCGCCGAGGTGGATCCCCTCCTCGCGCACCAGGCGGATCTCCTCGTCGCGAATCGCGCCGTCCACCTCGTCCGGACCGCTCTCCATCCATGCCGGGAGCTCGCCGCCGCCGAACCGCTCCGTTCTGCCGGTCAGCAGCAACCTGCACCCGGTGCGCTCGGCCAGCGCGCTGACGCATTCGAACACCACTCCGCGCGCCCCGCCGGTGACCAGCACCAGGTCGCCGCGCTCCAGCGGAGATTGCTCGTCCCCGGCGAAAGATATCGGAGCCAGCGCCGGCAGCTCGACTCCCAGCGGACCCGCGCCCAGCTCGAGGCGATTCCCGATCCTCTCCGCATTTTCCGCTATCGCCTCCTCCCAGGCAACGTCGCCCGTGTCCAGCAGCTGCCAGATGCAGGCCGGCAGCTCGCGGCTCAGGCAGCGCACGAAACCGGCCGGGAAAGCTCCCAAGAAGCGGTGGCGTCCCGAAAGCGCGGATCCAAAAGCCCCGTCTTGCGAAACCGGAATCATGATCCTCAGCGGTCGCTTCTCCAGCGCGGCGACGAGATTTCGAAAGACGCGGTAGATGCGCAGCGCAGCGCCCCGCGCTCCTTTGAGCAGCGCCTCGCCGTCGACACCGATCTCCATCTCGCCGGCGTGGGCCACGTAGAGCAGCGTATCGCAGCCGTCGAGCAGCGTCTCCACGTCGCCCTGGCTCATCTCGGCCAGCGAGTCGGCGCGCACCGCAGTGAACTCCACGTCGCGCTCGGCGAGCCGCTTCTTGATCGCGGTTCCGATCGCGGCCGACTCGCCGGTGACCGCCAGCACCCGCCGGCACTCGAACGGCTCGAAGCTTGCCTCGCTTCCCGGCCGCGAGGTGACGGCGAACAGGCGCGCCTGTCCGCTCTGTTCCGTCCGGCTCTCGCCGGTAATCGCGGCACTCTCGCCGGCGACCTCGCCGCCCTCCGTTCCGCCGCCCGACTCCATCCCGGCCAGCGCCTCGGCAAGCTGCGCGATCGTACGCGTACCCCCCGCCGGACGGGACTCGCTGTCCAGCCCGCGCTCCGAGGTCAGCGAGACCCAGATCTCGGCCCGCTGGACCGAGTCGACTCCCAGGTCCGCCTCCAGGTCCAGCTCCCTTTCCAGCATCTCCGCCGGGTAGCCGGTCACCGAGACCAGCTTGGCGCGGATCCGCTCCTCCCACTCGGCCGGATCGCCTCCGCCCTGCGCGGGCGCCGCCGCTGGCTCTTCCGCGGCGGGCTCACTCCCGGCCGGAGCCTCGCCGCCCTCCGTTCCGCCGCCCGACTCCATCCCGGCCAGCGCCTCGGCAAGCTGCGCGATCGTACGCGTACCCCCCGCCGGACGGGACTCGCTGTCCAGCCCGCGCTCCGAGGTCAGCGAGACCCAGATCTCGGCCCGCTGGACCGAGTCGACTCCCAGGTCCGCCTCCAGGTCCAATTCCCTTTCCAGCATTTCCGCCGGGTAGCCGGTCACCGAGACCAGCTTGGCGCGGATCCGCTCCTCCCACTCGGCCGGATCGCCTCCGCCCTGCGCGGGCGCCGCCGGGGCCTGCTTCGGCTCCAAAGCGCTCTTTCGCGGCGCGGCCGCCCCTTGTGCTTTCTCGGTGGCGGGCGGTGGCGCCGGCTGTGCGATTCCTTCGCGCAGCTGCCCTTTGAAGCGCGAGTGCACCTCTCTGAGCAGGGCGAGCACGGCCGGCTCGTTGGACTCCATGTAGGCGATGAAATCGTCCGAGAAGATCCCCGGCAGGGCGCGCCGCTCCGCCGCCGACTCCAGGTGGCCCAGCGCGATCAGGAACGCTCGCGCGCGGCGGAAGGTCTCCTCGTCGCCGAGCTTGGGGTGCAGCGTCGGCGCGGCGCGGAACTCCCTGCCCTCGAGAATTCCGCGCACCATCTTGGTCATCGACCAGCCCGGCCCGACCTCGAGAAAACGGCTCACGCCCTCGGAGTAGAGCCGCTCCACCTCCCGCGGAAGGATCAGCGGCGTCACGAGCTGGCTGGAGAGGTGCTCCGCCAGGTAGTCGGCGTCGAACCCGTCGGCGCCCACGTACTCTCCCGAGATGGTCGACAGAACCGGAATCCGCGGCGGCGAGCACGGCAGCTCGCGCAACGCGTCGCGGAAAGGCGCGCGGGCCGGCTCCATGTAACGCGAGTGGAACGCCGCTCCGATCGGCAGCAGGCGCGCGTCGGCGCCGAACTTCTCGGCCGCGTTGACCGTGCGCTCCACCGCGTCCCGCTCGCCGGCGATCACGAATCTTCCCGGAGCGTTGATGTTGGTCAGCATCACGCGGTCACCGGCCAGCTCCAGGATTGCGTCGCGCTGCTCCTCGGAGCAGATCAGGCTCGCCATTCCGAGCGCGGGTCCGCCCGAGGCCATGATCTGCTCGGCGGCCCGGATGCGCGCCTCGACCACCTTCAACGCAGTCTCCACGTCCCAGACCCCGGCCACCGCCAGCGCGGAGATCTCGCCGAAGCTGTGCCCGATCATCACGTCCGGGCGAACGCCCCGCGACTCCAGCACGCGGGCCATCCCCAGCTCGACAGCGAACAGTGCGGTCTGCGCGCCGGTCAGCGTCCCCAGCCGCCCGGCGATCTCGGGATCCTGCGCATCGCCGTAAATGTGGTCGAGCAAGGCGAAATCGAACGCGTCGCGCACGCTGGCGTCCACGCGGTCGAGCACCTCCCTGAAGGCCGGGTCGCCGTCGTAGAGGTGGCGCCCCATCGAAATGTAGTGCGTGCCCTGCCCCGAGAAGCAGAAGGCCAGCTTGCCGCGGCCGCCCTCCGGCGCCGCCTCGGCGGCGAACACGCCCTGTGACTCCAGCGGGCGGATTGCATGCCCGCCCTCGATCATCTTCAGCACGGTGCGCAGCTTGTCCCGCAGCTGGTCGTCGCTCTCGAAGGTCACCGCCAGCCGGAACGCCGCGTCGCTTCCCTCGGAGACGAAGCCCGGGATCGGCTCCCGCTGCAAGGCGCGCTCGAGCGCGGTCGAGAGGTCCTCCTCTCTTTCCGAGAGGCAGACGAACACGTCGTCGGCGTCGGCGTCTCCGGAGCGGACCACCGGTCCCTCGAAGCGCGACCGCTTCTCCTCGCTCTCCGTCCCGCCGCCCGCGGCCCTCTTCCCGCCTGCGGGCTCGGCGTCCGGGGAGCTGAAGACGCCGAAGTAGTTGGCCCCTCCCAGGCCCAGCGAGTTCGCCGCGCAGGCGGTGAAGGTCTCGTCCATCGGCTCGGTGCCACGGCGCGGCACGACCCGATCGGAGAGCGCCGCGACCTCCTCCTGCGCGCGCTCCAGATTGCGGATCCCGGGCACGGTCCGCGTCTTGAGGCTCTGGATCGCGCTCAGCATCGAGGCCGCTCCGGAGCCTCCGTAGAGATGACCGATGTGAGACTTGATCGCGGTCAGCTGCACGGGGCGACCGCTCGCTCTGCCTTCTCCCAGCTCCGCGGCCAGCGACCTGGCCTCCACTATGTCCGAAATCGGGTTTCCCGAGCCGTGGGTGTCGACCACGCCGATCGCCTCGGCCGTCAGGCCGGAGCGTTCGAGCGCGTTGCGGATAGAGCGCCGCACGGCGACCTCGGAAGGGGCGACCATCGTGCGGCTCTCGGCCTCGGACGAGCCATGCACCGAGTGAATCACGGCGTAGATGTCGTCGCCGTCCCGGCGCGCCTCGTCCAGCCGCTTGAGCAGGTACATCACGCCGCCCTCGCCGATCAGGAACCCGGTCCCCCGCTCGTCGAACGGGTACGGCGTGGTCTCGGCCACCGCGCCGAGCGCGCAGACGCCGCAGGTGAACGAGTCGCTGAGCTGCTGGTTCAGCCCGCCGCTGATCATCAGGTCGACCTTGCCGAACATCAGCTGGTAGATCGCCGGGATCAGCGCGGCCAGGCCCGAGGAGCAGGCGGTGTCGACCGTGAAGTTGGGCCCGTGCAGGTTCAGCTTGTTGGCCATCCTGCCCGCGGTCACGTTGGCCATCCAGCCGGGCAGCGTGTGCTCGGTGACCGGCGGGTGAGAGGCGGTGACCGACTCCGAGGCCGCGGACAGCGCCTCCTCCAGCAGCTCGCCGTCCACCTCTTCCGTGCCCGGGCACTGCCTCAGGGAATCGGCGTACTCGTCGACGACCATCGGAGCGAAGATCACCGGAAAGTAGTCGTCGTGCATCGAGCCCACGCTGACGCCTATCTTCTTGGGGGCGCGGATATCGAAGCCCGCCTCGGTCAGCAGGCGATCAGACAGGTCCAGCCCCAGGATCTGGGTCGGTGATATCTGGGAAACGGCGCGCGGGAAAATCTTGTGTCGCAGAAGATTGAGTTCGTAGTCGTCGAGCTTGGAAATCACGCGCGTGGTGATCCGCTCGTTCTTGGGGCCGGCGTCGTAGTGGTCCTGCCAGCGCAGCTGCTCCGGATCCACATCCGTGAAGGTATCGCGCCCGGCGGTCACGTTGTCCCAGAACTCGTCCACAACCTCCGCGCCCGCGACCCGGCAGGTGACGCCCACGACCGCGATCTCGCGCGAGGTCTCCGGGCGCGAGGCCGGCGGCCGATAGCTGTCCGCCTGCTCGAGAATCGCGTGGTAGTTGACGCCTCCGAAGCCGCTGGTCGTCACCGCGGCGACGCGGATCCCCTTCTCGTCCGGCTCCCACGGCGCGGTCTCGGTCGGGATCTTCAGATGCTCGCTCTCCCTGGTGGCGTGCGGCGTCAGCTTGCGGTAGTAGGGCATGTGCGGATAGGTGGCGTTCTCCATCGCCAACACGGTCTTGATCAGACCGGCCATCCCGGCCGCGGCCTTGAGGTGCCCGATCTGCCCCTTGACGCTGCCCAGCAGCAGCGGGGCGGGATTCTTGCGGCCCTCACCGTAAACCATCGAGATCGCATCGTACTCGTTGGCGTCCCCCACGATCGTCGCCGTGGCGTGCGCCTCCAGATACTGGATGTCGGAATGCTCCGTCTCCGCGCACTTCAACGCGTCGACCATCGCCTCGGCTCGCCCTTCGGCCGACGGCGCGTAGATCGCCTGTCCAGCGCCGTCCGACGAAGCGCCGATCCCGCGGATCACGGCCCGAATCCGATCTCCGTCCGCCAGTGCGTCCTCGAGCAGCTTGACCACCACCACCCCGGTGCCCTCGCCGATCACGAGCCCGTCCGCGGTGTGATCGAACGGGCAGGCGATCCCCTTGCGGCTCAAGCCTTCCACGCGGCTGAACCCGACGTAGATGGAGGGGTTGGTCCCGAGGTCGGTACCCCCGGCGATCGCCACCTTCGCGTCACCGGCCTGCAGGGCGAGGCAGGCCGTGTCGAGCGCGACGAACGAGGAGGCGCAGGCCGCGTCGACGGTCATGTTGTAGCCGCCGATCCCGAACACCTGGGCCACGCGGTTGGAGATCGAGGACGGTACGGATCCTACCGCGGCGATGCTGGGGTTCCAGGTATGACCGCGCGATTCCAGCTCCCGAGCGAACTGCTCCTCGAGCTGTTCGATCACCTCCGGTGCGACTCCCCGCTCGCGCAGCTTCTCCGCCAGCGGGCGGAAGAAGGCGTGACGCTGCAGCATGATCGTGGAGTGGGCGAACATGTCGACGCCGCTGGTGCCGATCAGGGTGATCGCGCCTGCCAGCGTCTCCGAGCGCGGCTCGATTCCGGCGTCCTCCAACGCCTCCCTGGTCGCCTCGAGGGCGACCAGCTGCGCCGGATCGACGCCCTGCATGCCCTTGGGCGGCAACTTGTAGTCCAAGAAAGGAAACTCGAAATCCTCGATGAACGAGCCGACGTCGGTGTAGCTCTTCTCCGGCCGTCCCGAATCCGGCGAATAGAAGTTGTCTATGTGCCAGATCCGATCGGGCATCTTTTGGAAAAAGCGCTTCCCGCTCAGAATGTTCTTCCAGTACTGCTCGACATTGTTGGCGGACGGGAAAACGCATCCCATCCCCACGATCGCGATGTCGTATCGGCTCATTTGCTCACTCCACAACGTCCCGCATCGGCGCGGAACCATCGTCGCCGGTCGACCGGCCCGTAAACGTCGCCTCGCTCTGCGCGGCGCGCCTTTCCAACAGCGCCGCGACATCTTTCCAACGACTCCAGCGGGTCTCCTCGGCCTGCGGCCGCCCCGCGACTCCGACGAAATCCATCCCGGCCTCCTCGGCCGAGCGTCCGTCCAGCTCAAGCCGGTCTCCTACCACGATCACACCCGATGGTTCGACCCCCCATTTCCCCGAGATATCCCGTAGCGGAGAGCCTGCCGGTTTCAACACTCCCCAGTCCTCCATCGCCGCTATCTCATCGAACAGCGACGGATCGATGCCCAACGCCTCCAGTCGCTCCTCGACCATCCCGTAGTCCGAGAGCACCGCCAGCCTGATCCCTTGCCGACGCAAGCTTTTCAGCAGCCCCTCCAGCCCCGGTCTGGTCTTTGCACGACGGCGAAGCAGCCGCACGAACTCCGCCAGGAAACGTTCCCGGTACCAGCGGGCCGCCCGTTCCGGCTCCACTCCGGCGCGGCTCGCGAGCCGGCTGTACATCTCGCCCAAGAGCTCCTCCCGGCTCGCGAAAACCCGCCCACGCAGCGAGCGCCTGACCGGTTGCAGGCGCCTCAGGAGGCCGAGCTCCCGCCAGAGCAGCAGCGCCATCCTCGCCTTGCGCGCTCCGAGTTCGTAGAGCGTGCCGTCGAGGTCGAAGACGACTCCCCGCAAGGTGCTCCCGCTCACCGCGCAACACCTCCGCCTTGCCCGTCCTCGCCCGCGGCCCGGCTCTCGCGCCGGCGGTCGTATTGCTCGAGCTTGTGCTGAAAGAGATCGTGCCACTCCTCGGCGGCCCGGGCCGGATCGCCCTCGACCTCGCGAGCCGGGACGAACTCCAGGCTGATCTCCGTGCGCCTGCGGGCGAACAGCTCGGCCAGCTGCGGCAATGTCTTGCGCTCGACGTCCCATTCCAGCATCCGGCGATCCGGGAGGTAGTCGATCACGCAGCCCTCGACCGGCACCCCGGCCTCCTTGGCCGCGGCAAATGAGCCGACCTTGAACGGCAGCCTCTCCGCGCCTGGGCTGGCTCTCCCCTCGGGAAACACGATCACCGGGTATCCCTGCTCCAGGCGCCGGCGAAGCCCGCGAGCCGCGCCGCGCCTCGAATCCTTGTCTCCTCGCTCCACGAACACGTGTCCCTGCCTGGCCAACGCCTTTCCAAAATAGAAGACACGCCGCATCTCCATCTTGATCACGAAAAGAGCGGGAAAATGACACAGAAGCGCCGGGACATCGAGAAAGCCCATGTGGTTGGCGACGATCATCCCACCCCGAGGGCCGGTCCGCTCGTTGAGCCGATGGACACGAATTCCCATGATCCCCGCCAGGCAGCGCCCCCACAGACCGATCGCGCCTGGGTAGTAGCGCCCGGTGAAGATCTGACGCGCTCGAACGCCGATCCAATGTATGGCGAACGTGCTGCCCAGCGCCGCGGCGGCGCGGCCCGTCACCCTCGCGATGTCGATCGCTTTCATCTTCCACACGCGGATCGAAACCGACTCGCGGTTCAATATCATCGTTGGCGCCGTTGGCAAAGGCGCGCCGCCGAGTGATCGACGCCGCCGGCGCCCGGCTCTTTCGAAGATTTTCGATCGATCCGCCGAGACGGCTCGATCAGTCTGTCACCTGCTCGAGCAGCTCGAGGTATTTCTCGTAGGGGAGAGCCTGCCAGCTCTCGGCGGTCAGCGCGCCCTCCGAGCGGGAGATCAGGGACACCTTGTGCGCAGTCTCCGCGTCCGGCGCCTCGTAGATATCCATGAAATCGTAGGGGCCGAGGATCGCGTAGTGCGCCTTCCACTCGACTCCGGGGCAGCGATTCTTGACCTTGCGGAACCACTCCCTGCCCATCTCCTTGCGCTTTTCCGCGTCGTGCACGCTCTCGGGTCGAAGCTTGGTCATCAAGACGAATGTCGGCATTGCTCACCTCCCCTTTCTTCCGGGCCGCCCACTGCGGACGACACTCCCGATTATAGCGACTCGCCGGCAGCGCGACACCGGACTTGCCGATTTCTTTTGCCCCGCTTTTCGAGATCGGCTCGCCGCCCGCCGCCGGGCGTGAATTTTTCCGGCGGCGCAGACATCGAATTAGAGATATGATCGCCGCGCATGCACGTCTCGGAGGTGCGAAATGCGTTCTCGATTGACTGTCTTTTGCACAATCGCCCTCGTCGCCGCGCTGGCGGTCGCCGCCTCGCCCGTGACGACGACCGCCGCCGAGCCGGAAAAGAAGATCGTTCCCGGCGAGATCCTGGTCAAGTTCAAGAGCGGTTACCAAGGCCCCGGCGCGGAGGCGATTGACGAGATCGGGGCGCGGCTGCTCGAGAAGCTCTCGAGGATAGACGTGTCCAGGATCGAGCTTCCCGGCGGAATCAGCGTGGAGCAGGGGCTGGCCCGCCTCGAGAAGCTCCCGTTCGTGGAGTACGCCGAGCCCAACCTGATCTTCGAGCCGGTCTGGGCGCCCTCGGACCCGCGCTGGGACGAGCAGTGGGGAATCCGCAAGATACGCACTCCCGCCGGCTGGGGAGTCGAGACCGGCAGCTCCGAGGCCGTGATCGCGATTGTCGACACCGGCGTCGATCTGGACCACCCGGACCTCGTCGATCGTCTCGTCGCCGGACGCGATTTCGTCGACGGCGACGCCAGGGCGGACGACGTGGGCGGCCACGGAACACACTGCGCCGGGATCGCCGCGGCGAGCGCCAACAACGGCGAGGGAATCGCCGGCGTCTGCCCCAACTGCTCGGTGATGCCGGTGCGCGTGCTCAGACCGGAAGGCGGCTCGGCGAGCAATGTGGCCAAGGGCATCATCTGGGCCGCGGACCACGGCGCGGACGTGATCTCGCTGAGCCTGGGCGGGCTCTTTCCCTCCTCGACCCAGCTGGACGCCATGCGGCACGCCTGGGACGAAGGCGCGATCCTGATCGCCGCGGCGGGCAACAGCGGGGTCGACAGCCCGCACTACCCCGCCTACCACGAGCTCTGCCTGGCGGTCGCGGCCACGGATCGCAACGACCAGCGCGCCGGCTTCTCCAACCACGGATCCTGGGTCGACGTGGCGGCTCCGGGCAGCTTGATCGTCAGCACGGTCCCCGGGGGCGGCTACGAGCACAAAAACGGCACCTCGATGGCGACCCCCTACGTCGCCGGGCTGGCCGGGCTGCTGTTCAGCCGCCCCGGTGCGACGAACGAGAGCGTGCGCCGCGACATCGAGAACAGCAGCGTTCCGGTGGGCGGTTGGGTCGCCCACGGCCGTATCGACGTGGGAAGCGCGCTGGGCAAGAAGGGCTCCTCTTCGGGCGGCTCCTCTTCGGGCGGCTCCTCTTCGGGCGGCTCCCCTTCGGGCGGCTCCCCTTCGGGCGGCTCCCCTTCCGGGGACGACGGCGGCGGAATCGCGCCCACGGGCTACTCCCTCAGCCGCGGCTCGACGCTGAAGGCCCCGGCGGACAGCCTGGTCTCCAGCGACGATCGCCTGCTCGTGCTGCGCTCCACCCAGTCGGGCAAGAAGCGCTACCTCTCCGCGGTGATAAAGACGCGCCTGCCCGATCCCAAAGACACGGGCAAGCTGCGCGTGGTGCTCGAGGCCCGCTGCTACGACGCCCCGACCGTCACGCACGTCCACCTCCGCAACTGGAAGACCGGCGAGTGGGACTGGATCGGCAAAGGCGAGGTCGGCGTCGAGGACACCACCGTCGAGGTCGGCGCGAAAGACGCCTCCGACTACGTGAAAAGCGACGGCAGTGTCGAATTGCGCTTCACGCGCTCGGCCGACTGGTGGGCGACTTTCGAGGTCGGGATCGACCGGATCGTGTTCTACCCTTCCGCCGGCACCGGGAGCAAGGGCGGCGGCTCGTCGCCGGGCGGCTCGCCGTCGGGCGGCGACTCCGGCAAAGACGAGGGGCTCTCGGACAAGCTCGAGCAAAAGTGGAACAAGTGGAAGAAAGGCTGGTAGGCCTCGCCTGGCCGCCGAACCGCCCGGGTGATTTTGCTCCGCCGGGTTTTGTGGTATCGGGCTGGGCGAGATGTCTCGCGTCTTGCATCCGCTGCTGGTCTCGATAGCCGTCCTGGGGCTGGGGCTCTCCCTGTGGCTCGCCCTGGCCTGGGCTCCGGTCGAGGCGCGGATGGGCGTCGTGCAAAAGATCTTCTACTTCCACGTCCCCTCGGCGTACTCGATGTACCTCTCCTGGGCGGTCTGCACTGTGGCGTCAATCGTCTACCTGGCGCGCCGCTCTCCGCGCTGGGACGCGCTGGCCCGCTCGGCCGCCGAGATCGCGATGGTGTTCGCCGCGGCGGTGATGATCACCGGACCGCTGTGGGGACGCAAATCGTGGGGCGCCTACTGGAGCTGGGATCCGCGCCTGACCTCGACCCTGCTGTTCACCCTGATCGTCGCGGCCTACAACCTGCTGCGCGCCCGCGGCAGCGGCGAGGCGGAGCGACGTTTTTCGGCCGCGCTGGCGATCGTCGGAGCCTGCGTGGTTCCGATCATCCACATCTCGGTGCAGAAATGGCGCGGCCAGCATCCCACGGTGATCGGATCCGGGGGCGGCGGGCTGACCTTCGAGATGGGGGTGACCTTCGCCGTGTCGATGGTTGCTTTCACCCTGCTGTTCGCGGTCTTGCTGATTCAACGCCACGCCCTGGAGCGACAGCGTCACCGTATCGCGGAGTTGGAGGAGCGAATCACGGTGGAGGGACCGGAGGCAAGAGAGTGAGCCGCGCGGCCGAAATCGTTTTGTGCCTGGCGGTGGCCGGGCTTTTCGTTCTCGTCCCTCTCCGGACAGAGGCGGCCGGCGATCCCTCCGCCGGAGGGCCGTCGACCGCAACGAGCTTCGAGGCCGGCGCCTCGGAAGGCTTCCCCGACCGGGCCCTGTGGGCGATCGGAATCATCGCCGCCGGGACTCTGGCCGCGACCTGGATCGCGCTGGCTCTCGCCTCGCGATCCCGCCGGCGAACCGAGATCGAGCTGGACAGGACCGCGCGGCTGCTCGATCGAAGGAGGGAATCGTGATTCCCAGGCCTTCCGGTGCGGCTCTGATCGCCGCGATGCTCGGCTGCCTGTCCCCGCTCGCCTCCCTGGCGGAGAGCGGAGACGATTTCGTGCCGGTCGATCCGGCCTCGCTGGAGACCGTCAGCGGCTCGGGCCTGGCGATCGCCGCCTACTCGGTGATCCTGGGCCTGATCGCGCTCTACGCTCTGTCGATCTGGCTGCGGAGCGCGGCCGGACGCAAGCGCGCGAAAAAGCTGGCCGCGCGCCTCGACGAGCCGAAAACCACGGACTGAAAACCCCCCTGCAGCGACCTTTCAAGAACGGGCGGCGAACTGCGTCCTCCTTTTCTTGACATGTAGTCCTATGTGTGCATATTCAATATATGTAGGAGGTTGTCATGCATTTCGATCCACGGATACGCAGCATTCAACTTCTCAGCCTGTTCCTGCTGGCCGGCGCGGTCTGGATCGCCGCCGCCTCTGCCCTGGCGGTGGGCCCGGCCGAGTCCTCGGCTCGCGACAAGGCCGACCTGGAGCCCGTGCAGCGCCATCTCGTCGGCGAGGGCGACTCTCTGAGCGATATCGCCGCGTCGTACGGTGTGCGCGTGGAAGACCTGGTCGAGATCAATGACCTGGAAAACCCGGATCGGATCCTGGCCGGCACCGAGATCCTGATCCCCGGCGATCCGAAAAACGGCATGCTGACCAGGCGCGGCGTGCGGCTCGCGATCCCCGAGGGGTTCACCCTGACGCGCATCTCCGAGATCTACGGCGTCCCGGTCTCCCGGATCGTGCGCGCCAACGGTATCGAAAACCCCGACCGCGTCCGCGCGGGGCGAAAGCTGCTCGTCCCGGGCGCCGACCGCGTCCGGGAGCTCGTGCCGCCCCCACCCTGCTACCGCGGGGCGGTCACGCTCTACCGGGTCCGCACCGACGTGACGCGCGAGGTTCCCCTCTGCTTCTGCGACGGACGCGCCAACCCCGACGCCGTAGAGATCATTTCCGAGATCTCCGCGCCGCCGCGGATGGAGGAGCCGCCCTTCCCCCTGCACACGCGACTGCTGGTGCTGCTGCAAAAGATCGCGGAGCACTGGCCCGGCAAGCGGATCGAGATCATCTCGGGCCAGCGCGTGGGCAAATCGGACGATCACGAATCGTACCACAACAAGGGACGCGCCCTGGATTTCCGCGTCGCCGGCGTGGGCAACAGGGAACTGGCCTGGTTCGTGCGGCGCTTCGACAACGTGGGCGTGGGCTACTACCCCAACTCTGTTTTCATTCACATGGACGTCCGCGACAGCAACGCCTGGTGGGTCGACTACTCCCGCCCCGGCGAGAAGCCGATCTACCGCCGCGCCGGCCTCAGCGACGAAGAGCTGGCCGAGATCAGGATCCGCCGCAACACCTCCCAGCAGAGCTGACACGAGCCCCCGAGCATTCCGCGCTGTGGGGAAAACGTTTCGGGCCGGGAGTCCGGCGGGCGGTGCTCGATCGCGATACCCCGGTTTCAAGGGGGTGAGCCGGCCTTTGCCGAAAGAGACACAGCCTTCCCTGTTCACGTGGCAACAAATTGACGCGGCCTCGGATCTGGACCGGCTGCGCCCCGTGCTCGACGCGCTGCCAGACGAGCGGTTGGCGAGCTCTCTCGAGCGGCGGCGGGGGCGGGACGACTACCCGGTGCGGATCGTTTCGGGCCGGGGGCCTGGAGCTGCGTCAGGCCCGGGTGTCAGACACCAAGAACAGACAGCGGCAGTATTCGCCGGCCGAAGCATATCCGGCCGGGCTGCCGCCTGACATTTCGGCTGTCCGCGCCCCGAATCGGTCGCCTGCGGCCGATTCTCGCGCCGGCTCGCCCCTCGAGCTCGTCCGTTTTCGCCTGGAAATCGTGTCCTGGACGCACCCCGGCGCCCGGCGCCGTCTTGCGCGGCGTCACTCCCCCCTTCGCCCCTGCCGAATCAGCCCGGCTAGACGTACCCGCTCCAGTACCGGTGCTTGGGCCTGTAGGGCTCGATGATCGGCGGCCTGAACGTGCCCGCCGGAAACTCGCGCCAGTAGTCCCCGGCCAGGTAGTCGCGCGACGCCTCCCGGTGCTCCCGCTCTGTCTCCCTGATCCGCTCCTCGCGCAG